>NZ_AP022613.1:4365997-4677854 GCF_010730195.1 Mycobacterium conspicuum
AGGCCTGATGACTACCGAGACTCCGCTCGCGCCGAACACGTTGTACGCCGCGTGCAAAGCATCGGCCTTCCAGGTGCTGAAATACTTTCTGGGTACGCAAGCCGTGAGCTTTGCCTGGTGCCGGCTCTTCTACCTGTATGGGGAGGGGGAAAACGAGCGGCGCCTGGTGCCCTACATTCGCAGGCAACTAGAGGCGGGGCAAGAAGTGCTCCTCACTCGCGGCAATCAGGTACGTGATTTCTCCGACGTGAAAGACGCCGCTCGGATGGTCGCCGACGTCGCACTGGGCCAGCGGCAAGGCGCGGTGAATATCTGCTCAGGCGAAGGGGTGACCGTTCGGCAACTCGCCGAACGCGTTGCCGACGAATACGGGCGGCGTGACTTGCTGCGTTTCGGGGCAGCGCCAGAGAACCTTTTCGACCCTCCGCGGGTCGTCGGCGTGCGGGAGGACGCAATATGACTGGTGCGACAACGCTCTATGAGCAGTCGGCGTTTCCGATCTTCCAGAACCGGATGTACGACTCGGCCGACGAGGCACGCTCGTGCCCACGCGGCGACATTCGGTTGGTGCAGGACGATATCAGCGGTCTCGTCTACAACGCGGACTTTCAACCGGAGCTGATGAACTACGACGCCGCGTATCAAAACGAGCAGGCGCATAGCCCGATGTTCAAGAGCCACCTGGAACAGGTCGCCACCATCGTCGAGCGCTATTTGGGAACTGAGGCGTTGGTCGAAGTCGGTTGCGGCAAAGCGTATTTCCTCGAGTTGCTGCAGTCGCGCGGCTGCTCCATCGCTGGCTTCGATCCAACCTACGAGGGCGAAAATCTCGCCGTGCAGCGTCGTTACTTCGGGGATGGTGTGACAGTGTCGGGCAGAGGACTCATCCTGCGTCACGTACTGGAACATGTGCAGAACCCCGTCGGCTTTCTCGACGGCTTGCGCGACGCGAACGGCGGCGGACTCATCTATATCGAAGTGCCGTGCTTTGACTGGATCCTGCGCGCGAGAGCCTGGTTCGACATCTTCTACGAGCACGTCAATTACTTTAGGCTCGGCGACTTTTCAACGATGTTCGGCCACGTCGTCGACGGCGGACACCTGTTTGGGGGCCAATACCTCTATGTCGTTGCCGATCTCGCTACCTTGCGGCCACCCATGTCCAGTCCGGCGGCCCGTGTCGACTTCCCGGAGGATTTTCTGGCGACGGTATCCGTCGCTCCTTCCGACCGGGCGGAAAGAGCGAGAGCCGTATGGGGTGCGGCGTCGAAAGGCGTCATCTACTCGCTGTTGCGGGAACGCTGCGGCAACCCGGTGGATGTCCTGATCGACATCAACCCGGCCAAATGCGGCAAGTTTGTGCCGGCCACCGGTCTGCGCGTCATGTCCCCGGAAGACGGGATGGCCACTCTCCCACCAGGTTCCGAGATCTGCGTGATGAATTCCAATTACCTGGAGGAAATTCGCAAGATGACAGGAGACCGTTTCAACCTGACGGGAGTGGAGCATGACTGATTTCGAAGTGGAAACGATAAGCCGGATTGATGCGATGTCACACAACAAGCGTCTCCACGCCGATGCCGGCGAATTCATGCGCACGTCACTGCTAGCCCAGTACTCGTACAACTTCGCCTGGATGTCGCGGCCGATCATTCAGTACCCACAAGACATCGTTGCGATGCAGGAGCTGATCTGGCGCGTCCGTCCTGACCTGATCATCGAGACAGGCATCGCTCACGGCGGATCGCTTATCTTCAGCGCATCCATGCTGGCGCTGCTGGACATGGCTGATGCCATCGAATCCGGTCGCACACTTGACCCGGCCAAGTCCAACCGAAAAGTGCTGGGCATCGACATCGATATCCGCGAGCACAATCGTGCGGCCATCGAGGCACATCCCATGGCCAGCCGCATCCAGATGATCCAAGGCTCCAGCATCGCGCCTGAAACCGTTGCGCAGGTGCGTGAGGTCACTGCCGGCTACCAGCGCGTGCTGGTGTGTCTGGACAGCAACCACACCCACGCCCATGTACTCGCCGAGTTGCAGGCCTACGCGCCGCTGACCTCGCTAGGCAGCTACTGCGTGGTTTTCGACACCATCGTCGAAGACGTGCCCGCCGATCTGTCTCTCAACCGCCCATGGGGCCCGGGCGACAACCCGAAGACCGCAGTGCGCGAATACCTCAAGGCGCACACCGAGTTTGAGGTTGACAAGGGCATCCAGCACAAGCTGGCGATCACCGTAGCCCCAGACGGCTATCTGAAACGGGTGGGCTGAGGGGCCGACATTGTCTTCAGGTGCTAGGCGGCGTCAGGTTGCGATAACGCAGAGCACTTCGTCGAGGCTGGCGGTCTGTAGGCGATCCGATTCGGTGCTATCGACATTGTGCGCTTGATCTAGTCGTGCGGCGTCGAACATTGCTGGGCCGCTGGCCATCTCGTCGGCAAGGACGTAGCGGCCCGCGTCGGGCGCGCGGCGCACCTGCTGCTCGGCGGCGCAGGCGTGGGTGATCTTGACCGCGTCGCCGTAATTGATGCCGACCTGAAACACCCGCGGTTCGGCCTCGAGCACGGCGCACAGTCGGGTGATGTAGTTTTCGGGGGCGAAAAACCGCCAGCCCTGGCCCAGATGCAGCCAAAACCGTCCACCGATCTGGTTGCGGAGCCTCCCGAGCCGGGCAGCCGCTTCGTCATCAGCACCGGGATCGACGAATTCGAGAAACCCGTAACGCTGCTGCAGGGTGGCGCGATCCTGCGCGGACAGGCCGGCGTCGACCACCAGGAAGCGCCCGACCCGTGACAGATCGGTGCAGCAGTGTAGAAACGAATTCAGGGTCAGTTCAGCGGCGGCTCGGTCCGGGCCGGCGACCAGGCTGACGGTCACCTCGGCTTCGCGTGAGCCCGCAATCAGGCTGCCCGACAACGCATCTGGATACTCAGCCGCCGCCTCGATCATCGTCGGCGCCGAGAAGTCGCGATTGAGTGCAATCGCGCGCCGGCGCTCCTCGGGGACCTCGGGGCTGGCCAGCAGCCGCCGACACAGCGCGAACGCCTCGGCATGCTTGCCGATCCACGCGGCACACACCGCCTGCTCATCGATGGCGCGCCAGGTGTAGATGTCGCGGTCATAGTGGATGTCGTCGTCGGGGAGCGGGAGTTGGGCCGCGCGCTCGGCGAACAGGTAGCCGAGCTGGTACTGCTGCTCGGTCCGGTAGTGGACAGCAATCTGATAAAGCGGCTCGGCGCGGGTCGGTCGAAACGCCCACGCCTGCAGGAAGGCGTCTTGAGTGTCCGGCCACGGCTCCCCCAGATTCGCCATCGCCTGCGCGAGCCGGTACAGCGAGTAGTACACCTCCTCGGCCGAACCTCCCAGCTCGGCCCGCCGCGCATACCACTTGCGTGCGTTGGCGAAGTCGTCCGAGTCAAAGTAGCTGTGGGCCAGGTCGAACACCGTCTTGGCGTCCGTGGGATTGCGTTCGACCTCGGCCAGCAAAAAATCGCGATCGCGCTTCATGCCCAGCGGCACCGTCAGGTACGTGGGCTTGCCGTCATTTCCGAAGTGGATCCACGTCACCACCACGATCTTCGGACCAGATTCCGGCGGTCGAGCGAGATGATGAAAGAGATAATTCGACGGGAAGAATAGGAGGGTTCCCTTCTCGCAACGCTGTGCGTAATCAAAGGCCGTAAACACCGTTTCGCCGCCGACTGCAACGTCGTTCAAATAGGCGACCACGCTTACTTGTCGCGTCGCGGATGGGCAATTGAAGGCATCGGCATGCTCGTGGAACCACTCTGGTCGATCGGGGCTCGACGGTTCGTATCGCAGGACATTCGGCGCCTCGAGCCGTGTGCAGAAGTAGAGCGTTGTCGAGATCCCCCGGTAGTCCGCGAAGCATTCACGCACGACACTGCGGAAGCGTTCCAAGACGTCACCAACGATGGGCGTAAGGGAACAGCGGCGATGTTCCGTGTCCATTTTTTGGGCACCCGGTAGCGCGATCAAGTCCGCGGCGAGCGCGTCATCAATGGCGCCTGGGTAGGTCCGCACGAACCGCGAAAGGTCCGTGGCCTGAGACGTTGCGCAAAACTCCACTCGCTGGAAACTACACCAGCCCAGCGTCTTCGCGCATAGGTTCAGAGGGTTGGCCGGGTGTCGGTTGCCGTGGGGTCCCCAGCCCGACGCGTGTGGCGCGGCAAACGTCGACCGTCGGCTATTGCACACCAACACAATAAGGGGGACCGCACTAGACTGCGGCGATGCAGAGCACCTCATCGAGGCTGGCGGTCTGTAGTCCGACGGCGACCGCCCGCCGCCCGAGTTCGGCGGTCGAGTCGGCCTCGTTGCCTTGCACACCGCCGGTCGGATCCAGTCGTGTGGTGTCGAACATTGCTGGGCCGCCGGCTATCTCATCGGTGAGGACGTAGCGGCCGGCATCGGGCGCCCGGCGCACCTCCTGCTCGGCGGCGCAGGCGTGGGTGAGCTTGACCGCGTCGCCATAGTTGACGCCAACCTGAAACACCTGCGGTTCGGCCTCGAGCACGGCACTGAGTCGGGTGATGTAATTTTCGGGCGCGAAAAACCGCCAGCCCTGGCCCAGATGCAGCCAAAACCGTCCACCGATCTGCGCGCGGAGCCGCGCGAGCTGAGCCCCGGGCACGTCGCCGGATCTACGACGGGCAAACTCGAGAAACCCGTAACGCTTGCGCAGCCTCGCGCGATCCTGCGCGGACAGGCCGGCGTCGACCACCAGAAAGCGCCCGACCCGTGACAGATCGGTGCAGCAGTGTAGAAACGAATTCAGGGTCAGTTCAGTGGCGGCTCGGTCCGGGCCGGCGACCAGGCTGACGGTCACCTCGGCCTCACGTGAACCCGCAATAAGGCCGCCCGCCAACACATCTGGGTACTCAGCCGCCGTCTCGATCATCGTCGGCACCGAGAAGTCGCGATTGAGTGCAATCGCGCGCCGCCGCTCCTCGGGGACCTCGGGGCTGGCCAATAGCCGCCGACACAGCGCAAAGGCCTCGGCATGTCTGCCGATCCAGGCGGCGCACACCGCCTGCTCATCGACGGTGCACCAGGCGTAGACGGCCGCGTCGACAAACAAGACATCCTTGTCGGGCAGCGGGATTTGGGCCGCGCGTTCGGCGAACAGGTAGCCGAGCTGGTACTGCTGCTCGGTCCGGTAGTGGACAGCAATCTGATAAAGCGGCTCGGCGCGGGTCGGTCGAAACGCCCACGCCTGCAGGAAGGCGTCTTGAGTGTCCGGCCACGGCTCCCCCAGATTCGCCATTGCCTGCGCGACTCGATACAGCGAGTGGTAGACCTCCTCGGCCGAGCCGCCCATCTCGGCCCGCCGCGCATACCACTTGCGCGCGTTGACAAAATCCCCCGCGTCGAAATAGCTCCGCGCCTTGTCGGACACCGCCCGCGTATCCCCGGCGTTGGCGGCGATCTCGGGCAGCAATGGGTCGCGGTCGTGCGCCGCGCCCGGAAATCTCGCCAGGAGCTCGGCCTCAGTAATGACGAACGCCGCGCTATCGGCTGGAACTCGTTCGTGGCTCGCCAGCAGGATCAAATTTTCGGGCAACGGCAGCGACCGATCCGTCAACGCCACCAGACCCGCTGCGGCAAAGCCGCGTGCTTGCGCGAGTACCCGCGGAGCATCGTCCTGATAGTAGGCAATTGTGGCGCGTTCGGGGTAGAACGGCTGCAGACCGAGCAGGTACTCGAGCGCCGCGTTGACGCGATATGTCTCGTAGGGGGCCGGCAGCAGTGAATCGTCGCCCGCGCAGCGGAGGCGGTTGGCGATGTAGTAGTTGTCAATCCAGTCCTTGCCCTCATGGGTGCGCAACCGCAAGCCAACATGCATCCGGATGCGCACAAAGCGATCGATGGCGCGATGACACGCGTCAAGGTCGTCGGGCGACAGGAGCGACGCGAATCGGGCGAGGATGTACTCCAGCCCACCGCGGTAGCGGTCCCAGCCCACCTTGACCTCTTCGTGCCCGAGATGGGTGTGTGGTTCATCCTCAAAGTATTGAATAACTTGGCGGTAGAAGGGTTCCGGGCTGAATGTCACCGCGGCCCGATCCAGCATTGCAGCGATCCTTGCAAAGAAGATGTATGCGAACGGGTTGGCAGCACCCGTCACCTCGCGCGCGAGCAACGTTCTGGCCAGGTAGACCTCGGGAAAAATGTGACCATTAGTCAGCAGGTCAAACAGGGCAGCATGGTCCTTTGCCTCGACCCGCGTCTCTTGCGCTACGGCATAGAACTGGCCAGAATCCTGTCCGGCAACCCGGTCGTGAAATAGCCAGGGCGCGAACACCGCGCCAACGTCGGGATGGGCTTCCAGGTAAGCGATGTAACGGCCAAGCACGCCCGGAATGATCAGATCGTCATCGGCAACGTAGAGGACATATCGCCCCTGAGCGGCCTCAAACAATCGCGACAGATTTTGGTATGCGCCCACATTTTCCGCCCGCCGAACGTAGCGGATGGCCAGCTGGTCCTCATATTTGTGCACCACGTCCGCAGTGTCGTCCTCCGAGGCGTTGTCACCGATCAGCAGCTCGTAGGAAAACCCGAGTTCGCCGATATGGGCGGCAAGGTCCTGCAGCAGACAGTCGAGGTACCGTGCCCGGTTGAAGGTAGGCACGCAGATGCTCAGCACGAGGGAATCATCAGTTGCTGCGTACACCACCACCCTCGATATTGTCACAGAGATGCTGCACTGCTCGCTGCGGAATGGAATGTCCGGCGGGCGGAGCCTTTACTGCGGCTCAACGACCGACCGCACGCCGGTGCTCCGGGCTTGGATACCGTCATGCTCTTCGGTGCCTACGGCGTTGTTCCGTTTCCCGCTCGATGAATTCGTTGCATGTAGATGACCACACCGAGTCACAAGGCTAGACAAGGCCATTCATGCCGCACCCGGCTGTGCTGCCGACCGTTGTTAAGCTGGCCGTTGTGCGGAAGCTCCTGGTCGCGTTGGCCGCCCTTCCTGCCATCCTTGCCACGGCCGCGCCAGGCGCCACCGGGCCAGCAGGTGGCGACACTGGCGTGCTACAGCCGCCAGGCTCGGCGCCAATTCCCAACGTGGCAGCACCAGCCTGGATCGTCGCCGACCTCGACAGTGGTCAGGTGCTGGCCAGCCGCTACCAGGATGCGGCCTACCCACCGGCGAGCACGATCAAGGTGCTGTTGGCGCTGGTGGCGCTCGACGAGCTGAGCCTGGATTCCTCCGTGGTCGTCAACGAGGCCGACGTCGACGTGGGGTGCAGCTGTGTGGGCGTCAGAGTCGGCCGTACCTATACCGCGCGTCAACTCCTAGACGGGCTGCTGGTGGTCTCGGGCAACGACGCCGCCAACACACTGGCTCACATGCTCGGCGGCCAGCAGGTCGCGGTAGCCAAGATGAACGCCAAGGCTTCGTCGCTGGGAGCGGTCAACACCCGCGCGCCCAGCCCGTCGGGTTTGGCCGTGGGCGACCCGCGCGACCCGGGGGCGACGACGGCACGCGACCTGGCGGTGATCTTTCGGGCAGCGATGGCCAATCCGGTGTTCGCCGAGATCACCGGCGAGCGGTCGGCGATGTTTCCCGGCGACGGCGGCCAGCGCAAGATCGCCAACGTCGATGAGATGCTGCAGCGATACCCGGGCACAATCGGCGGTAAGACCGGTTACACGCCGCTCGCGCATACAACCTTCGTCGGCGCAGCTTCCCGTGGTGACCGCCGGCTAGTGGTCGCGATGCTGTACGACGACGAGAGCGCACAAAGGTACTGGGAACAGGCCGCCCACCTGCTGGATTGGGGTTTCGCCCTGCACCCGGAGTCGGCGATCGGCACGCTCTGAGGCGCGGAGCGCCGCCTGCGGTGGGTCTGTAGCGTTTGCTGCGGCGTGGCGCAGCGCATCCGCTGATACGATGCGTAAATGGCTGACGAGAAACCCGCGACGGCCGTCGAAAACGAAACGTCTTCTGCGGCACCGATTACCGACGAGAACCTTAAGGAATTTGCCGCCCACAGTTTTACTTTCGTCAAACAACTGGTGCCTTCGGAGGACCGGACAAGGCTGTGCCAACGCGCGCTCGATCTTTCCCAAGCGTTTAAGACAGTGCCGCCAGACCCGACACTCAGCCCATTTTCGAGGTGTGGCGATTTCTACATGGAAGGCCTTCTCGAGGGCCTTCTTCCGGAGATCGAACAAATCGCTCAACGCCCTCTTTTTCCTACCTATTCTTACTTCCGTGTCTATACGGCTGGAAATAGCCTTGAACGGCACACCGATCGGCCAGCCTGCGAGTTTAGTGTGAGCATCAATTTGGGATACCGCGCCCCTGCTGTCTGGCCGCTGTGGGTCGAAGGCCCTATGGGCGCAAGAAGCGCAGCATTGGAACCCGGGGATGCGGTGGTTTACCGGGGGATAGAATGTCCTCATTGGCGCGAATCGTTCGACGGCGAGTTTGCTGCTCAACTGTTCTTGCATTATGTTGACCAAACGGGACCTTACGCAGAGTGGAAATTTGACAAGCGGCCGCGTCTGAGCACCATGCCGGGGGCAATTAACATTACGCAGCATTTGCGCCTACAACCCGACGGAGTTCTTGAGTTTGATCCGGACCAGCGCGTTCCACTTAACCCCTTGTGGATTCTGGTTCTGCAAGAGCTGCAAGGCAATTGCGCAGTGCCGGACATAGTGGACGACGCCATGGCGCAATTCGAACTATCCCAAGTCGAGGCGGAGTCAGAGATACAATCTATTATTCTCTGGCTGCAGAAGAACGGTCTGCTATTCGTTGACTAGAAGATGGGGAACTTAAAGGGTTTCCGGAAGCAGAGTCCTCAAGCCGGGCGACAGCAATTGCTGGCTAAGGAGCGGGCGCAGAGCAGCCGCGCGCGGGCGAGCGGGGCGCGGGGCGGGCCTCGCTTCAAACCGTACGGTGCACACGCTTCGGCACAGCGCGGGATCTGTTGGGGCACATGAACATAACATCGCCGGCGCGGTATCCAATGACGCGCCTCGGATGCGGCAACCCGCGCGGCACCCAGCCGGCATGCTCATAGTTTGTGGTCAAGTGCCAAGGTGTGAATGTTTCTGCAGTGCTGCGTATTTGGGGCCGGTGTAGTCGCATGTGGGCGACGGCGGTGGTTAGACCGCCGCGATGCAGAGCACTTCGTCGAGGCTGGCGGTGTGTTGTCGATCCGATTCGGTGCTATCGACCGTGTGGGCTTGATCTAGTCGTGTGGTGTCGAACATTGCTGGGCCGCTGGCCATCTCGTCGGTGAGGACGTAGCGGCCGGCGTCGGGTGCTCGGCGCACCTGCTGCTCGGCAGCGCAGGCGTGGGTGAGCTTGACCGCGTCGCCATAGTTGATGCCGACCTGAAACACCCGCGGTTCGGCCTCGAGCACGGCGCACAGTCGGGTGATGTAGTTTTCGGGAGCGAAAAACCGCCAGCCCTGGCCCAGATGCAGCCAAAACCGGCCACCGATCTGGTTGCGGAGCCGCGCGAGCTGGCCAGCCGCTTCGTCATCAGCACCGAGATCGACGAATTCGAGAAACCCGTAACGCTGCTGCAGGGTGGCGCGATCCTGCGCGGACAGGCCGGCGTCGACCACCAGGAAGCGCCCGACCCGTGACAGATCGGTGCAGCAGTGTAGAAGCGAGTTCAGGGTCAGTTCGGTGGCGGCTGGATCCGGCCCGGCGACCAGGCTGACGGTCACCTCGGCTTCGCGTGAGCCCGCAATCAGGCTGCCCGCCAACGCATCTGGGTACGCAGCCGCCGCTTCGATCATCGTCGGCGCCGAGAAGTCGCGATTGAGCGCGATCGCGCGCCGACGCTCCTCGGGGACCTCGGGGTTGGCCAGCAGCCGCCGACACAGCGCGAACGCCTCGGCATGCTTGCCGATCCACGCGGCACACACCGCCTGCTCATCGATGGCGCGCCAGGTGTAGATCTCTCGATCACATTTGATGTCCTCGTCGGGCAGCGGGATTTGCGCCGCGCGCTCGGCGAACAGGTAGCCGAGCTGATGCTGCCCCTCGGCCCGGTAATGGACGGCGATCTGATGAAGCGGCTCGGCGCGGGTCGGTCGAAACGCCCACGCCCGCAAGAGCGCGTCTTGAATGTCCGGCCACGGCTCACCCAGGTTCACCATCGCCTGCGCGAGTCGCCACATCGCGATGTAGATCTCCTCGGGCAGCCCGCCCAGCTCGACGTGTCGCGCATACCACTTGCGCGCGTTGGCGAAATCGCCTGTATCGAAGTAGATATGGGCCACCGTACCGACCGCCCACAGATCCTCGGGGTTGCGTTCAATCTTGGCCAGTAGCAAGTCGATTCCGTATGGGTCCGCGTCGCGGACATCGTCTGCCTGCACGATACTTTGCACGGCCGCCTCAATCTGGGCGTCGGTTGCGTTCAGGTGCAGCTCGTCTGCGAGGCGGCGGATCACCACGGCCGGCGCGGAGCGAAGCTGCTCGAAATCCACCCGGACCGTCGCGGTGTCGTCGCGAAGCGCGCGGTCGCGCGCTGCGATCAAATGTGCCGTCGACTCGCTCCGCTCTTGCTCGTCCGTCCACCATCCGAGTCGATTCAGCGACCCCACCACTTTCTCGAACGGTCGGTCCACCACAACCGGTACCACCGGGCCCCAGGCGTCACGGATGAGATCCACCGCAGCGCAAAGAAGCGGGTGCTTGGCGCCGGGCCGGCGTCCCGCGCTGGCGGCAGCGCGGCGATGATCGTCGGCCCAACTGCGAAATTTCGCCTTGGCAGAATCGGCATCCATTTGCAGCTGACCGCCGGGCACGGTAAAGGCCGCGCCGCACAATCGGCCCAGGCCCAAATCCTCCCAGGTTTCGTGTGGTGCGCGATAGGCCCAGTAGAAGGTGCTGCCCATAAATACGCCAAGCTGGTCCAGCACATTGGCGACGGCCGACGTACCGCCGCCAAACGGGCCGAGCACGACAATGATCGGCTCAACGCCCGCCATCACGCCTCCCCAATCTTGACTGCCGGCAACAGTATTCGAAGTTCTTCCCATTCAGCCAGTGTTCGTGCACCGGTGAATTCGAGCGGTCCTCAACGGCGCCGCGATCCAATCACCGAGGAGGCGTCTTCGGCCGACGTCCCTTCTTCGCCGGCGCCTTCTTCGCCGGAGGTTTCTTCGCGGCCCGCGCGGGGGCCGTGGGTTGCTGCGCCGGCGGGGCTGCGGCGATGCAGAGCACCTCGTCGAGACTGGCGGTCTGCAGTCCGACGGCGACCGCCCGTCGCCCGAGTTCGGCGACGGGATCGGACTCGCTACCCTTAACCCCGCCGGCTCGGTCCAGGCGTGCGGTATCGAACATCGCCGGACCCGCCGCCACCACGTCGGCCAGGACATAGCGGCCGGCATTGGGTGCCCGGCGCGCCTCCGCCTCGGCCGCGCAAACGCCGGTCAGCGCGGCCGCATCGGCAAGGTTGATTCCCACCTGGAATACCTGTGGTTCGGCCTCGAGCACTGCGATCAAGCGGGTGATGAAATTTTCCGGCGCGAAGAACTGCCATCCCCGGCCGAGGTGCAGCCAGAACCGTCCCTGGATCTGAGCACGGAGCGCCGCCAGCTGGGCCCCGGGCCCGTCGTCGGGACTGCACTCGACAAACTCGAGGAATCCGTAGCGCTCGCCCAGCAGCGCGCGGTCCGAGGCTGACAGGCCGGCGTCGACCACCAGGAAGCGCCCAAGCCACAGTGGCAGATCGAGGCAGCAGTTCAGAAACGAGTTAATGGCGTGCTCGGTGGTCTCGCGGTCCGGTCCGGCGACCAGGCTAACGATGATCGTGGCCCCGCCTGGACGGGCGACGGGAGGCGCCAGCGTGTCGGGATACGACGACGCCGCCTCCAGCAGGGCGGGCACGCTGAAGTCACGGTTGCTCGCAATCCGTTGCCGATCACCATCGGGGATCCCAGGGAGGGCCAACAGGCGCCGGCACAGCCTGAATGCCTCTATAGGCTTGCCGATCCAGAATGCGCAGATCGCCTGCTCGTCCATCGCGCGCCAGGCATAGACATCCGCGCCGACAAACAAAACGTCGTTTTCGGGAAGAGGTATTTGCGCGGCGCGCTGGGCAAACATGTGCCCCGACGCGTAGCGCTGATCCTCGCGGTACCGCCGGGCGATCGCGTGCAGCGCCTCGGCGCGGGTCGGCCGAAACTCCCAAGCCTTGAGGTAGGCGTCCTGGACAACCAGCCACGGCCAATCGAGTTGCGCCATCGACTCCGCGAGCCGGACCATCGAGTAGTAGACCTCCTCGTCCCAGCCCCCCATCTCGACCCGGCGCTCATACCACTTGCGCGCGTTGACGAAATCACCGAGATCGAAGTAGCTCTGGGCCAGATAGAACACCGACCGCGCGTCCTTCGGGTTGCGTTCCACTTCGGCCAGCAACAGATCGCGATCGCGCGCATACTTCTGTGGATCCTGGCTACGGGCACCGAGGCGGCGAGATTCGATGTGCCAGTCGCCCTCCAAGCTCCCAACGACGCACGAGTCGTCCCACACCGGGCCCTCGTGCACGACACCCTGGTAGTGCACGCGCGCCCCGTCACGGAACAACTGCGCACGCCGGTAGGTGATGGAGGCATCTGAGATCTTCATGTAGTAGACGTCAGCGTCGAGCTGGTTGAACTCAGGTGTGCCGACAATAATGTCGTCGGCGTCAACGACCCAGATGTAATCGCCGTGGCCCTGCGCGAGGGTCAGCGCCTCGGTGCGGTTGTGGCCGAAATCCCGCCAGGGTCGTTCGTGAAGCTCACCCGGAATGCCCAAGCGGGCCATGTGATTGCGGATCACATCCTGGGTTCCGTCGGTGGAACCGGTATCGACGATCACCCACGAGCTGATGTAGGGCGCGACCGAATCGAGCGTCTCCGCGACGATGTGTGCCTCGTTTTTCACGATCATGTTCAGGCAGATCGCGGAGCGTGTTGTCACTGGCTTGGACACTACTCAGAGTGTACAGAGCAATCGCGTGTAGCGGATGGGGTTTGCGCGCCGAGTGCCCCGAGCAGATTGGTGCGCACGCTGACGGTTGGTGATCGACTGATTGACTGAAGGCAAGGAATACCGCGGCGGATGTGCCGCAAGCTGGTCCCTCTGTGTCACCAAATCGACTGTGGGAAAACCAGTTCGGCGGGCTTAGGGCGAGCCCGTCAGCGGCATTCGCCGATCCGAACTCCGTCCTGCAGAAGTGGCCGCGCACCTGCGTCAAGAGGCATCCTCGCCGCGGTTTCCGACCGGTCGTCATGACCACCGCGGCGAAGGGGCGGGAAATGAATCACACAAAAAATCAATGCTTTTGGCGTGAGGAAGGCCTGCGGATTTCGGCGTCACCACCGGCGTTCGACCGATAGAGATCAAGCCGATCATCGATCAGACGCCCGCAAATGCCTCGGCGGCGGGGTCGAGCGCAGCATTACCGACGATCACCTCACCGAGGAACTCCACCCGCGGCCGCCGAAGGACGGCACCTATCCTGCTGTCCTACGTTGTGACAACGATCCCGAATTAGCTTGCAGCGCAATGGGAGACCGGCCCAAGGCAGGCGCATCGGCTAATCGATCTCGCCTCAAAATGCGGTTAGGACGGTGCTGACATCAGCACCGTCCTAACCGCTCGAGGATTCAACCTCATCCGGTCACGACATCGATAACAAATTGTCGAAAGTCGATCTTTGGCCCGGTCGATGGAAGGGGTGGCCTCTGGCCACCCCTTCCTCTCGCCTACGGTCCGGTAGCCCCGGTCGGGCCGGTCGGTCCCGTCGGTCCCGTCGGTCCAGTCGGGCCGGTCGGGCCGGTCGGGCCGGTCGCCCCGGTACCACCCGTGGCCCCGGTCGGGCCGGTCGCTCCGGTACCGCCGGTCGCCCCGGTCGGGCCGGTCGCTCCGGTGCCGCCGGTCGCCCCGGTCGGGCCGGTCGGGCCGGTCGCCCCGGTACCACCGGTCGCCCCGGTCGGGCCGGTCGCCCCGGTACCGCCGGTCGGGCCGGTCGGGCCGGTCGCTCCGGTACCGCCGGTCGCCCCGGTCGGGCCGGTCGGGCCGGTCGCTCCGGTACCGCCGGTCGCCCCGGTCGGGCCGGTCGCTCCGGTACCGCCGGTCGCCCCGGTCGGGCCGGTCGGGCCGGTCGCCCCGGTACCACCCGTGGCCCCGGTCGGGCCGGTCGCTCCGGTACCGCCGGTCGCCCCGGTCGGGCCGGTCGGGCCGGTCGCCCCGGTACCACCCGTGGCCCCGGTCGGGCCGGTCGCTCCGGTACCGCCGGTCGCCCCGGTCGGGCCGGTCGGGCCGGTCGCCCCGGTACCGCCGGTCGCCCCGGTCGGGCCGGTCGGGCCGGTCGCCCCGGTACCGCCGGTCGCCCCGGTCGGGCCGGTCGGGCCGGTCGCCCCGGTACCGCCGGTCGCCCCGGTCGGGCCGGTCGGGCCGGTCGCCCCGGTACCGCCGGTCGCCCCGGTCGGGCCGGTCGGGCCGGTCGCCCCGGTACCACCCGTGGCCCCGGTCGGGCCGGTCGCTCCCGTGCCGCCGGTCGCCCCGGTCGGGCCGGTCGGGCCGGTCGCCCCGGTACCACCCGTGGCCCCGGTCGGGCCGGTCGCCCCGGTACCACCGGTCGCCCCGGTCGGGCCGGTCGCCCCGGTACCACCGGTCGCCCCGGTCGGGCCGGTCGCCCCGGTACCACCGGTCGCCCCGGTCGGACCCGTCGGGCCGGTCGCCCCCGTGCCACCCGTGGCCCCGGTCGGACCCGTCGGGCCGGTCGCCCCGGTACCACCCGTGGCCCCGGTCGGACCCGTCGGGCCGGTCGCCCCGGTACCACCCGTGGCCCCGGTCGGACCCGTCGGGCCGGTCGCCCCGGTACCACCGGTCGCCCCGGTCGGACCCGTCGGGCCGGTCGCCCCCGTGCCACCCGTCGCCCCGGTCGGGCCGGTCGCCCCGGTACCACCGGTCGCCCCGGTCGGACCCGTCGGGCCGGTCGCCCCGGTACCACCGGTCGCCCCGGTCGGGCCGGTCGCCCCCGTGCCGCCCGTCGCCCCGGTCGGGCCGGTCGCCCCCGTGCCGCCCGTCGCCCCGGTCGGACCGGTCGCCCCCGTGCCACCCGTCGCCCCGGTCGGGCCGGTCGCCCCCGTGCCGCCCGTAGCCCCAGTCGGGCCCGTCGCGCCGGAGTGGCCGGCCGGGCCAGTCGGACCCGTCGCACCGGTACCACCCGTAGCCCCGGTCGGGCCCGTCGCACCGGTACCACCGGTAGCCCCAGTCGCCCCGGTACCGCCCGTCGCGCCAGTCGGGCCCGTCGCCCCGGTGTGGCCAGCGGGGCCCGTCGCCCCGGTGTGGCCAGCCGGGCCAGTCGCGCCAGTCGGTCCGATGGGTCCGGTCGGGCCGACCGGGCCAGTCGGCCCAATGGGACCGGTGTCGCCGTGACCGCCACCGCCACCGCCACCGGACTGACCGTTTTGGCCATCGTGTCCGTCTTGGCCGAAGAATGCGCCGCCGTGACCTGCGGCACCGCCTTGACCGCCTACGCCGCCAGGACCGCCGACACCATTGACGGCGGCCGCACCACCGTTGCCCGCTTGCCCGCCGGCACCACCGTCACCGCCGTGGCCCATGAACCACCCGCCGGTACCACCGGCACCACCGGCACCGCCGTTACCACCTGCACCACCATTCGTGCCAGGAAGAGTGGCTGCAGCACCCAGGGCGCCCGCCCCGCCGACACCACCGTTACCGCCGTGGCCCATGAACCACCCGCCGGTACCACCGGCACCACCGGCGCCACCATTGGCGCCATTGGCCGTGCCCGCCCCGCCGTTACCACCGTTACCGCCATGGCCGAAAAAGAACCCGCCGGCGCCGCCCTTACCACCGGCGCCACCACTGCCGCCACCGGCCGGGCCCGACCCGCCGTTACCGCCGTTACCGCCGTTGCCGGCCAGCCATCCGCCGTCCGCGCCGTTACCGCCAGCCTGGCCGCTACCGGCCGGGGCGTTGGCGCCGTTGGCGCCGTTGCCGAACAACGGGCGCCCCGTCGCCGCCGCGACAGGCGAAAACACCGCAAGCTTCTGCGCGGCGTCCATGGCCGCCGCCAGCGGCGTGGCGCCTGCCGCCTCGGCGGCGGAGTACGCGCCGGCAGCGCTGTTCAGCCTGCGCGTGAAGTCGAGATGGAACGCCGCTGCCTGCGCGGCCAGCGACTGGTATCCCGCCGCATGCTGGGAGAACAGCGAAGCGATCTCCGTCGACACTTCGTCGGCCGCCGCGGCCACGAGCCCGGTGGTCGGACCCGCCGCCGCCGCGTGCTCGCTGGCCAAGTTCGCGCCGATGCTGTCGAGATTTGCACTCATCCACTGGATGACGGCCGGTGAGACATACAAAGGGGAGTTCATGGGCACCTCAACACTTGTCGCCGGAACTTGCGTGGGTCGAAAAGTGGCTGTGCCCGAAACAACCGATTTCGAGAGACTACCGCGCGCTGATTGTTTATCAAGAGGTTTTTGGAAAATTGGGCACCGGTGTGTCTGACGTTTTCATACCATTTGTCGGAATCGAGCTTTTCGTAGCGTAGCTATCTATCAAAATCCTGTCTGAGCTGGTCTAATGCGTTTATGTATGGACATATGCGCATCAAGATGGAAGTCCGTATGGCTGGACGAATTGATGCCTATCTGTATTTATTGCCGACGGCTACATATATATGTATTTGTCTATTGCGAAAATATAGGGTAGTGCAGTTGCGTTGATGCTCCTCCGGGTGAGATTTGTAACCCGAGGAAATGGATCAGTCGCGCTGGCCTCAATCCGAGCCCGGGTCGCCGATCGTGGTGAACCCGCCGGCCCGTGCTGGACCCCCACGCAGGCCAGGCTTGGGCATGAACCCCCGGCGTCTGCCCGCGGCCAAGCCGCCCAAGCCAGAACGAGAAGTACGGTCGCGGCACGAAACACGCGATCTTGCGTCGGTTCGGCGGCTAAATCCAGACGCCCTTGCCCACCGCGACCACGCCGCCGGAGCTGATCGCGAACCGTTCGCGGTCCTTCTCCAGATCGACACCGACCATCTCGCCGGGCCCGACGACGACGTTCTTGTCCAGGATGGCGTGCCGCACCACGGCGCCGCGCCCGACCCGCGCGCCCGGCATGAGCACGCTGCCCTCCACGATCGCGCCGTCGTCGACGACGACGTTGGACGACAGCACCGAGTTGCGCACCGAGGCCGCCGAGATGATGCTGCCGGCACCCACCACCGACTCTTGCGCCGAGCCGCCGTTGACGAACTTCGCCGGCGCCAGGTTCTCCGAGGCGCCCAGGATCGGCCAGCGCTTGTTGTACAGGTTGAACACCGGATGCACCGACACCAGGTCCATGTGCGCGTCGTAGAACGCGTCCAGCGTTCCGACGTCCCGCCAGTAGGCGCGGTCGCGGTCGGTGGCACCGGGGACCTCGTTGTCGTTGAAGTCGTACACGGCGGCCATCCCGTCCTCGACCAGCCGCGGGATGATGTCGCCGCCCATGTCGTGATCGGAATGGTCGTCGTCGGCGTCGGCGCGAATCGCGTCGATGAGCACCTTGGTGGTGAAGATGTAGTTGCCCATCGAGACGAAGGTGCTGTCGGGATCGTCGGGAGTGCCGGGCGGCTCCAGGGGCTTCTCGAGGAAATTGCGGATGCGGCCCGAGTCGTCGGCGTCGATGCACCCGAACGCGTGCGCCTCGCTGCGCGGCACCCGGATGCCGGCCACCGTCGCTCCCGCTCCGCTGTCGACATGAAAGGCGACCATCTGCTCGGGGTCCATCCGGTACACGTGGTCGGCGCCGAAAACGACTATGTAGTCCGGGTCTTCGTCATAGATCAGGTTCAGCGACTGATAGATCGCGTCGGCCGATCCGGTATACCAGCGCGGGCCCAGGCGCTGCTGCGCCGGCACCGGGGTGATGTACTCGCCAGCCAATCCGGACAACCGCCAGTTCTGCGAAATGTGACGGTCGAGTGAATGCGACTTGTATTGCGTGAGAACGCAAATCCTTAGATAGCGGGCGTTGACGAGATTGGACAGCACGAAGTCGATCAGTCGGTAGGCGCCGCCGAAGGGAACCGCGGGCTTGGCCCGATCGGCGGTGAGCGGATACAACCGCTTGCCCTCACCGCCGGCCAGGACGATGCCCAGCACGTGTGGCGCTTCCCTCATGGCTCAAACCTATCGGCAGCCGCTTGCCGCTGCCAGGGGAAAGCGCGCCCGCCCCGCCGGCTTCTGTCCGACTCGGCTGGCGAGTCGCCTCGTCGGGCCGTTACCGTGCGGAGTATGCGGGTGGCGATGATGACTCGGGAGTACCCTCCGGAGGTCTACGGCGGGGCGGGGGTACACGTCACCGAACTCGTTGCGCAGCTGCGCCGCCTGTGCGCGGTCGACGTGCACTGCATGGGCGAGCCCCGCCCCGGCGCGTTCGCCCATCAACCCGACGCGAGGCTGCGGGGCGCCAACGCGGCCCTGTCCACGTTGTCGTCGGACCTGGTGATGGCAAACGCGGCGTCGGCGGCCACGGTCGTGCATTCCCACACCTGGTACACCGGCATGGCCGGGCATCTGGCCGCGATGCTCTACGACATTCCCCACGTGTTGACCGCGCATTCCCTTGAGCCGCTGCGGCCGTGGAAGGCCGAGCAGCTCGGCGGCGGCTACCGGATCTCGACGTGGGTGGAGCACACCGCCGTGCGGGGCGCCGACGCGATCATCGCGGTCAGCAACGGCATGCGCGAAGACATGCTGCGCGTCTACCCCGCCCTGGACCCCAGCCTGGTGCACGTCATCCGCAACGGGATCGACACCGACGTGTGGCAGCCGGCCGGGCCCGTGCGCACCGGCTCCGTACTGGCCGAGCTCGGCGTCGACATGAGCCGGCCGATCGTGGCGTTCGTCGGGCGGATCACCCGGCAGAAGGGCGTCGCCCATTTGGTTGCGGCCGCGCACCAATTCAGCCCCGAGGCGCAGTTGGTGCTGTGCGCCGGCGCGCCCGACACCCCGGAGATCGCCGAGGAAGTGCGGACCGCGGTGGCCGGGCTGGCCGGCAGCCGCACCGGGGTGTACTGGATCCGCGACATGCTTCCCATCGGGGAGCTACGCGAAATCCTTTCGGCAGCAACAGTTTTCGTCTGTCCGTCGGTGTATGAGCCGTTGGGGATCGTGAACCTCGAGGCGATGGCCTGCGCCACCGCGGTGGTGGCCTCCGACGTCGGTGGGATACCCGAAGTGGTCGCCGACGGCGTCACCGGATCACTGGTGCACTACGACCGCGACGACCCGGTCGGTTACCGGGCCAGGTTGGCCGAGGCGGTCAATGAGTTGATTGCCGACCCCGAACGGGCGGAGCGCTACGGCCGCGCCGGACGCCAGCGCTGCATCGAGGAATTCTCCTGGGCGCAAGTGGCCGAGCAGACGTTGGACATCTACCGCAAGGTGTGCGCGTAACTCCCCCGCCGGGGCTAGCTGGTGACGCCCTTGAGTTCGTCGCCGAGCGCGGCGGCTTCGTCGGGGGTGAGCTCGACGACGAGCCGGCCGCCGCCTTCCAGTGGTACCCGCATCACGATGCCGCGCCCCTCCTTCGTCGCTTCCAGAGGACCGTCTCCGGTCCGGGGCTTCATCGCCGCCATCGAGTACTCCCTCCAGATTTGAGCTGACCCGCGGTCGCGGACCTGGTCGGCACCGAGCATGACTCGCCGGTGGGATCCCGGCGACACCCGACATTGAACTGCCCAATCACCCCCCCATTGTTCCTTATCGATGTCGATAGGTGCACAAAGACCCGCAATGTCGGCCCCTACCGACTTAGCGGGGGCACCCAACACGCACGAATATGGTCGTCGACCATCCCCGTCGCCTGCATCAGCGCATAGGCGGTGGTAGGGCCGACGAAGCGGAACCCGAGGCGCTTCAGTTCGCGCGCCATGGCCTTCGATTCGGCGCTCGCTGAGGGGATTTCGGATCCGTCGGCCGGTCGCGGCCGCGGCGGCGGCGCGAACGACCACAGCAGCTCGGACAGGTCGGCGGGCGACCCCAGGTCGAGGGCGGCGCGGGCGTTGGCGATGGTCGCCTCGATCTTGGCCCGATTGCGCACGATCCCGTCATCGGCCAGCAACCGCTGCACGTCGGCGTCTTTGAAGCGGGCGATCTTCTTGACGTCGAACCCGCGGAACGCGCGCCGGAAATTCTCGCGTTTGCGCAGGATGATCAGCCATGACAGCCCGCTCTGAAAGGCCTCCAGGCTCATCCGCTCGAACAGCGCGGTCCCGTCGTGCAGCGGGCGGCCCCACTCCTGATCGTGATAGTTGCGGTACATCTCGGCGTGCGGACCGGAGCTCAGTCCCGCCCAGCCGCACCGGATCCGGCCGTCGTCCTCCATTACTTGTCCGGACGTTTTTCGGCGTCGTTTGGTTCCATCTCCATCACGTCGGGCTGGGTTTCTGGGGATGGCTGCAGCGCCGCCAGCTGACCGCGCAGCGCCTCGAGCTCCCGGCCCAGCCGGTCCAGCACCCAGTCCACCTCGCTGGTCTTGTAGCCGCGCAGCACCTGGGTGAACTTGACGGCGTCGACGTCGGCGCCGGTCACGCCGAACGCCGGCAACACCGTCGCCGTCGTGCCCTTCGGCAGCGGCGGCAACTGCTCGCCGCGCCCGAACAGCAGGCTGCCGGCGCCGAACAGCACGATCGCCACCAGGACGAGAACCACCAGGTAGAGCAATACCAACGCCACGGGAACGATATTGCCCTAGCGGGGCCGCAACCCGTTCATCGGCGGCCGGTCCACCAGCGACACCGGCGACGTGCGCGCGGTGAACTCGTCGCCGTCGGGGAAGAATTGCGTCAGCCCGATCCCCGAGTCGGGGATGCCGCATCGCGATAACAGGGTCGCCATCACCTGGCGGCTCATCACGCCCAGCTCGGCCAGCGGCCGGTTGCGGTGCGCCCGCACACCCAGGTTGACCTGCGCGATCGCGTCCAGGCCCAACCGGTCGAAGGTGTCGACCAACAGGCCGATCTCCACCCCGTAGCCCGGCGCGAACGGCAGCGACGTCAGCAGTTCGCGGGTGGCCGCGTACTCGCCGCCCAGCGGCTGCAGCACGCCGCCCAGCTCGGGCCGCAGCGCCGCCAACAGGGGCCGCGCCACCAGCTCGGTGACCCGCCCACCGCCGGTCGCCCCCGCGTCGAGCGGCCGTCGATAGAAGCTTTTGACCAGGTGGATGCCGTCCCCGGTGAGCAGCGGGCCGACCAGCCACGGCACGAACATCGGATGCGGGTTGATCAGGTCGGAGTCGACGAACACCACGATGTCGCCGCTGGTGGCCGCCAGCGAGCGCCACAGCGCCTCGCCCTTGCCGGGCCGGGTCGGGATTTCCGGCAGCGCCTGCTCGCGGCTGACGACGCGGGCGCCGGCGGCGATGGCCCGGATCTCGGTCTCGTCGGTGGAGCCCGAGTCCAGCACGATCAGCTCGTCGACCAGGCTGCCGGTCAGCGGCGAGATGCTGTCGACCACCGATTCGATGGTCTCTTCCTCGTCGAGGGCGGGCAGCACCACCGAGATGGTCCGCCCGGCCTTGGCCGCCACCAGTTCGGCGATGGTCCAGCTGGGGCGGTTCCACAGCAGCCTGTGGTTGGTGAGGTCACCGGCGACCAGGTCCGACGCTGTCATGCCAATCCCCTCACGGTGCGCGCCGGCGGGCGCGTGCCCTGGATCGAGGCCACCATTTCCAGGACGCGCCTCGTGGCGGCGACCTCGTGCACCCGAAACATGCGCACACCGGCGGCCGCCGCCAGCGCGGTGGCGGCCAGTGTGCCCTCGAGCCGTTCGGTCAATTCCACGCCCAGAGTCTCCCCGACGAAGTCCTTGTTACTCAACGCCATGAGCACGGGCCACCCGGTCTCGACCAGATCGGCCACGTGGCGCAGCAGCACCAGCCCGTGGAAGGTGTTCTTGCCGAAATCGTGGGCCGGGTCGATCAGCACCCGATCGCGGGCCACTCCGGCCGCGACCGCCCGCTCGGCGGCGGCGGTGACCTGGCGAATCACGTCGTCGACCACACCGCGGGTAGTCGTACCGTAGCTCACCCGGAACGGACGTGTGCGCGGCAGCGCGCCGCCGGTGTGCGAACACACCAGGCCCGCGCCAAACTCGGCGGCGACCTCGGGCAGGGCGGGGTCGATCCCGCCCCAGGTGTCGTTGATCAGGTCCGCGCCCGCCGCGCAGGCCAGCTTGGCCACCTCGGAGCGCCAGGTGTCGGCGCTGATCAGCTGGTTCGGGTAGGCGTCGCGCAGCCATTCGATGAACGGCACCAGCCGCGCGATCTCGGTGTCGGCGTCGACGGTCTCGCCCGGGCCGGCCTTGACGCCCCCGACGTCGATGACGTCGGCGCCCTCGGCGATCGCCTGGTGGACGGCGGCGCGGGCCGCGTCGTCGCTGAACGTCGCGCCCCGGTCGTAGAACGAGTCCGGGGTGCGGTTGATGATCGCCATGATCAGCGGGCGATCACTGGCGACCGGGCGACCGCAAAGCGTCGACTGCACGCGTCTATGGTGCCAGGCCGCCCGCGAGCCGAACCGCACTGCGACATTGAACCCGAATTTTCGCAGTGAGGTTCGGCTCGCGGAGCGGACGCCGTCAGCCCGCCGGGCGCTTACCCGCCGCGACTTCCTCCGGGTAAGAGTCGTAGAATGGCACATACCCCTCGTCCCGGCCCGAAAGCACGTACAGCGGGTCCTTGACGCCAGACCCGTAGCCCTGCTCGCGCAGCTCCACCTTGCGGCTCTTGAACGTCGAGGTGTGCTCCAGCGACTCCGCGACCCGCACGAACAACGGCAACGCGTACCCGGGCAACTGGTCGTAGACCGCGCCGGCCAACGACTTGCCGTCGAAGTCGGTGCCGTCGCGCAGCTTGACCGCGGCCATCCCGGCCCGGCCGCCGGTGTCGGGCACCTCGACGCCGTAGACCGTGCATTCCTCGACGCAAGGGTCCGACGACACCGCGGCCTCGACCTGCGTGGTGGCCACGTTCTCGCCCTTCCAGCGGAAGGTGTCGCCCAGCCGGTCGACGAACGCGGCGTGCAACTTGCCCTGCGGACTCATCACGTCGCCGGTGTTAAACCAGCAGTCGCCGTCGCGAAAAGCGTTGCGCACCAACTTCTTTTCGGAAGCCTCTTTGTCGGTGTAGCCGTCGAACGGGGAAAACCTGTTGACCGGGCTGATCAGCAGACCCGGCTGTCCGGGGGGCACCCGGCGCACCCGTCCGTTCTCGTCGCGCCGCGGCGCGCCGGTGTCGGGGTCGTATTCCACGTAGGCCAGCGGCATCGGCGCGATGCCGGTGCTGCGGGGCACGTTGAAGATGTTGATGAAGGCGGTGTTGCCCTCGCTGGCGGCGTAGAACTCGCACACCCGGGCGACGTTGAACCGGGTGGTGAATTCCTCCCAGATCTCCGGGCGCAGCCCGTTGCCGGCGATCAGGCGCACCTGGTGCGCCCGGTCGGTCGGCTTGGCGGGCTGGTTGAGCAGGTATCGGCAGATCTCGCCGATATAGATGAACGCCGTGGCGCGGTTGGCGATCACCTCGTCCCAGAACCGCGACGCCGAGAACGACTTGCCCAGCGCAAGCGTCGCGCCGGACGTGATCACCGACGACACGGCGACCGTCAGCGCGTTGTTGTGATACAGCGGCAGGCAGCTGTACAGGGTGTCGGACGGCCGCAGCCGCAGCCCCAGGCCGCCGAACGCACCCAGCGCCTTCAGCCAGCGATAGTGCGTCATGATGCTGGCCTTGGGATAGCCCGTGGTGCCCGACGTGAAGATGTAGAACGCGGTGTCCTTGGCGCGCACCTCCGAGGCCGACGCCGGGTTGGTGGCCGGCGCGCTCACCGCGAAGCGCTCCAAGTCCTCGATGGTCAGGGTGTTGTCGGAGGTGTGCGCGGCGCCGGATTCGGCGACCGCGCTGATCAGGTCGGTCTCCGCGATCAGCAGCTTGGGGTCCAGCAGGCCCAGGCTGTGCGCGAGCACGTCGCCGCGCTGGTGGTAGTTGAGCATGCCGGCGACGGCGCCGCATTTGACGGTGGCGAGCATGGCCAGCACGGCGTTGGGCGAGTTGCGCAGCATGATGGCGACGACGTCACCCTGGCCGACACCGCGCGACGCGAGCACGGCGGCATACCGGTTGGCGGTCGCGTTGGCCTCGCGGTAGGTCAGCTCCTGGTCGCCGAATCGCAGGAAGACCCGGTCGCCGTAGCGCGCGGCCCGGTCTTGGAACACGGTGCCGATCGACCTCTTGGAGTTCGGCTGGGGCAGCATCCCGGTCACCACCCCGCGCGCGATCACCGGGAGGTCGGCCAGCACGGCCGGCACCCGGGTGGCGATTTCGCTGAGGCTGACAGCTTTGCGCGCGCCGCCGTCGTGCTCGGACATGAGATCCCTCGTTTCGCTCGTGTCAGGGTGCGCACGCCGCAAGCGCATCGCCGACGCTATCCACCACCAGCAGCCGGTCCAGCGCTGCCTGCGAGATGTATTCGGAGTCAACCAGGCGACAGAGCCACGCCCGCAGGCCGTCGTAATGCCCCCACGGATCAAGCATCACGATGGGTTTGCCGTGCATACCCAGATACCCCTCGGTCCATGCCTCCAGCAGTTCGTCGAGTGTGCCCACACCACCGGGCAGCGCGATGAACGCGTCGGCGCGGTCTTCCATGATTTGCTTCCGCTCACGCAGGGTATCGGTGACGATCAGCTCGTCGGAATCGGTGTCGGCGACCTCCGGGCGCACCAGGGTTTTCGGGATCACGCCGACGGTGCGACCGCCCCGGGCGCGCGCCGCCGACGCGACGGCACCCATCGCCGAGACCTTGCCCCCGCCCGACACCAGCGTCCAGCCGCGGTCGGCGATCGCCGCGCCGAGTTCGGCGGCCAGGGCCAGCAATTCGGGGTGCGTCGGCCCGGACGCGCAGTACACACAGACTGCCCAGTCCGTCGCTCGCTGCACGCCCAAAGGCTATCGGGCGTCGGGCACGCACCGTAAAATCCGTCGGTGCCGATTCGATGGGACGTCCCTCAGCACGCGGCCGCCCTGGAGCAGTTGGATGCCGCGTTGGACACCGGGCCCGGTGCGGTCGTCCTCGGTCCAGACGGCGTCGGCAAATCCACGTTGGCCCGGCTGGCCGCCGAACACTTCGTCGACGCCCACCCGTCGACGCCGGTGCACTGGGTCACCGGCACCCCGACCGAGCGTGTGGTCCCGTTCGGCGCGTTCAGTCATCTGATCGGGATCGCGGAGCTCGGCAAGCCGGCCGCGTTGCTGCGGGCGGCGCGCGCGTCGCTGGGCGGTGATCTGCTGCTCATCGTCGATGACGCGCACGACCTGGACATCCTGTCGGCCACGCTCGTCTACCAACTGGCGTTGGCCCGTTCGGCCCGGATGATCGTCACGGCCCGCGCCGAGGTGGCGCCGGACGCCATCGCCGCGCTGTGGACCGACGGCGTGTTGGAGCGCATCGACGTCGCGGGCGAGTCATCGGGGCCGGCCGACATCGACGAGTTCATCGCCGAGCTGCCCGCGCCGGCGCGGGCGGTGCTGGACTATCTGTGCGTCGAGGAGCCGCTGTCGCTGGCCGACCTCACCACTCTCGCCGGCGACGGCGCGGTGGACGAGGCGGTGGAATGGGGCGCGGCGGAGACCCGGGTCCGCAGCATCGGGGACCCGCCCGTCGTGTACACCGCGCACCCGCTGTTCGCCGAGCGGGCGCGGGCCTTCCTCGGCGACGACGGCGCCCGGCGGCGCCGCACCGACGTGGTCGCGCTGCGCGCGCAGCATCCGCCCGAGCACCTCAGCGACCGGCTGCGGCTGGCGTCGCTGGCGGTGGACAGCGACGCGCCGCAGCCGGTGGCCGAGGTGATCGAGGCCGCGCAGCAGGCGCTGCGGTTGGGCGACCTCGCGCTGGGCGAACGGTTGGCCCGCTCGGCTTTGGCGCGCGCCGGCTCGTTGGCGGCGCGACTGGCGCTGGCGCAGTCGGTGGCGTTCCAGGGCCGCGGCCGCGAGGCCGACGCGCTGCTGGCTTCCGCCGAGCCGTCAACCGAGCCGGATCTGATCGCCTGGACGCTGCTGCGGGCGGCCAACCAATTCTTCATGCTCGGCGAACCGGAGCGGGCCACGGCGTTCCTGCGGACCGTTCGCGGTCGGATCACCGATGCGGGCCCGCGCGTCACCCTCGACGCGCTGAGCGCGACCTTCGCGATGAACGCCGGCAACGTCGGGCGCGCCGTCGACATCGCCAATGGGGTGCTGGCGTCGCCGTCGGCCGATGACCAGGCGGTGGCCTGGGCGGGCAGCGCGGCGGCGCTGTGCGCGGCCCGGCAGGGTCGTCTCGGCGACGTCGAGCCGCTGGCGCAGCGCGCGCTGGCCGCCGAACATCCCGGGGTGCTGCGCTTCACCATCGGGCTGAGCCAGGTCACCGCGTTGCTGATGGCGGGCCGGTTGGATGAGGCGCGCGAACTCGCCCAGCAATTCACCGACTTCGCCGAGCTGCAGCAGCCGGGCCGTGCCATTGGCGAGGTGCTGTTGGCCCACGTGCTGCTCGCCAGCGGCGAATTCGCCCATGCGACAGCACTTCTCGGTCCCGCGGCCACCGCGTTGGAACGCACCGGCTACTCGTGGGGGCCGCTGTCGCTGATGCTGCTCGCTTCCGCGCTGGCGCAGCAGAACGACATACCCGGGTCGGCAAAAGCCTTGCGGCGCGCCGAAACCCGACATGGGACCAAGTCGGCGTTGTTCATCCCGGAGCTCGGTGTGGCGCGCGCCTGGTGCCGGGCGGCCGCGCGCGACGCCACCGGCGCGATCAGCGCGGCGCGCGAGGCCGCCCGGATGGCCGAGCGCGCCGGCCAGTCGGCGGTGGCGCTGCGGGTCTATCACGACTCGGTGCGCCTGGGTGACGTCCGCGCGGTGGACGCGGTGACAAGGTTGGCCGCCGAAATCGACTGCGCCGTGGGCAACCTCGTCGTCAGGCATGCGCGCGCACTGGCCGGCGGCGATCGTGACGCGCTGGCGGCGGTGGCGGAGGACTTCGCGGCGACCGGGATGCACGCGGCCGCGGCCGATGCCGCGGCACAGGCACGACGCGACCGATAGACAACCGTGACCCCGTCGTGTCGCTGCGGTGACGATGACCCCTCACTGTTTGCAGCACGATGCGTATTCGTCGTGCCCGCGCGGGTGCTCTGCTCGCGGCCAGCCTGCTGCTCGCCGCGCTGACGGTCGACGCCCCGTCGCGCGCCGCGCCGTTCCCGAACGCGGCGCCGATCACCGGGCCCGCGGTCTCACCGCTCGGCCATGCCGGGCGGTGGCTGATCGACGCCGCCGGTCGCGTGGTGGTGCTGCACGGGCTCAACCAGGTGTACAAGGTCCCGCCGTACACCCCGTCCGCCGACGGATTCGGTGACGACGACGCGGCTTTCCTTGCCGCCAATGGGTTTAACGGGATGCGGGTGGGCATCATCTGGGCGGGGGTGGAGCCGCAGCCCGGCCAGTTTGACGACAACTATCTCGCCTCGGTCGCGCAGACCGTGCAGATCCTGCAGTCACACGGCATCATCAGCCTGCTCGACTCGCATCAAGACCTGTACAACGAGATCTTCCAGGGCGAGGGCGCGCCGTCGTGGGCGGTCAAGGACGCGGGACTGCCCAACCCGCAGCTGGGCTTTCCGGGCAACTACTTCGCCAATCCCGCGGAAAACGCTGCCTGGAGCGCCTTTTGGCGCAACGCCCCCGCGCCGGACGGGGTCGGGCTGGAGGACCACTACGCGGCGATGTGGGCGCACGTCGCCACCTACTTCCGCCGCAACCCCGGGGTTTTCGGCTACGAGATCTTGAACGAGCCGTGGCCGGGCCCGGTGTGGCCGCCGTGCGTGAACCCGGTGCTGGGCTGCATCCAAAACGACGCCAAGTTGCGCACGCTCTATAACCGGGTGCTGCCGGCGATTCGCACCGCCGACACCACCACGATGGTGTACTACGAGCCAAACACGTTGTTCAGTCAGGTGATTCGCACCGACGTCGGCACCGTCGGCGACCCCAACACCGCGTTCTCCTTCCACGACTACTGCGCCGCCAACACCGAGCTGGGCACCGACGTCACCTGTAGCCAGCAGGACCAGGCGGTGTTCAACAACGCGCGCCGCTACACCAACGCCCGCGGCATCCCGATGCTGTTGACGGAATTCGGCGCCACCAACAACCTGCAAAATCTCGCCGGGGTCTTGCAGCGCGCCGACGCCGACCGCGTCGGCTGGCTGGAATGGGCGTACACCGGCAACGACAAGACCAGCTCGTCGCCCACCGAGCAGGCGCTGGTCTTCAACCCCGCGCTGCCGCCGGTCGGCGCCAACGTCAATCAGCCTAAGCTGGCCGTGCTGGCCGCGCCCTATCCGCAGGTGGTGGCGGGCACCCCGACGTCGTGGTCGTTCCGGTCGGGCACCTTCCGGCTGTCCTACTCGCCGCTTCGGGCCGACGGTCAGGGGGTCTTTGGTCCCGACGCGCAGACGTTAATCTCGGTGCCGCCCGTGGAGTATCCGAACGGGTATCACGTGACTATTACTGGCGGACAGGCGGTTTCGATGCCCAACGCTCCCGTGCTGACAGTGGTGGCGGCCCCGGGCGCGTCGAGCGTCGACGTCGTCGTGACGCCCTGATCCTGCGCGCTACCAAACGGTGACCGGGCGCGGGTGCTTATGGTTACGCATCCGTCGGTCCTTGGTCACCAGGCGCCACCCGTGTTCGACGGCGGTGGCATAGATCAACCGGTCGGCCGGATCGCCAGGGAACGTAGACGGCAGCGACACCGCGGCAGCGGCCACCGAAGGCGTGATCCCAACGGTGCGAACGTCCTCAGCCAGCTGCTGCAGCCAGGACCGAACCGGGATCGCGAGTCGAATGCGGTCATGTTCGGCAAGCCATGCCAGTTCGAACCAGGTGATGCCCGCAACCGCAAGCTCGTCGGCTGCTTCGACGGCCCGGCACGCGGCCTTGCTCAGCCGCTCGGGCTCGGCTGACCACCAGTGGACGACGTGGGAGTCCAGCAGCACCGTTGTCATGAAGCATTCCA
The DNA here is from genome assembly GCF_010730195.1 of Mycobacterium conspicuum. Taxonomy (NCBI): domain Bacteria; kingdom Bacillati; phylum Actinomycetota; class Actinomycetes; order Mycobacteriales; family Mycobacteriaceae; genus Mycobacterium; species Mycobacterium conspicuum. Next base: position 4,395,131 of record NZ_AP022613.1, read on the forward strand.
GGACACTCCGGTGGTAAAGAGCTTGTCCTCCTCCACGGCGGTGATCGCGACCCCGCCCAGCCGGCCCTTGAGGGCGCGGGCGCCAGGCGCCGAGACAAGCCGGGCCACGGTGCGGCCGTGCTTGGTGATTTCGATCTCCTCACCCTCGGCGACTTCGTCGAGCAAGGCAAGGATTTTCGCCTTAACCTCGGTGGCGGTCATAATTCTGGTCATCTGGTCAGCATAGCGGTGCGCCCTTCCTGAACGCGGGGAAACCACCCGCGGGTCGGGCCGGCACCGTGCTAGGTCACGACGCCTATTGCGTCCCGGCACAACCGACAGACGCACCAACGGCTGACCTGCATCGCACCCGTAGTCAGATAGCGACCACCCTGACGAGGCCGTCGAGTCCGGTGAAGTCTTCGGCGTTTCGGGTGTAAAGGTCGAGCCGGTTGGCGTGTGCGGTCGCGGCTATCAGCAGGTCGGCGAATCGGCTTCTCGGCTTACGTCCCTCGCGGACCACGGCGGCGACGACGAGCCCGTAGCTGCGTGCGGCGGCGCCATCGAAGGGCAGCGGTTCGAGGAGCGATTCGACCTCTTGCAGCCGAGCCTGCCGCTTGGCGGCTTCCACCGGGTCGGCGGCCAGTAGCGGCCCGGCCGCCAATTCAGCGACGGTGATCGCCGATACCGCCAGCTCGTCGGGCAGGCCGCCGATCACGCTCGGATCGTGCCAGTCGACGACGACGGAGGTGTCGAGAAGACCCGACGACACCATTAGAGCCCCTGGTCGATCAGCCGGTCCAGGTCGGCGCGGAATTGACGATGGTCGATGCGCACCGCGGCCGTCGCCAGCGCCGCGACGTCATCGCGGCTCACGAACGTGCGACGGCCGGCTCGGATCGGGCGAAGCTCGGCGACGGGTTCCCCGTTACGGGTGACCACGAAGGTCTCGCCCTCCGCGACCGCCTCGATCACCTTGGCGTTCTCATTGCGCAATTCGCGCTGCGGGATCGTCCGGGCCATCCGGGCAAGTGTAGCAAATAGTGCTACATAACGCTACGGAGGAGGAAGGTGCTCTACGACGGCAGCTTTTGGGGCATCCGCACACGCCGATCCACACCGGCTACCCGCTCAAGTACCGCCGCAGCATCTCCACAGCCGCCGTGATCGCACTAACCGCCACCCGCTCGTCGCGGGTGTGCGCCAAATTCGGGTCGCCCGGCCCGAAATTCACGGCCGGAATTCCCAGGGCGGCGAACCGGGCCACGTCCGTCCAGCCGTACTTGGCCCGCACCTGTCCCCCGGCGGCCTCGACCAAAGCCTTTGCCGCGGGCTGAGATAAGCCCGGCAGCGCGCCGGCTGCGGAGTCGGTCAGCTCGATCGATACGTCCAGCCCGTCGAGCACCTCGTGCACATGCCGCAACGCGGCGTCCACCGAGCGATCCGGGGCGAACCGGAAGTTGACCGTCACCGACGCCGCATCGGGAATCACGTTGCCCGCCACGCCGCCCTCGACCCGCACCGCGGACAAGCCCTCGCGGTACTCGCACCCGTCGATCTCGACGCGCCTGGGCTGATACGCCCCCAGCCGGTCCAGCACGGCACCCAGTTTGTGAATTGCGTTGTCCCCCAACCATGATCGGGCCGAATGAGCTCGAACACCACGAGCGCTCACCACGACCCGCAGCGTGCCCTGACAACCCGCCTCGATAAAGCCCGCGGTCGGCTCGCCCAGGATCGCCACGTCGGCGCGCAACCACTCCGGCAGCTCACGCTCGATGCGGCCCAAACCGTTTGCGGCGGCTTCGATTTCCTCACAGTCGTAGAACACCAAAGTCAGATCGTGCGCGGGCTCGGCCACGGTGGCCGCCAAATGCAAAAAGACCGCGTCCCCGGATTTCATGTCCGCGGTTCCGCAGCCAAAGAGTTGGCCGCCCACCAAACAGCTGGGCACATTCCCGGCCACCGGCACGGTGTCCAGATGCCCGGCCAGCAGTACCCGCGATGGTCGCCCCAGCGATGTGCGCGCCAGCACCGCGTCGCCGTTGCGGATGATCTCGTAGCCGGACGTCTGCGCGCGCAGCGCTGCCTCGACCTCGTCGGCGATCAACGCCTCGGCGCGCGATTCGCTGGGGATGTCGACCAGCGCCGCGGTCAGCGCGATCGGGTCTCCACGTAGGTCCAGCACGCCCCCAAGCCTAGTTTGTCGGTCGACCCAAGTAACCTGACCGCCGTGACTGGAGCTGCGGGAACTGGGCTGGCGACGCTGGCCTCCGACGGATCGATCCTCGACACCTGGTTTCCCGCACCGGAACTGACGGAATCGAGCCAAAGCGCCACCACCCGACTCGCACAGTCCGACGTGCCCGCCGAGCTGGCGGCGCTGGTCGGCCGCGACGACGACCGCAACACCGAGACCATCGCCGTGCGCACCGTGATCGGCTCGCTGGACGAGGCGGCCGCCGACGCCTACGACGCCTACCTGCGCCTGCATCTGCTGTCGCACCGGCTGGTGGCGCCGCACGGGCTGAACGCCGGCGGCTTGTTCGGGGTGTTGACCAATGTGGTGTGGACCAATCACGGGCCCTGCGCGATCGACGGTTTCGAAGCCGTCCGGGCACGCCTGAAACGCAAGGGCCCGGTGACCGTCTACGGCGTCGACAAGTTCCCGCGGATGGTCGACTACGTCGTGCCCAGCGGGGTGCGCATCGCCGACGCCGACCGGGTGCGTCTGGGCGCGCACCTGGCGCCCGGCACCACCGTGATGCACGAGGGATTCGTCAACTTCAACGCCGGCACCCTGGGCGCGTCGATGGTGGAGGGCCGCATCTCGGCGGGCGTCGTGGTGGGCGACGGCTCCGACATCGGCGGCGGAGCCTCGATCATGGGCACGCTGTCCGGCGGTGGCACCCAAGTGATTTCGATCGGGAAGCGCTGCCTGCTCGGCGCCAACTCCGGGCTGGGCATCCCGCTGGGCGACGACTGCATCGTCGAGGCCGGCCTTTACGTCACGGCGGGCACGAAAGTGCTTACGCCCGAAGGCAATTCGATCAGGGCCCGCGAACTCTCCGGCGCCAACAATCTACTGTTCCGGCGCAATTCGGTGACCGGCGCCGTCGAGGTGGTCCCCCGCGACGGTCAGGGCATCGCGCTCAACGAGGACCTGCACGCCAACTAGCCGGAGTTCAGCGCCGGGCGCTCGTGCGTTTTGATGCACACAACTGCTTCCAGCTCAAAATTGGTGCCATCGAAAATCGCCCGTCGCCGCGAATCGAGGGCTCTACGCCGCGTGTCGGGGCCGGCAGCAAAAATTGCCCCGCCGTCAATGCTTAAACCGCGCGCCAGCGCAAAAAGATGAAGTAGTGCACTACTCGTGCCAACGCACTGGGCTAGTCCGATGATCGCCGCGTGGAGGCACTATGTCGCACCTGATGAGTTCCAACGCGGCTCATCGGAAACGTTTGTGTCCCAACAAGAACATTTTTGCCAAATTCAACACAGATCCAAATAGCGCGCCTACTCTGCCGCTCGTCCAGTTTCGCGTATCGGCGCAATTAGGAGGACAAAGTGTCCTATGTCATCGCGGTACCAGAATTGTTGGCTGCGGCAGCGTCGGATGTGGCGGGTATCGGCTCGTCGCTGAGCGCGGCTCAGGGCCTGGCTGCGGCCCCGACAACGGCGCTGGTGCCCGCGGCTGAGGACGAGGTGTCGACGGCGATCGCGGCGCTGTTTTCTGGTCACGGTCAGGCGTTTCAGTCGCTCAGTGCGCGGGTGGGGACGTTTCATGCAGGGTTTGTGAAAGCGCTGAATAACGCGGGCAGCGCGTATGCCGAGGCGGAAGCGGCCGGTGCTTCGCCGCTCTCGGCGCTGGTGTCCGGCGCCCAGGAGCTGGCGGTCTTTTCGCCGGTGAAGGACGTGATCGGCCGCCCGCTGATCGGTAACGGCGCCAATGCGCGGTCGCCGGGGGCCGCGGGTGCCGCGGGCGGGCTTTTGTACGGCAACGGCGGGGACGGGGCCGCCGGGGTGTCGGGCGTCAACGACGGCGCGGGTGGGGCCGGCGGGGCGGCCGGGGCGTTGGGCGGCAATGGCGGTAACGGCGGGGCTGGCGCGGCGGGAGTGGCTGGGGTGGCCGGCTACAAAGGCGTGCTGGGCGCGGGTGGCGCCGGCGGCGCCGGCGGCGCCGGTTCCCTGGGCGGCAACGGTGGTAACGGCGGGGCGGGCGGGATCGGCGCGAACGCGAACGGCACCACCCTGCTTAACGGGCCCGGGCGGCCAGGTGGGCCGGCGGGCCGGGCCGGGGTCGGAGGGGGGTCTGGATCAACGGCGGCAACGGTGGAGCGGGCGGAGCCGGCGGAGCAGGTGGGGCGGCGGCAATGGCGGCGCCGGCGGATTCGGTGGGTTCGGCGGGGCCGGCGGCAACGGCGGAACCCAATCGGGCAGCGGCGGGGCCGGCGGTGTGGGCGGCAACGGCGGCCTGGGCGCGGCCGGCGAAATGGGGCTGCAATAGCAGGCCGGCAGGGCCGAGGTTCGGCGGTGACAGGGGGCCAGCGGAACGTTGGTGAGCAGCGCCACGGCGGCAGGGCGGTGGCGGCAGGCCGGCGGCGTGGAGGACGGCCACCGGCGCCGGGGCCGCCGGCGCGGTCGGTGGCGCCGGCGGCGACGGTGGGATCGGCAGGGCAGCCGGCGGCGGCAAAGGGCGGCGGCCGGGGTGGCCAGCAAACGGCGGAGGCACGGAACGGCGGCGGGTGGCAGGACCAGCGGCCAGGGTGCGGAAACGGCAGGCAACGGCGGCAGCGGTGCCGGGGCGGCACCGGCCGGGGCCAACCCAACGGTGGGGCCGGCGGCAACGGCGGCGACCCCGGCACCGCGGGCATCGGCGGAGCGGGCGGTGCGGCCGGCACCGGGGCCAGCGGCGGCACCGCGGGCGCCGCCGGCGCTCACGGCATCGCGATCACCAGCGGCGGCAACGGCGGCAAGGGCGGGGCCGGCTACAGCCCGCTTACCGGCGGTACGAGCGGCGGCAACGGCGGGGCCGGCGGCAACGGGGGCGAGTACGGCAACGGCGGCGCCGGCGGCACGGGCGGCGCCGGCAGGTTGGGCGCGGTGGGCGCCACCGGCACCGCTGCGGCCGTGAACGGCGCCGATGGTCAGGCAGGCGGGGCCGGCGGCAACGGCGGGGCCGGCGGCCAAGGCGGCGCGCTCTCGGGCAACGGCGGGGCCGGCGGCAACGGCGGCGCCGGTGCGGCCGGCGGCACCGGCGGGACCGGGGCACCGGGCGCGGCCGGGGTCGCCGGCACCAACAGCGGTGCCGGCGGCAGCGGCGGTAATGGCGGTAACGGCGGAGCCGGCGGCGCCGGTGGCAACGGCGGGCTCGGCGGGGCGGCCAGCAATGGCAATGCCGGCGCCAGCGGCGCCGGCGGTGCAGGCGGTGTCGGCGGCAGAGCCGGGACGCCCAATAACGGTGGGGCCGGCGCGGCCGGAACTGCTGCCAACCCCAACGGTGGGGCCGGGGGCAACGGCGGCAACCCCGGCACGCCCGGTGCCGGCGGCGCCGGCGGCACCGGCTCGACGGCGGGCGCCAACGGCAGCGCTGGCGCGGCGGTCACGACCGGCGGCAACGGCGGCAAGGGTGGGGCCGGCTACAGCGCCACCACCGCCGGGGGCAACGGCGGAAACGGCGGCGCCGGCGGGGACGGCGGCCAATACAACAACGGCGCCGGCGGCAACGGCAGGGCGGCGCGCAACGGCACCGGCGGCAAGGCAGCGGCGGCAACGGCGGGGACGGCGGCGCAGGTGGCACAATCTCCGGCAACGGCGGAGCCGGCGGCAAGGGTGGCACCGGCGCCGCCGGCGGTAACGGCGGGCGGGCCTGGTCGGGGCACCCGGGGTGGGCACCACCAACAGCGGGGCTGGAGGCAACGGCGGCAACGGCGGCAATGGCGGGGCCGGCGGCACCGGCGGTAACGGCGGGGTCGGCGGAACCGTCACCAACGGCGTCGCCGGCACCACCGGCAACGGCGGGGCGGGCGGAGCCGGTGGTAGAGCGGGGACGCCGGGTAACGGCGGGGCCGGCGCGGCCGGCACCGCGGCCAACCCGGACGGCGGGGCGGGCGGCGCCGGCGGTAACCCCGGCACGGCCGGCGCCGGCGGCGCCGGCGGCACCGGTTCGACCGCCGGCACCAACGGCAACGCCGGCGCGGCGATCACCAGCGGCGGCAACGGCGGCAACGGCGGGGCCGGCTACACCGCCACCACCGTCGGCGGCAACGGCGGCGACGGCGGCACCGGTGGCGACGGCGGCCAATACGGCAACGGCGGCGCCGGCGGGGCCGGCGGCAACGGCAGGGCCGGCGCGGCCGGCGCCAACGGCGCCACCCTGGGCGCCAGCGGCGGCAACGGCGGGGCCGGCGGAGCGGCGGCAACGGCGGGGACGGCGGCGCAGGTGGCGCAATCTCCGGCAACGGCGGAGCCGGCGGCAAGGGCGGTACCGGCGCCAACGGCGGCAACGGTGGGCGCCGTCGGACGGCATTACAACGGCAACGGCGGCAACGGCGGCAACGGCCGGGACCGGCAACGGCGGGTCGGGCGGCAACAACGGCGTCGCGGGAACCACGGCGCGGGCGGGCGGCAACGCCGCGGTCGCCGGCAACGGCGGCAACGGCGCGGCCGGCACCGCGGCCAACCCCAACGGCGGCCACGGCGGCAACGGCGGCAACGCCGGAATCGCAGGCAGCGGCGGCACCGGCGGCAGCGGATCGACGGCCGGTGCGACCGGCGCGAACGGTGCTGCGGTGGCGGGCCCGACCGGCAACGGCGGCAACGGCGGGGCCGGCTACAGCCCCGCCACCGCCGGCAGCAACGGCGGCGACGGCGGTAACGGCGGCGACGGCGGCACATACGGCAACGCCGGCGCCGGCGGCGCCGGCGGCAACGGCAAGGCCGGCGCCAACGGCATCAACGCCACTACCGCAGGCGCCAACGGCGGCAACGGGGGCATCGGCGGCAACGGCGGCGTCGGCGGCGACGGCGGTCAAGGCGGCTTGATATCCGGCAACGGCGGGGCCGGCGGGGCCGGCGGAACCGGTGCCAACGGCGGCAACGGCGGCATCGGCGCGACCGGCGCGACCGGGATCGCCACCGTCAACGGCGGAGCCGGCGGCAACGGCGGCAACGGCGGCAACGGCGGCCACGGCGGGTTCGGCGGCGACGGCGGGTTCGGCGGCGCCGCCCCCAACGGCACCGCGGGCGCCACCGGGGCCGGCGGGGCCGGCGGCAATGGCGGCAACGCCGCCACAGCCGGCAACGGCGGAGCGGGCGCGACCGGCACCGTTGCCAACCCCAACGGCGGCAACGGCGGCAACGGCGGCAACCCTGGCACGGCCGGCGCCGGCGGCTTCGGCGGCCTCGGATCGACCCCCGGCGCGGCCGGCACCAACGGCGCCGCCGTTGCCGGCCCGACCGGAAACGGCGGAGCCGGCGGCAACGGCTACAACCCCACCACCGCAGGCGGCAACGGCGGCAACGGCGGGGCCGGCGGCAACGGCGGCGATTTCGGCAACGGCGGGGCCGGCGGCAACGGCGGCAACGGCAAGGCGGGCACGAACGGCATCAACGGGACCATTCACGGCGCCAGCAGCAACGGTGTGGCCGGCGGCAACGGCGGCAACGGCGGCGTGGGTGGCGCCGGCGGCGCCATCTCCGGCAATGGCGGCAACGGCGGCAACGCCGGTAACGGCGCGGCCGGCGGCAACGCCGGAGTCGGTGCAGCCGGCAGCAACGGCGTCGCCGGCTCCAACCTCTACGGCACCGGGTCTGGTGGCGGCCAAAACGGCGGCTCGGCCGACGGCGGCAACGGCGGCAACGGCGGCAATGGCGGCATCGGCGGAGCGGCAACCAACGGCATCGCGGGCAGCACCGGAACCGCCGGCTCGGGCGGCAACGGCGGCCACGCCGGAACACCCGGCAACGGCGGCAACGGCGCGAACGGCACCGCCGCCAACCCCAACGGCGGCAACGGCGGCAACGGGGGGACCGCGACCGCAGGCACCGGCGGCGCCGCCGGGACCGGTTCGGGCAACCCCACCAGCGGCATCAACGGCGCCGCAGTGACCGGCCCGGTCGGCAACGGCGGCAACGGCGGCAACGGCTACAACCCCACCACCGCGGGCAGCAACGGCGGCAACGGCGGGGACGGCGGCGACGGTGGCACGTACGGAAACGGCGGGAACGGCGGCAACGGCGGCAACGGCGTGACGGGCGTCGCCGGCACCAATGGGACCGGCGCCGGCACCAGCGGCAGCAGCGGTCAATCCGGCGGCGCCGGCGGCAATGGCGGTACCGGCGGGGCCGGCGGCGCCATCTCGGGCAACGGCGGCAATGGCGGCAACGCCGGCAGTGGCGCCAACGGCGGCAACGGCGGCAACGGCGTCGCCGGCGGCAACGGCGTCGCCGGCTCCAACACGTACGGCACCGGCGTCGGCGGTGGTCAAAACGGCGGCGCCGGCGGCAACGGCGGCGACGGCGGCGACGGCGGCACCGGCGGCCAGGGCGGCGCCGCCACCAACGGCAGCGCGGGCACCACAGGTTTTGCCGGTTCGGGCGGCAATGGCGGCAGCGCCGGAACGCCCGGAAATGGCGGCACCGGCGCGAACGGCACCGCCACCAGCCCCAACGGCGGCAACGGCGGCAACGGTGGCAACGGCGGCAACGGCGGCAACGTGGGCCGCGGCGGCATCGCGGGCACCGGCTCGGGCAACCCCACCAACGGCACCGACGGCACCGCGGCGACGAGCCGCGCCGGCGCGGGCGGCGATGGCGGCAACGGCGCCAACGCCATCGTCCCGGGGCTCAATGGCGGCAACGGCGGCGCCGGCGGCTTCGGCGGCAACGGCGGGGCCAGCGAGGCAGGCGGCAACGGCGGCGCCGGCGGCATCGGCGGCGCCGCTAGCAACGGCGGCATCGGCGGGGCCGGCGGGGACGGCGGCGCAGGCGGCGTAGGCGGCATCGGCGCAGCAGGCGGGGCCGGCGGGGACGGCGGCTTCGGCGGCACCGTTACCAACGGCGGCACCGGCGGCGCAGGCGGCTTCGGCGGCGCAGGCGGCTTCGGCGGCGCCAGCGGAACCGGCACCACGGCGGGCGCTGGCGGCAACGGCGGGGACGGCGGCATCGGCGGCGCTACCGGCGGCGGCAACGCCGGCGCCGGCGGTTTTGGCGGCGAAGGCGGCGCCGGCGGCTTCGGCAGCAACGCCGCCAACGGCGGCAACGGCGGCTTCGGCGGCAACGCCGGCGACGGCGGCACCGCTACCGGCGGCGGCAACGGCGGTTACGGCGGTATTGGAGGCGATGGTGGCAACGGCGGTGTCGGCGAAAACGGCGGCAATGGCGGCGCCGGCGGCAACGGGGGCTTCGGCGGGTCCAGCCCGACGGGAGCCGGCGGTAACGGCGGCGCCGCCGGCAACGGCGGCAACGGCGGCGGCACCAATGCTTACAATCCGGGGGACGGCGGCACTGGTGGCACCGGTGGCACCGGCGGCGGCGGAGGCAGCGGCGGCGGCGGCGTCGGCCAACCCGGCACCTTTGGCACCGCCGGCACCAGCGGTACCCCCGCCGGCCCCGGCGGGACCGGGGGCGTCGGCGGCACCGGCGGCGCGGGCGGCCCGAGCGGCAGCGGCAGCAACGGCGGCTCAGGTGGCACTGGCGGCGGGGCCGTCACCGCCACCATCAATGTCGGCGCCGAACCATGGGGCGTGGCGGTCAGTCCCACCGGCCCTGAGGCTGGTGACATCTATGTTGCCAACAACAGTGGCAACACAGTGTCGGTGATCAACCCCACCACCAACACCGTCACCGCCACCATCCCCGTCGCCGGAAACCCCGTTGGGGTAGCGGTCAGCCCAACCGGGCCGGAGGCAGGCTACGTCTACGTCACCAGCGAAGGCAGCAATACGGTGTCGGTCATCAATCCCAGCACGAACACCGTCGTCGCGACCATCCCCGTCGGTCAGCTCCCACAAGGGGTAGCGGTCAGCCCCACCGGCCCCGAAGCGGGCTACGTCTATGTCACGAACGAATCCGCCAACACGGTGTCGGTGATCAACCCGGCCACCAACAGCGTGGTAGCGACCATCCCCGTTGGCAATACCCCGGTCGGCGTGGCGGTCAGCCCCACCGGCCCCCAGGCCGGCGACATCTACGTCACCAACTTCATCGGCCCAGACGGGGTGTCGGTTATCGACCCCGCCACCAACACCGTCACCGCCACCATCTCCGTCGGCGGCAACCCGATCGGAGTGGCGGTCAGCCCCACCGGCCCCCAGGCCGGCGACATCTACGTCACCAACGTGGCCGACAGCACGGTGTCCGTGATCAACCCCGCCACCGGCACCGTCACCGCCACCATCCCGGTCGCTGGCAACTCCGAAGGCGCGTTGGACGCCCCCGCAAGTCCGGCCGGAATTTCGGTCAGTCCAATCGGTCCCCAAACCGGCGACATCTACACCATCAGCTACGGCGCCAACGGCGCGGTGTGGGTGGTCGACCCCGCCACCAACGCAGTAACCGCCAGCATCCCCCTGGGCAACGTGGGGGAGCACGGATCGCCGGTCTTCGCGTTGGCGGTCAGCCCCACCGGCCCCGAGGCCGGCGACATCTACGTCGTTAACTTCGACGACAACACGCTGTATGTGATTGACCCAACGCTCGCCTGAGCTAACCGCCAACTAACCCACGTGCACACCCGGCGTGGTGCGCAGCTTGGTCCCGTTGGTCTCCGGCAGTAGGTACGTACACACCAGGCTGGTCAACACCAGCGCGGTCAGCATGAGGCCGATCGACCAGCTGCCGTACGTTGCCCGAAGCGTTCCGGCGACCAGGGGCGGCAGGGCGCCGCCGAGCACGCCGGCGATGTTCACCGCCAACGCCGAGCCGGTGTAGCGGTAGCGGGTGGAGAACAGCTCGGGCACGAAGGCGGCGGTGGGCGCCGAGCCGGTCGCCGCCGCGGCGTACATGCCCACGATGGCCACCGCATACAACACCGGGTTGCCGGACTCCACCATCGGGAACACCACGAACGACCACGCCAGACACCCCGCCCAGCCCAGCAACATCATCCGGCGACGCCCGACGCGATCGCACAACGTGGCCGATACCGCGACGGCCGCGATGCTGGCCAGCCCGCCCAGCACGCCGACCAACAAGATGAAGTTGCGGGTGTAGCCCAGAAGCGAGTGGGCGTAGGTGGTCAGATAGGTGCCGGCCATGTAGACGAAGGCAAACGACCCCAGCACACTGCCCCCGGCCAGCGCGATCTCCCGACGCTGCAGGCGCAGCACCTCGGACAGCGGCGCCTTGGGCACCAGGTCGCGGGCCTTTTCCTCGGCGAAGATCGGCGTTTCGTCGATCCGGAGCCACACGTACAGGGCGATGACGATCAGCCCCGCGCTGATCAAGAACGGCAGCCGCCATCCCCATCGCATGAAGGCGGAGCTCTGCTCGCCGATGGTGAAGTTCACCACCAGGAAGGTCAGGCCGTTGAGCACCAGGGCGGTGCCGCCGCCGAGGTGGGTGAACATGCCGTACCGGCCGCGTTGACCGGCCGGCGCGTATTCGGCGCTCAGCAGCGCCGACCCGGCCCAATGCCCGCCGACGGCCAATCCCTGCAGCAGCCGCAAGGCCACCAGCAGCAACGGGGCCGCCACCCCGATCGACGACGTGCTGGGCACCAGGCCGACCGTCACCGTCGACAGCGCCATGATCAACAGGGTGGCAACCAGGCTCTTCTTCCGGCCGAGGTGGTCGCCGAAGTAGCCGAAGACGGCCGCACCGACCGGCCGCGACAGGAACGCCGCGCCGAACGTTCCCATCGAAGCGATGGTGGCCACGGTCGGGCTCAGCTGCGGGAAGAACACGGCGGGAAACACCAGCGCGGCCGCCGTGCCGTAGATAAGGAAGTCGTAGAACTCGATCGCCGAGCCGACCAGGCAGGCCGTCGCCACCCGGCGCATCGGCGTGCTGCGGGGGCTGGCTTCAGCCGTCACTTCCACACCACGAAAGTAGGCGAAGGTTCGCGCCACCGCCCGGTGGAATCGCTGGCAACATGCTGTGTCCCCATCTGCCGCGAGCGTCCCCATCTGTACGGCGACACGCCGAGAGCGGCGTACAAATGAGGACGCTCGCGCCGCGCTTAGCCCTCGGACAGCAGCTGCTTCTTGAGCACCTTGCCCATCGCGTTGCGCGGCAGCGCATCCACGATGCGCACCTCGCGCGGCCGTTTGTGCACCGAAAGTTGTTCCGCCACATACTGAATCAAGTCGTCGGGCGCAGCCGCGCCGACGACGAAGGCGACGATCCGCTGGCCCAGGTCCTCGTCGGGCAGCCCGACGACGGCCACCTCGTCCACCCCGTCGTGCCCGAGCAGCACGGTCTCGATCTCGCCCGCGCCGATGCGGTAGCCGCCCGACTTGATCAGATCGACCGACTCGCGGCCCACGATGCGGTGCATCCCGTCGCCGTCGATGACCGCGACGTCGCCGGTGCGGTAATAGCCGTCGGCGTCGAATGCCTCGGCGGTGGCGTCGGGCCGGTTCAGGTACCCGTCGAACAGCGTGGGCCCGCGCACCAGCAACTTCCCCACGGTTTCGCCGTCGTGCGGCACCTCGCCGCCGCCATCGTCGACCAGCCGAGTCTGCACGCCGGCCAGCGGCAGGCCCACCCAGCCGGCGCGCCGCTCGCCGTCGGCCCGCGTCGACAGCGTGATCAGCGATTCGGTGGCGCCATACCGCTCCACGGGCTGATGCCCGGTGAGTTGCGCCAGCCGGTCGAACACCGGCACCGGCAGCGGCGCGCTGCCCGACACCAGCAGCCGCGCCGAGCGCAGCGCCGCCGCCGCCTCCGCGTCGGCCACCACCCGCGACCACACCGTCGGAACACCGAAATACAGTGTGCCAGAAGCGGATCCGTACGCCTCAGGCGTCGGCCGACCGGTGTGCACGAAGCGGTTCCCCACCCGCAACGACCCCAGCAGCCCCAGCACCAGCCCGTGCACGTGAAACAGCGGCAGCCCGTGCACCAGAACGTCGTCGGCCGTCCACTGCCACGCGGCGGCCAGCGCATCCAGGTCCGCGGCGATCGCCCGCCGGCTCAGCTGTACCCCCTTGGGCAGCCCGGTGGTGCCCGAGGTGTAGATCACCATCGCGGTCGCGTCCGGGGCCGGCTCGGGATAGCGGTGCCAGGAGCGGGCGTGCAGTCGCACCGGGATGTGCGGCAGCCCCCCAGAGTCAGAGGCCTCCGGCGGCACCGGACCCAGCCAGGCCTGCGCCCCGGAGTCGGTGAGCATGTGCCGGCGCTCGGCCGCGCCGACGTCGGCGGGCACCGGCACGACAGGCACGCCGGCGATCAGGCAGCCGATGATCGCCAGCACGGTCGAGGCCGACGGGGTGGCCAGCACGGCGACGCGGTGCGCGCCGCCGACGCGCTCGGCCACCGAGGTCGCGGCGCCGACGAGGTCGCCGCGGCTGAGCACTGCACCGTCGATGCGCACCGCGTCGGCGATGTCCGTGGCGGTCGCCGCCGACGGATTCAGCGAGGTCAGCAGCACGTCAGTCCCGCTCGTCCCACAGCTTTAGCAGCGTGCTCAGGATCTCCTCGCCGCGGCCCAGCCCGGCGAGGTGGCTCTCCTCGGGCAGGTGGAACAGCTCCGCGTCGGGCAGCCGCGACACCGCGTGCTCACCGTGGGCGAACGGGATGATGTGGTCGTGGTCGCCGTGCCACCAGCGGACCGGGACCTTTACCTCGTGCAGCCGGAATCCCCAGTCGCGGGCGAACAGGATGACGTCGTTGAACGGCGCGGCCAGCTGCTTGCGGCTGCCGTTGAGCAGGTCGTCGAGGAACATCGCCTTGAATTCGGGGCGGGTCAGCAGGTGCCGGTCGGCCTGGGGGGATACCGCGGCGTAGGCGTACAGCGCCGGGGAGGCGATCGGCCGAATCGACTGGACCAGCAGGCTCGCGCCGATGCGCAGCGGGTTGCCCCCGTATTTCAGCAGCGGCGCCACCCGGATGCCGAGCTCCATCGCGCCACCGCGGATCGCGTCGGGCCCCTGCGTTGGCGCCACCCCGCCGAGCACGGCGACGGCCACCACGCGATCGGGCAGCGCCGCGGCGCAGGCCAGGGCGTACGGGCCGCCGCCGGAGAGGCCGACCACGGCCATCTTGTCGACGCCGAGGGTGTCGGCAACGATCCCCAGGTCGTCGGCGAACGCGCGAATGTTGGGGTACCGATGCGGCGTCGACGAGCCGATGCCGGGCCGGTCGATGCCGATCAGCCGGATGCCGTGGTCTTCGGCGTAGACGCGCGCCTCGACCGGGATCTGCCGGCGCGCGCCGGGGGTCCCGTGCAACCAGAACACCGCGCGGCCCCACGGGGCGCCGAACTCGGCGAAGCTGATCTGCCGGTCGGCGGCCACGGCGATGTTTCCCTCGAGCTTCGGACGGGCGATCGCAGGCACCATGTCCGAAGCTTTTCATGCGGGCTCCGGCGGTGACAACGCAGCTGGAAGCGGTCGCAAATGTTTGGTGAAACGCCGAAATGCCTGAGTCGGATGTGCATACGCTATGGGCGCCCGATTCGTGAATGGTCGATGACCGGGTCGGAGGTCAGCGATGTCCTATCTCATTGCAGTGCCCGAGCTGGTGGCGGCGACAGCGGCGGATGTGGCGGGCATCGGCTCGTCACTGACCGCGGCCCATGCGAGCGCCGCGACCCGCACCACCGCGGTGGTGGCCGCCGCCGAAGACGAGGTGTCGGCGGCGATCGCGTCCCTGTTTTCCGGTCATGCGCGGCAGTACCAGGCGGTCGGCGCGCAGGCGGCGGCGTTTCATGCCGAGTTCGCCCGGGCGCTGCACGCGGCGGGGGGCGCGTTCGCGGCCGCCGAGGCGGCCAACGCCTCCCCGCTGCAGGCGGCGCTGGCGGCGGTCAACGCGCCCACCGAGGTGCTGGCGGGGCGCCCGCTGATCGGCAACGGCGCCAACGCGACGACGCCGGGCGGCAACGGCGGCGACGGCGGGATCCTGTTCGGCAACGGCGGTAACGGCGCGGCCGGTGCGCCGGGGCAGGCGGGCGGCCGGGGCGGCAATGCCGGGCTGTTCGGCCGCGGCGGCAACGGCGGCGCCGGCGGCGTCGGCACCGCGGGCACCCCGGGCAGCACCGGCCTCACCGGCGCGATCGGCGGCAACGGCGGCAGCGGCGGTACCGGTGGGGCCGGGGGCGCGGGCGGATCCGGCGGGCTGTTCGGCCAAGGCGGCGCCGGCGGTGCGGGCGGGGTCGGCGGTCAGGGCGGCACCGGGGGCACCGGAGGCGCCGGCGTCGACGCCACGACCGCGGGGGCGACCGGCGGCAACGCCGGCAATGGGGGCAACGGCGGCGCCGGCGGCACCGGCGGCGTGGGCGGGGCCGGCGGCAAGGGCGGCATCGGAGGTCACGCCGGCGCCAACGGCGACGGCGGCAATGGCGGGGCGGGTGGTGCGGCCGGGATTGGCGGCCAGGGCGGCACCGGCGGCGCCGGCGACGCCGCCACACCCACCGGGGGGATGGGCGGCGCGGGCGGCGACCCCGGCAGCGCGGGCGGGGGCGGGGCCGGTGGGGCGCGCGGCGGCAGCGGAGCCAGCGCCGGTACCACCGGGGCGACCGGCGCCGCGGCGACCAGCGGCGGCGACGGCGGCACCGGCGGCGCCGGCTTCAGCCCCACCGGCAGCGGCGACGGCGGCACCGGTGGGGCCGGCGGTCACGGCGGCCAGTACGGCCAGGGCGGCACCGGCGGGGCCGGCGGCGACGGCGCGGGCGGCGGCACCGGCGGCACCGGCGGGGCGGGCGGCGACGGCGGTTCGATCGCGGGCAACGGCGGCACCGGCGGAACCGGCGGAAACGGCGGGGCGACGGGCAACGGCGGCAACGGCGGGACCGGCGGCACCGGTGTGGTCGGCGGGACGGGCGGCGCCGGCGGTTCGGGCGGCGCCACCTCGGGCAACGGCGGCAACGGCGGCACCGGCGGCAACGGCGCAACCGCCGGCAACGGCGGGAACGGCGGCAATGCCGTGCTGGCCGGCAACGGCGGCAACGGCGGGACCGGCGGCGCCGGCACGCCCGGAGTCGACGGCGTCACCGGCAACGACGGCAACGGCACCAACGGGACGGCCGGTGCCGCCGGCGGCGACGGCGGCGACGGCGGGGCCGGCGGCTCGTCCTCCGGTCACGGCGGCAACGGCGGGGACGGTGGGGCCGGCGGCAACGGCGGCAACGGCGGCGATGGCGTCGTCGGCGCGGCCGGCGTGGCCGGAGTGAATAACGGCGCGGGCGGCAACGGCGGGAACGGTGGCAACGGGGCCGCCGGCGGCGCCGGCGGACACGGCGGGGCCGCCGGCACGGCCGCCAACGGCGCCGCGGGCAGCGCCGGCGATGGCGGCGCCGGGGGCCACGGCGGCAACGCCGGCGCGGCCGGCAACGGCGGCAACGGCGCCGCGGGCACCGCCGCCAACCCAACGGCGGCGCCGGCGGCAACGGCGGCGACCTGGCACCGCGGCGTCCGGCGGCGCTGGCGGCGCCGCCGGCACCGGCAGCGGCGGCAACGCCGGCGCCACCGGCGCGGCGGGCGTCGTCGTCGGCGGCGGCAACGGCGGCAATGGCGGCGACGGCTTTGCCGTCACCGCCGCGGGCCAGACCGCCGGAAACGGTGGTGCCGGCGGCAACGGCGGGGCCGCCGGCAGCGGCGGCACCGGCGGGGCCGGCGGCTCGGCCACCGGCTTCGCCGGCAGTGGCGGCAATGGGGGCAACGGTGGCAACGGCACGAGTGGCGGTGCCGGCGGGGACGGCGGCAACGCCGGCAGCGGCGGCGCCGGCACGGCCGGCGGGAACGGCGGAGCCGGCGGCACCGCGCTAAGTACTGGTAACGGCGGCGACGGCGGCGCCGGGGGCAACGGCAGCGACGGCGGCGCCGGCGGCGACGGCACCGCCGGGGGCAACGGCGGCGCGGGCGGCAACGCGGTGGGGTCAGGCAACGGCGGCGCCGGCGGCGCCGGCGGCACCGGCGGCAAGGGCGGCGACGCCCACGACGGCGCGGGCGGCGACGGCGGCGCCGGCGCGGCCGGCGGGAAGGGCGGGGCCGGCGGCAACGCGGGAACCGTCGGTGCTGGCGGCGCCGGCGGCGCCGGCGGCGACGGCGGCGACGGCGGTAAAGCCGGCGGCGGCCTCGACGGCAGCGGCCTCGACGGCGGCAAGGGCGGTGACGCCGGTGCCGGCGGTGCCGGCGGCAGCGGCGGCACCGGCGGTTCGACGTCCGGTAACGGCGGCGCCGGCGGCGTCGGCGGCAAGGGCGGCGACGCCGGCGACGGCGGGGACGGCGGCGCCGGCACCCCGGGCCTGCCCGGGGTGAACAACGGGGCGGGCGGCGACGGCGCCGACGGAGGCGACGGCGGAGCCGGCGGCAACGGCGGGATCGGCGGCAACGGCGGAACGGCCGCGCACGGCACCGCGGGCGCCAACGGCAACGGCGGAGCCGGCGGCAAGGGCGGCGACCCCGGTAAGGGCGGCGACGGCGGCGACGGCGCCGACGGCGTGGCCGGCGTCGCCGGTTCCGGCGGCAACCTCGGGGCCGGCGGCGACGGCGGTAACGGCGCCGACCCGGGCCGCCGGCCGGCGCAGCACCCCCGGCCGCGGCGGGACCCCCGGCGCCACCGGCGCCGGCGGCACCCCGGTCACCGACGGCGGCGACGGCGGCAAGGGCGGCGACGGTGTCGACGCCACCGCCGCCGGCACCACCGGCGGCAGCGGAGGTAACGGCGGCACCGGCGGCAAGTTCGGCGACGGCGGCGACGGCGGCGACGGTGGCGCCGGCGGGCCCGGCAAGCTCGGCGCCAACGGCTCCACCCCGGGCAGCCCCGCCGAAGTGGGCGGCACCGGAGGCACCGGCGGCACCGGCGGCAACGGCGGCGACGGCGGCCAATTCGGCGATGGCGGTGGCGGCGGCAAGGGCGGCGACGGCGGGACCGGCGGCAACGGCGGCAACGGCGTCAACGCCAGCGACGGCGGCGCGGCGGGCGGCACCGGCGGCAACGGCGGCGACGGCGGAACCGGCGGAGCGGGCGGCGCCACCAGCGGCAACGGAGGCGACGGCGGGACCGGCGGCACCGCCGGTAACGGCGGCAACGGCGGCAACGGTGTCAACGGTGCCGCCGGCACCTCCAACGGCGCCAGCACCGGCGGCAATGGCGGCAGCGCCGGCGGCGGCGGCACCGGCGGCACCGGAGGCGCGGGCGGGGCCGGCGGCGCCGCGCGCGGCATCGGCATCGCCGGTGGGCAGGGCGACGCCGGCGACGGCGGCGACGGCGGCAACGGCGGCACACCCGGCAACGGCGGCTCGGGCTTCTCGACCACCTCCGGTGTGAACGGCGGCACCGGCGGAAACGGCGGCACCGGCGGCTTTGGCGGCGCGGGCGGGGCGGGTGGCACCGGTAATGGCACCGGCGACGGCGGCAACGGCGGCGCCGGCGGCAACGGCACCGACGGCGGCAACGGCGGCGACGGTGGCGCGGCCAGCGCCGGCGCGGTCAGCAACGGCGCCGGCGGCCGCGGCGGTGACGGCGGCGGCGCCGGCAATGGCGGCACCGGCGGCATCTCCCTGGGCTCGGGCAAGGGCGGCACCGGCGGCAACGGCGGCACCGCGGGTGACGGCGGGACCGGCGGCAACGGCCCCGACGGCACCAGCGGCACGTTCAACGGCATCAACGGCGGCACCGGCGGCACCGGCGGAGCCGGCGGCGCCGGCGGCAATGGCGGCAGCGGCGGCAACGCCATCGGCACCGGCAACGGCGGCGCCGGCGGCAACGGCACCAACGCCGGCAACGGCGGTCACGGCGGCAACGCCGGCAACGGCGGTAACGCCTCCGGCGCCACCGGCAGCGGCGGCAACGGCGGGGCCGGAGGTTCCGGCGGCAACGGCGGCTTGGGCGGGGGCGCGGGTTTGGGCGGCTCAGCCGTCGGACCGGGCAGCGCGGGCGCCGCCGGAACGCCCGGCAACGGGGGCAAAGGCGCCAACGCCGGCACCGCGGGCAATGGCGGCGACGGTGGTGACTTCGGCGGTGACGGCGGGCCCGGCGGCACCGGCGGAGCGGGCGGCGATGGCGGCCGCAACGGTGGCGGTGGCGCGGGTGGATCGGGCGGCAGCGGGACCGCCGGCGGCGCTCCGGGGACCGGAACCGTTCAGAATGGACACACCGGGAGCACCGGGGCCAACGGGTCAACCGGCAACCACGGCTGATACCGGTTGAGACGCTCAGGCGTTCAGCACCCGCTCGCCGATGACCCGTTCATCGCGCAGGCTGGCCAGCTCGTCGTTGGAAAGCCCTAGGGCACGCAAGATCTCGTCGTTGTGCTGCCCCAGCGTCGGCGCGGCCGCGCGGTGATGCGTCGGCGGCCCAGGGGTGATGCGAAACGGCCAGCCCGGATAGCGGTGGGCGCCGGTGATCGGACGCTCGAATTCCTCGTAGAAGCCCCGCGCGTCGAGCTGGGGGATGCCGTACATGTGCTCACCGGTGATCACCCGCTCCGCTGGAATTCCCTGGGCCCGAAGGGTTTTCCCGATCACGTCGCAAGACTGCGTTCGAGTCCAGCCGGCGACGAGCTCGTCGAACACGTCGTGATTGACGGCATCGTCGCCGGGCACCGACAGCGCGACCCACACCCCGTCTTCGTTGGTCGGATACACCCCCTGCAGGAACCCGCGCTGGCGGTTGCCTTCCCGTTGCGGCACAACCCCGTTGATCGAATACTCGATCACCGGCTCGGCCGTCACACACGCCGCGACCTCGATCTGAGCCACCTCGATGAGCTGGCCCTCCCCGGTGTGACGGCGGTGTTCGAGTGCGGCCAGCAGAGCCACGCCCGCGTGCACGCCGACGATCGGATCCGCGGGCCCTTGCGGGTTGCACGGCGGCCCGTCCGGATAGCCGGTGACCGCCGACATCCCGGCGGTCTGCTCGAAATTCAACGCCCAGCCGACGTAGTCTCGCCAGGGTCCGTGCAACCCGAAACCCGGCATGCGGACCATGATCACGTCGGGCTTCAACGCGACCAGCGACTCGTAGTCCAAACCGAACTGCTCCACCACGCGCGGCGAGAAGTTCTCCACGACGACGTCGGCCTGCGCGGCCAGTCGGCGCGCGATCTCGCGGCCCCGCTGCGAGGTGAGGTCGAGGGTGAGGTCGCGCTTGTTGAGGTTGGTGGCCTGCCACAGCCCGCTGCGCTCATACCAGTCGTCGCCCTCGAACGGAAAAGCGCCCGAGTAGCGAAACCCGTCCGGCCGCTGGATGGACTCGACCTTGACGATGTCGGCGCCGAACGCGCCCAGGTAGCAGGTCAGATAGGCCCCGGCCCAAAAGGTGCTCAGGTCAAGGACTTTCAGTCCCGCGAAGGGCCGTTCGGTTCGTGAACCGAACGGCACTGCGATTTCCGGGCCCCGATTTCGCAGTGTGGTTCGGTTCGCGGCACTGCTGAACCGAAACGCCTTGCCCGGGCGCCGGAAGCCGGCCTGCTCGACGAAGAAGCCGCGCTTGGCGTATTGCGGACAGTCCAGAATCGTGGCGCCGTCGTTGACCGGGGAGGCCGGGATGCGCATCGCCTGCGCCAGTTCGACGATCTCGGTGACGGTCTGCTCCGCCAGCACCGGCTCGGCGCGCGCGTAGAACTCGGCGCGCTCCGGGCCGCCCATCATGATCGGGATTTGCTGCTCGGCGAACTCGGGTAGCCCCAGCATTTCGCACACGTCCAGCCAGTGCTGACCCGTCAGGCAGTTGATCCCCACCCAGCCGTCGGCGGCGCGCATAACCCCCAGCATGGGGGCTCCCCGAGCGTTGGTGGGCAAGCCGAGGCTGTGCATCTTTTCCGCCAGCAGCATGGGATACGGCAGCGTCGCGAGCAACGCCTCCAGCGACGAAACATCAACCTGGACAACCTGATCGGACGCACAACGCAGCGCCGTCAGCGCGCCCAACGCGCCGTAGGCGCCCGCCACGTACTCGGCGATCCGCGCGCCGACCTGCACCGGCGGGCGGTCCGGATCGCGCGCGCTGACCCAGCCCGACGCGGCCTGCAGGGTCAGCGACGTCGCCGGCCGGTCCCGCCACGGCCCGGACTGCCCGAAGGGCGAGATGCGCAGCAGCACCTGCCTGTCGAGATCCTCGACATCGAACCCCAACGCTTCCAGCGCCCCCGGGCCCAAATTCTCCACCACCACATCCGCCCGCTCGATCAGCGCGCGGGCATCCTCCAGCGCCGCAATTCGCTTGCCGGCGTTGAGGTACTCGAACAAGCCGCCGCTGCCCCAGTCGCGCAGGCGGTCGCCGTTCGGCGGCTCTATTTTGGTGACCTCGGCCCCGAGGTCGACGAAAAGTTTTGCGGCGTAAGGACCTGAGATCTCTTCGGTGATTTCGACGACGGACAGCCCCGCGAGGGGTCCGGTCACGCGGGGACCCCGATGGCCATCGCCTCCATGTACTGGTGCAGCCCACCGAGGCCGCCGCCCTCGCGCCCCAACCCGCTCAGCTTGAAGCCGCCGAACGGCGCGCCGCCGGGACCGCAGCCGTTGACCGCGACCTGGCCGGTGCGGATCCGGCGGGCCACGCCGACGGCGCGATCCACGTCGCCGCCCCACACCGCGCCGGAAAGCCCGTACTGCGAGTTGTTCGCGATCGCGACGGCGTCGTCGTCGTCGCGGTAGCGCAGCACGGATAGCACCGGCCCGAACACTTCCTCCTGCGCGATCGTCGAATCCGGCTCGACGCCGGTGAGAACCGTTGGCTCGAAATAGAATCCGACGTCCAGGCCGGCGGGGCGGCCACCGCCGGTGGCCAGCTTGGCCCCGTCGTGCACGGCGCCGTCGACGTGCGCCTGCACCCGGTCGCGCTGCGCGGCGCTGATCAGCGGGCCCATCTGCACGCCGGGATCGGTGGGATCGCCGACCTTGACATCACGGGCCAGCGCCACCAGCCGGTCCACCACGTCGTCGTGCAGCGAGTCGGGCAGCAGCAGCCGGCTGTGCAGGATGCAGGCCTGCCCGGCGTGCAGCGAGCAGGAGTCGAACAGCATCTGCTGCAGCATCTCGTCGGTGACCTGCGTGTCGTCCAGCACGATGCTGGCCGACTTGCCGCCCAGCTCCAGCAGGATCCGCTTCATGGTGTCGCCCGCCGCCGACATGACCTGCCGCCCGACCAGCGAGCTGCCGGTGAAGCTGACCATGTCGATCCGCGGGTCGGTGGTCAGTAGCCGAGCGGCCTCGACGCTCGACGGCGTGACGACGTTGACCACACCCGGCGGGATGTCGGTGTGCTCGTCGATGAGGCGCGCCAACGCCAACCCGGCCAGCGGGGTCAGCGGCGACGGCTTGAGCACGACCGTATTGCCCGCGGCCAGTGCGTGATTCAGCTTCATCACGTTGAGGCAATGCGGGAAGTTCCACGGCGTCAGGACCGAGACCACGCCGAGCGGCTGGTGACTCAGCAGCGTGGTGCCGGCGCTCATTCCGCTCACCGCCTCCTCGCCCAGTTGGGTGGCGAGTTGGGCGGCGTGCATGGTCATGTAGGCCGCACCGTCGATCTGCATCATCCGCTCGTTGCCGGTGCAGCCCCATTCGACCTGCGACAGCGCGTAGAAATCGTCGGCGTGCTTCAGCAACGCGTCGCTGAGCTGGTTGAGGCAGCCGGCGCGGTCCGCGCCGCTCATCGCGCCCCACGGCCCGTCGTCGAAGGCGCGCCGCGCGGCCGCGATCGCCTCGCCGACCTGGCCGACGCTGGCGTCGGGCGCCGACGCGATGACGGCCTCGCTGGCCGGGGAGACGTCGTCGTAGCGACCGTCTTCGGGCTCGACCCACCGCCCGTCGATGTAGAGCTGATACGTGTCAACAAGGGCGGGTCGTGACTCAGCCATGCGATTCCTCACCGTGATCGGTCATCTAATGGTCTGGTGTACACCCGTCGCGCAGCGGCGTCAATGATCGTCTCCGTGAATTCCGGGCGTTGACAGCAAGATGCGCCTCAGGGTAGACACATCTCGCAAGACAGATTGCTCGAATCTGTCGGATTCCCCAGGAGGGCAGCCGTGCAGACCACATTCCCGCTGCACTCGCCCGACTTCTACGCCGGCGACCCCTACCCCGCCTACCGTGAGCTGCGCACCACCGCGCCGGTGTGCTGGAACGACGTGACCAACTTTTGGGCGCTGTTGAAGTACGAGGACATCCGCTTCGTGTCCAGCAACCCGGCGCTGTTCTCCTCGACCAAGGGCATCACCATCCCGGATCCGGCGATGCCGAGCCCGGTCCAGGAGGGCAGCCTGATCTTCACCGACCCGCCGCGGCACCGGCAGCTGCGCAAGCTGATCAACTCCGGCTTCACCCGTCGTCGCGTCGCCGTGCTGGAGCCGAAGATTCGCGAGATCGTCCGCGGGATTCTCGACGGCATCGAGCCCGGGTCGGTGCACGAGTTCGCCGAGCAGATCGCCGCGCCGCTGCCGACCCGGATGATCGCCGAGCTGATCGGCGCCCCGCCCGACGACTGGGAACAGTTCCGCGCTTGGTCGGACGCGGCCACCGGGAACGCCGACCCCGAGATCGAATTGGACCCGTTGGTGGCGATGGGCCAGCTGTTCGAGTACTTCCAGAAGCTGATCGCGTCCCGCCGCGCCGAGCCACGCAGCGACATGCTGTCGGTGCTGGCCGAGGCCGAGATCGACGGCGACCGGCTCACCGACGAGGACCTGCTCAACTTCGCGTTTCTGTTGCTGGTCGCCGGCAACGAGACCACCCGCAACCTCATCGCGCTGGGCACCCTGGCGCTCATCGAGCACCCCGAGCAGCGCCGCCTCCTCGTCGAGGACCGGTCGCTGATCCCCGGCGCCGTGGAGGAGATGCTGCGGTGGAACAGCCCGGTGGTGCACATGGCCCGCGCCGCGACGGCCGACATCGAGATCCGCGGTCAGCTGATCCGCGCCGGCGACGTGGTGGTGATGCTCTACCAGTCGGCCAACCGCGACGAGGAGATTTTCGGCCCCGACTCCGAGGAGTTCAAGGTGACCCGCCACCCCAACCCGCACATCGCGTTCGGGTGCGGCGAACATTCCTGCGTCGGTGCGCAATTGGCGCGCCTGGAGGCGACGGTGCTGTTCGACGAGTTGCTGCGGCGCTTCCCCCGCCTCGAACTGGCCGGCGCCGTGGATCGGATGCGGGCCACCATGGTGCCCGGGGTGAAGCGGATGCCGGTTCGGCTGGGGGCCTGATGGATCTCGAGTACACCCCCCAGCAGCAGCGCCTGCGCGCCGAAATCCGCGCCACACTGGAAAAAGTCATGACGCCGGAGCGCGTCGCCGCGGTCAGCGAACACATCGAGGGTGGCCCCGCGGTGCGCGACTGCGTCCGCGCCCTGGCCGCCGCCGACCTGCTCGGGGTCGGCTGGCCCAAAGAGTATGGCGGACGCGGCTTTACGGCGATCGAGCAGTTCATCTTCGCCGAGGAGGCGCGCCGCGCCAATGCGCCCGTCCCGCTGGTGACGCTCAATACCGTCGGGCCGACGCTGATGCAGTGCGGCACCGAGGAACAGAAGCAGAAGTTCCTGCCGGCGATCCTGGACGGCACCGTGGAATTCGCGATCGGCTACTCCGAGCCCGGCGCCGGCAGCGACCTGGCGTCGCTGCGCACCACCGCGGTCCGCGACGGGGACGACTACGTCATTAGCGGGCAGAAGATGTTCACCAGCGGCGCCGCCTATGCCGACTACATCTGGCTGGCCGCGCGCACCGATCCGAATGCCAAGAAGCACAAGGGCATTTCCATCCTCATCGTGCCCACCGGCTCGCCGGGGTTCTCCTACCAGCCGCTGCACACCATGCCCGGCATCTCCACCTTCTACACCTTCTACGACGACGTGCGCGTGCCGGCCAGTGCGCTGGTCGGCGAGGAGAACCAGGGTTGGCAGCTGATCACCACGCAGCTGAACTTCGAACGCGCCGCGCTGGGCAACCTGGCCGCGCTCGAGCCGCTGTTCGAGCGCACGCTGGACTGGGCCACCAGCACCGAGCTCGACGGCGGCCGCGTCATCGACCAGCCGTGGGTGCAGCTGGCGCTGGCCCGCGTCGAAGCCCAGGTCGCCGCCTACAAACTCGTCAACCTGCGGATCAACGCGGCGATGAGCAAGGGCGTACTCAACATGGGAGAAGCTTCGGCGGCGAAGGTGTTCGGCACCGAATTGACCCAGCAGGTCGCGCGCGAGCTGCTGGAAGTGTTGGACGGCAACGGCGTTCGCCGCGGTGCCGACGCCCCCCTGCGCGGCGCCCTGGAATCGGCCTACCGGCAGGCCGTCATCAACACCTTCGGCGGCGGCGCCAACGAGATTCAGCGTGACATCATCGCGATGGCCGGATTGCTCATGCCTCGAGCACCGCGCGACCTTCGCAGCACGGCAAATTAGGAGGACGACTGAAGTGACAGAAGACGTGAGCGCCAAGGTGCAGGCCCTCGTCGGCCAGCCCACCGGCGGCACCGGAAAGCCCACCGTGGCACCCGATCCGGTGAATCAGCCGATGATCCGGCACTGGGCGTACGCGCTCGCCGACATGAACCCGGTCTACCTCGACCCGGAGTTCGCGGCCGCGTCGCGGTTCGGCGGCATCGTGTCCCCGCCGGTGATGCTGCAGACCTGGACGATGCCGTCGCCCAAACTCGAAGGCATCGGTGACCGCGGCGGCGCTCCCGTCGAGATCAAGAGCAACCCAACGGCATTCCTCGACGAGGCCGGCTACACCAGCACGGTGGCGACCAACTCGGAGTTCGAGATCGAACGCTACCCCCGACTCGGCGACGTCATCAGCGCGACGGCGGTGTACGAATCGGCCTCCGAGGAGAAGAAGACGGCGCTGGGCACCGGGTTCTTCCTGACCTGGCTGACCACGTACACCAACCAGGACGGCGAAGTCCTCGGGCGGCAACGCTTCCGGGTGCTGCGATTCAAGCCGGCGAACTGATGGCGACCCGAATGGCGCCGGCGATCACGCCGGACACCGAGTTCTTCTGGAATGGGTTGCGGGACAACAAGCTGCTAATTCAGCGCTGCGGCGGCTGCGGGAAGCTTCGGCACCCGCCCCGCCCCATGTGCCCGAACTGCCGCTCCCTGGATTGGGAGCCGATCGAGTCGTCGGGCCGCGGCACCGTCTACAGCTACGTCATGCCACTTGAGCCGCGGATGCCGTTCTTCGACTACCCCTACGTGGTCGCGCTGATCGAGCTCGAGGAGGGCGTGCGGATCGTGTCCAACCTCACCGACATCGACCCGGCCGACGTCACGGTCGGCATGCCGGTGCAGGTCTACTTTCAGACCTTCGAGAACGACCTGGTGCTGCACCAGTTCCGGCCGAGCAACCACTGATGGACTTCACGTTCACCGAAGAACAAGAGGCGATCGCCAAGGTCGCGCGCGATCTGTTGGAGCGTCGCGCCACCCCGGAACACCTGACCGAACTGGAATCCGGCGACAACCGCTACGACGAGGCGCTGTGGCAGGAGCTCGCCGCGCTCGACCTGCTGGGCGCCGCGTTGCCGGAGTCGGTGGGCGGGAACGGCGGCGGCTTCGTCGAACTCGGGGTGCTGCTGGCCGAGGTGGGGTGGAGCGTGGCGCCGGTGCCGGCGTACGCGACGCTGGTGCTGGGCGCCGATCCGATTGCGCGGCACGGCAATCCGGAACAGCAACAGCGCATCCTGCCCGGCGTCGTCTCCGGTCAGCGCATCCTGACTGCCGGGCTGGCCGAGCCCGGCCGATCCGACCCGACGGTGCCGGTCACCAGCGCGCGCCGTGACGGCGCGGGTTGGCGGCTCGACGGCGCCAAGGAGTTGGTGCCCGCCGCCCAGCTCGCCGACACCATCCTTATCCCGGCCAGCACCGATGACGGGGTCGGTCTGTTTCTGCTCGCCGCGGATGCCCCCGGCGTCGAGATCCGCCGGGTCGCTACCACCAACCACGAACCGCATGCCGACGTATTCCTCGATGGTGCAACGGTTTCCGAAGCGGATCGACTGCCCGGCGCGTCGATCGAGGACCTGCACACCCGCGCCTTGGTCGGGCTGTGTGCGATCCAGCTCGGCGTGGCCGAGCGGGCGTTGAAGCTGGCCGCCGCCTACACCACGCAGCGTGAGCAATTCGGGCGCCCGATCGGCAGCTTCCAGGCGGTGCAGCAGCGGCTGGCCGACGCCTTCATCGACGTCGAGGCGATCCGCTGGACCACGTGGCACGCGGCCTGGCTGATCGCGCACGACCGACCGGCCGAGCGCGCCGCCCGGATCGCGAAGTTCTGGGCCGGCGAAGCCGGCGCACGCGTCGGAGCGTCGGCACAACAGGTACACGGCGGCATCGGCATCGACACCACCTATCCCCTGCATCGCTATTTCCTGTGGGCCAAGCACAACGAACTCGCCCTCGGCTCGGCTACGGCGCAATTGGCCCGCCTGGGTGGGAGCTACGGGTCGTGATCGCGTTGATGTCCCGCCAGCCACTGCAATCGCCAGAAGCGTCGCGCGTGTCGATGCAAGACAGCTCAGCGCGGGCGAACCGAAGGATCTGTCGTCACCAATTACCGACAACCATTGCCTTCACAGCAGCGACCGACGGGGCCGCAAGCCACATCCGGACCCACGACGAAAATACGTGAGAGGACAGCCATGACAACGACCACCACCCTCAAATGGGCCGACATCAACGTCGGCGACGAGGTAACCCCGCTCGACATCCCCATCACCACGACGATGATCGTCGCCGGCGCGATCGCCTCCCGCGATTTCATGCCGGTCCACCACGACCGCGACTACGCCAACAAGCAGGGCTCGCCCAACCTGTTCATGAACATCCTGACCACCAACGGCTATTGCGTGCGTTTCCTCACCGACTGGGCGGGACCGGAAGCCATGGTCAAGAACCTTTCGATTCGCCTTGGCGTGCCGTGCTTTCCGGACGACCCGCTGCGCTTCACCGGCAGCGTGGCCGGCAAAACCGAAGGCTCGGATGGTGAAAACTTTATAGAGGTGACGTTCAAGGGCTCCAACAGTCTCGGCGATCACGTCTCGGGCACCGCGATCCTCAGCCTGCTCGACGGGAGGCAAGCATGACCAGCACGCTGCCGGGCGCCACCGCCATCGCGGGCATCGGCCAGACGGAGTTCTCGAAGGAATCCGGCCGCAGCGAACTGCAATTGGCGTGCGAGGCGGTCAGCGCCGCGCTCGACGACGCGGGCCTGGCGCCCAGCGACGTCGACGGCATGGTCACGTTCACCATGGATTCCAGCGACGAGATCGACATCGCCCGCAACGTGGGCATCGGCGACCTGAGCTTCTTTTCCCGCGTGCATCACGGCGGCGGCGCGGCGGCCGGCACCGTGGTGCACGCGGCGATGGCCGTCGCCACCGGCGTCGCCGACGTCGTGGTGTGCTGGCGCGCGTTCAACGAACGCTCCGGGTTCCGGTTCGGCGGCAGCGGACGCACCAGCGCCGAAACCCCGCCGTTCATGGCGCATTACGCGCCGTTCGGACTGCTGACTCCCGCGGCGTGGGTGGCAATGCACGCCCAGCGCTACATGTCCACCTACGGCGTCACCAACGAGGACTTCGGCCGCATCGCCGTCGTCGACCGCGCGCACGCCGCCACAAACCCCGAGGCGTGGTTCTACGAACGCCCAATCACGCTGGAAGACCACCAGAATTCGCGCTGGATCATCGAACCGGTGCTACGCCTGCTGGACTGCTGCCAGGAGAGCGACGGCGGCGTCGCGCTGGTCGTCACCAGCGCCGAGCGCGCTCGCGACCTGCGCCAACCACCGGCGATCATCACCGCGGCGGCGCAAGGCGCGGCCGACAACGGCGAGATGATGACCAGCTACTACCGCGACGACATCACCGGCCTGCCCGAGATGGGGGTGGTGGCCCAGCGGCTGTGGCGCGATTCGGGTCTGAAACCCCAAGACATCCAAACCGCATTCATCTACGACCATTTCACGCCGTTCGTGTTCACCCAGCTCGAAGAGCTCGGGTTCTGCGGGCGCGGCGAGGCCAAGGACTTCGCCACCATCGAGCGCCTCTCGTTGGGCGGCGAGTTCCCGATCAACACCAACGGCGGTCTGCTCGGCGAGGCCTACATCCACGGCATGAACGGCATCACCGAGGGCGTGCGCCAGATCCGCGGCACCTCCTACAACCAGGTCGACAACGTCGAGCACGTACTGGTCACCTCGGGAACCGGCGTCCCCACCAGCGGCCTGATTCTGGAACCGGCCGGCTAGGGAGGACCGAAATGCCCAAGCTCGCACTGCTGACCGCGATCAACGGGCCGATCGAGCTGGCCGAGTATCCGCTGTCCACACCGGCGCCGGGGACCGCGGCGCTCAAGCTGCGGATGGCCGGCATCTGCGGTTCGGACTTGCACATCTTCCGCGGCGAGCTGCCGCTGCCGTGTCCCTTCGCCATGGGCCACGAAATGGTCGGCGAGATAGCCGAACTCGGTGACGGCCTGACCGCCGACGCCACCGGTGCGCCGCTGGCCGTCGGCGATCGGGTGGTGACACCCTATTTCTGGCTCTGCGGTCAATGCCACGCGTGCGCCCGCGGCCGCCCGCACGCCTGTCAGAACCTGATGGCCGGCGAGTACCGCACCCACGACCAGGCGCCGCACTTCGTCGCCGCGCACGGCGAGTACTACTACACCAGCCGCCGGCAACCGCTGTACCGGGTGCCCGAGAACCTGCCCGACGAGGCCGTCGCGCCGTTGAATTGCGCACTGGCTCAAGTGTTGTTCGCGCTGCGTGATGTGCGGCTGGGCGACACCGTCGTCATCCAGGGCGCCGGCGGCCTGGGCATCAACGCCGCGGCCGTCGCGCGCACCGCGGGCGCCGCCGAGGTGATCGTGATCGACAAGATCGCCGAGCGGCTCGACGTGGCAGCCGATTTCGGTGCGACGCACTGCATCGACGCCAGCGCACTCTCGACCGCCGAGGTCACCGAGCGGGTGCACCGGCGCACCGACGGTATCGGGGCCGACTGGGTGCTCGAGGTCGTCGGCGTGCCCGGCGTCATTCCCGAGGGTGTCGATTTCCTCAACAACGGCGGGACCCTGCTCGAGGTCGGCAACATCGGCATGGGCCGCACCTTCGAGATGGATCCCAGCGCGCTGGTCTACGGCAACAAGTCCATCCGCGGTGTCATGCTGTACGATCCGGTCACGCTGGCCATCGGCTTATCCTTCCTGCAGCACACGCGTTTCCCGTTCGATCGGCTGATGCCCAAGCCGTTCCGTCTCGCCGACGTCAACGACGCATTCGCCTCGGCCGACGCGGGTTTGGTCCCCCGAGGGGCGCTGGTGCCCTGATGAGTTCGCAAGCGATCCAGGCGACCGACACCCGCGAGCTCATCATCGAGGCGGCGTACGCCTGCTTCGCCAAGCACGGCCTGCAGAAGACGACCATCGTCGACATCGCCCGGCGGGCCAATGTCTCGCGCAGCACGATCTATGAGTATTTCAGCGACAAGGGCGCCATCCTGGAGGCGTGCGCCGAACACGCTTCCGAGCAGTTCTACCGCGAGATGTCCAAGGCGATGGACCGCGGCGGATCGCTCGAAGAAAAGCTGGGCAGGGCAGCGGTTTTCGTGACCCAGGCGCGGCGGGCCATCGCCAGCGAGGAGTACTTCGACGAAGACGCGATCAGCCTGCTGCTGACCAAGGACGCCGGTGTGCTGCTGCGCGAATGCGTCGACTTCTTCGCCCCCCATCTGTCGGCCGCCAAGCTCACCGGCGAGGTTCGCAAGGACCTCGACGTCGAGGCGGCCGGCGAGTGGTTCGCGCGAATCTTGTTCTCGCTGTTCAGCACCCCGTCGTCGGGTCTGGACATGGACGATCCCGCCGTGGTGGCCCGGTTCGTGACCGAGCACGTGGTGCGCGGCTTCGGCCACGATCAACGGCCGGGGCGCAAGGGCCGCTAATTCGACCGCTGTTCGGGCCAGACGGTGTCGTCGGTGTGCACCGGCCGGCCGTGGCCGGGCAGCAGATGGGCAACCGGCAGCTCTTCCAGGCGCCGGCGAGTGGCGGCAGCGGTTGCGGCATCGACGATTTCGGGTGTGTGCCACACCTTGCCACGGGTCGTGAGCACCGCATCGCCGGACAACAGCGTGCGGGTGAGCGGGTTCCACAGCGCGATGCTGTCGTCGGTGTGCCCGCTCGCGGTGAGCACCGTCCACTCCGGCGCGCCGGGCAGCGGCTCGCCGTCGGCGAGTCCACCTTCGGGGGCCGTTCCCCTCCAGCGCATGCCGGCCGGGGTGCCGTATCCCGCCACCCAGGCACCGCCGACGAATCCGGCCAGCCCGACCCGGTCGAGGGGCTGGTCGAAATAGGTGGGCCAGATCCGCGCCGCCGCGGCCAGGGTCGGGGTGCGCGGCTTTGCCCCGTCGAGATAGCTCAGTGTGGTGAGGGGCAACCAGATCGGGGCGCCGTGGCGGGCGGCCAGTTCCACCGCACCGGCGACGTGGTCGCTGTGTCCGTGCGTGGCCACCACGGCGCGCGGGGCGCCACCGAGCCGCTCGAACACGGCCGCCAGATCACGGGCGACGTGCGGCAACCCGGCGTCGACGACCACCGAACCCCCGTCGCCGTGCAGGACGTAGCAGTTGAAGATCCACCGCGACACCCGGGTGATGCCGAGGTCCGGCATGTGGTCGATAACCAGGCTCATGGGCGAGACGCTACGCCGCTAGAGTCGATTGATGGACGACGCATCCGAAGTGCTGCTCTGCGATAACCGCGACGGGGTCAGGGTCCTGACCCTGAATCGTCCCGGGGCGCGAAACGCCCTCAGCGGCGAGCTGGTCAGTGCGCTGTTCGCCGGGCTGGACGCCGCGGACAGCGACGACAGCGTCAGAGCCGTGGTCCTCACCGGAGCCGACCCCGCGTTCTGCGCAGGGGTCGATCTCAAGGAAGCAAGCCGTGACGGCATGGCCTACTTCGCCCGCTTCGAACACGAGAACTGCGTGACGCGCGTCGGGCAGATGCGCACCCCGATCATCGGGGCGATCAACGGCGCCGCGTTCACCGGCGGCCTGGAAATCGCGTTGGGATGCGACTTTCTCATCGCATCGGAGCGTGCGGTGTTCGGTGATACCCACGCCCGGGTCGGCATTCTGCCGGGCGGCGGCATGACCGCCCGGCTACCCCAAGTCGTCGGAAGCGCCATGGCCCGAAGAATGTCCATGACCGGCGAAGTCGTCAATGCCGCTGAGGCGCAACGGGTTGGCCTGGTGACGGAAGTCGTACATCACGACGCGCTGCTGGACCGCGCCGTCGAGCTGGCCACCCAGATCGCCGAGGTGCCACCCGCGGTGATGTCCGGTTTGAAGAGGATGTACGTCGACGGCTGCGCGCCGGTGATCGAGGCCGCGCTCGCCGTCGAACTTGAAATCGCTTCCAGCGTCGCCTTCTCCACCGAGGCTCTTGGCGACAAGCGCCGCGAAGTGACCAGCCGCAACCAGCGGCAGATTGCCGATCGTCAGCCCGGTTAGACCGCGATCGGAATCCGGTGGTGGCCCCGCACGGTGCTCGTGTGCGAGGGAACCACCTGCCGCCGGTCGACCTCCCATTCGGGAAACCGGGCGAGCATCTCCTGCAACGCGATCCGGGCCTCGAGACGGGCGAGCGCCGCGCCCAGACAATGATGGATGCCGTATCCGAACGCCAGGTGACGATCGATGTGCCGGGTCACGTCGTAGCAGTCGGCGTCGGCGAACTCGCGTTCGTCGCGATTGGCTGAACCGTTGAGCAGCAACACCTTTGACATCGCCGGTATGACGGTGCCGTGCAGCCGAACATCGGTAGCGACCCGCCTGCCCTGCACCGGGGAAGGCGCCTGGAAGCGCAGCGTCTCCTCGACCGCGTTGCCTATGGCCGCCGGGTCGCCCGCCAGCCGGGCGCGTTGGTCCGGATGCTCGTCGAGCAACAGGCACGCCCATCCGAGCAACTTCGCCGTCGTCTCCGTGCCGGCGCCGACAAGCTCCGCGACGAAACATGCCGCCTCTTCGGTGCCGAGTCCGACCTGACTGAGGGCGGTGGCGAGGTCGTCGCGGGGGTCGTCACGGCGGGCCTCGATCAACCGGATGTAGCACTGGCGCAGCTCGGACTGGGCCTGCACCGCAACGTCGTTGACGATGCCAGCACCGGACTCCACGTGCAGGCTCTGGTCGATGAGCCGGCGCACCCGCTCGCGGTCCGCCTTCTCGACCCCGATCAATTCCGAAATCACCTGCGAGGGAACCAGGGCGGCGAAGTCCTGAATGAAGTCGAAACCGCCGCTGCCGATTTGGGCGTCGAGCAACTCGGCGCACAAGCGCCGCACGTGCTCCTCCAACGCGGCGACCCGCCGCGGGGTAAACGCGCGTGAGGTCAGCGCCCGGTGCGCCCGGTGGCCGGGGTCATCGAGCATGACCAGATAGGGCAGACCGAGCGGCTCATCACTCATCAGCTCGAGCAGATTGCCGTAACCCGAGCGGAACGTGTCCGGGTCGGTCAGTGCCGCCAGCACATCGTCGAAGCGCGACAGCGCATAGAAGTCGTGCTCGTCGTTCCGGTAGACCGGCGCCTCGTCGCGCAGCCGCCGCCAGACCGGATACGGATCCCTGTCGAGGTCCTTGCGGAACGGGTCGTACGCAACCTCGCCGGCGTGCACCACTACACCCGGACGGCGATGGTCTTCGTTTCGAGGAACTCCGACAATCCCGGCTCACCCATCTCGCGGCCGATGCCGGACTGCTTGTAGCCGCCGAACGGCGCGTCCGGCGCAAACCACATGCCGCCGTTGACACCAACGGTTCCGGTCCGCATCTTGCGCGCGACGGCGAGGGCGCGCTGCGGGTCGGCACTGAGCACCGCGCCGGACAATCCGTACATCGAGTTGTTGGCGATGCGCACGGCGTCGTCGTCATCCTCGAACGGGATGACGACCAGGACGGGTCCAAACAGCTCGTCCTGGGCGACTTCGCTGTCCGGGTCGACGTTGGCTAAAAGCGTTGGCGCATAGAAGAATCCCGGCCCGTCGAGCGGATGGCCGCCGGTGATCAGTTTGGCGCCGGCCGCCACCGCCCGCTCGACGATCGCGTGCACCTTCTCGCGCTGGGCCTCGCTGATCAGCGGGCCCATGTAGGTTGCCGGGTCCGCGGGATTGCCCGCCGTGACCTGCTCCATGTGCGTGGCAATCGACTCCACTATCTCGTCGTGAATGGTGCGGGGCACCAGCATTCGCGATGTGATCGCACAGCCCTGGCCGGCGTGGGAGCAGGCCGTCATCGCGGCCATCACCGGGGGCATCTGGCGGTCGGCGTCGTCGAGCATGATCATGGCCGACTTGCCGCCGAGCTCGAGGAACACCTTCTTGACCGTCTCGCTGGCCGCGGCCATGATCCGCCTGCCCACCGGCGTCGAGCCGGTGAACGAGATCATGTCCACGCCGGGGTCGGTGGTGAGCACTTCGCCCACCTCGACCTCGGAGGAGGCCAGCACGTTGACGACGCCGGCCGGGATGTCGGTTTCCGCGGCGATCAGCTCACCCAGCGCGAGCGTGATCAACGGCGTCTGGGGGGCAGCCTTGAGCACCACCGTGCAGCCGGCGGCCAGCGCCGGCGCCAGCTTCACCAGCGCGAGCTGCGTCGGGAAGTTGTAGGCGACGATCGCCGAGACCACGCCGACCGGCTCGCGCTCCACGAAGCGCTTGCTGGTGATGCCCATCGCCGTGTGTTCGCCAAGGTCCTCGGTGAACCGGAACCCTTCGGCGAGGTCCGCGTAGTAGGGCAGCAGCGCGACCGGCGCATCGAAGGCGGGCCCGGCCACGAACGCGGGCGTGTGCCCGCACTCCGCGATGGTCAGCTCGGCGAACTCCTCGCGGTGGCGCACCAGCGCGGGGTGCAGCTGCCGCAGGCAGCGCACCCGCAGCTCCAGGTCGGTCGACCAGGACGTCTCGTCGAAGGCCCGGCGGGCGGCGGCGACGGCGGCGCGGGCGTCGCCGACCGTGGCGTCGGCGGCCTCACCGACCGGCTCGCCGGTCGCCGGATTGACCGAAACGAACGTGCGGCCCGGGTCGACGAGACGCCCGTCGATGAGCAGTTTCTTCATGATCGTCGCCTCGCCTTGCCCTGGGACAGTGACTGTATTGGCGGCACAAGCGTGCCTCGAATATCGGGGTTTGTCAACGCGTCGGCGACGAGGCCGTGCAGCCACCGCAGCGCCTGGGTGGCTTGCTTCTCGTCGAAGCCCCAGTCGCGGATGAGCAGCTCGTAGGACGTCACCTGCCAGATGACGTCCAGCAGCGCGGCGACCATCTCGCGGTCCTGCGCTTCGGCACCCATCGCCTCGGCGACGGCACGGCGCAGCCCCTCCCGACGGGCGGCGTCAACTTCGGGAAACACCACGGGATGCAGGCCCCACGGCCTGGCCGCGAACGTGGTCAGCTGCTGGTACAGCTTGGCCGCGACGGTCGGCAGGTCATCGAGTCGCAGCCGGTCATAGTCGACGTCGGCCTTGCGGAGCAGATGTGCGACCAGCGCCGCATGCAACTCGCCCTGAGATTCGAAGTGGCGGTACACCGTTCGCCGTCCCACTCCGGCGCGTTCGGCCACGGCCGTCATGGTCAGCTCGCTCCAGTCCCAGTCGGGCAGGTCCCGCGCCAGGTCGGCCGCGGCTTCCAGGATCCGCTGGGCCGTTCCTTCGGCGGCGGCGCGACGGCCCGACCCGTCATAGCGTCGCGACGGGCTCGCCGCCCGCTCTTCGGTCATTGCGTCATGGTAAGAGGTCTGATTATGCCGAGCTTCAGCGCCGTGAACGCTCCGCCAGTGCCCGCAGGAAAAACCCCAAATTGGCCGGGCGTTCGGCCAGCCGGCGCAGGAAATACTCATACCACTGGGTGCCGAACGGCACGTACACCCGCACCTGATTGCCCGCGTCGGCCAGCCGCCGCTGTTCGGCGTCGCGAATGCCGTACAACATCTGGTACTCGAAATCCGCGCTGGCACGGCCGAATTCGCGGGCCAACGACGGCACCGCGGCGATGACCGACGGATCGTGCGAGGCCACCATCGGGTAGCCCGATCCGGCCATCAGCACCCGAAGACAGCGCAGGTAGGACTCGTTCACCGCGGCGCGGTCCCGATAGGCCACCGACGCCGGCTCGTCGTAGGCGCCCTTGCACAGCCGGACGCGCGCCCCGGCGAACTCCTCGCAATCGCCCAGCGTCCGGCGCAGATACGCCTGCAAAACCAGTCCCAGCCAAGGGAACTCGGCCCGCAGGTCGCGCACGATCGACAGGGTCGAGTCGGTCGTGGTGTGGTCTTCGGCGTCCACGGTCACCCACACGCCCGCCCGCTCGGCGGCCGCGCAGATTGACCACGCGTTCTCCCGCGCGATCTTCTCGCCGTCGCGTTCCACCGCTTGCCCCAGCGCGGAGAGCTTCACCGACACCTCCAGCGGCCCGACGCGGTCACCGAGGCGGCTCATCGAGTCGATGAGGTCCAGGTAGACCTGCACGGCGGCGTCCGCGTCGTCGGCGTCGGTGACATCCTCGCCCAGGTAGTCGACGCTGACGTAGCGTCCCGAATCCCGCAGCAGCGCAACACTATCCAGCACGGAATCGACCGTCTCCCCCGGCACGAACCGGCCCACCACCTCGCGGGTGACCGGCATCCGTTCGGCGACCCGACGCAACCCGTCGGACCGTCCGGCGGCCAGGATCACCGGGCGAACGGTCTTGGCGAACAACCCGGCCATCAGTCCGCCGCCATGTGCGGGTAGGTGTGCGAGGTCGCTGGGACGAACGTCTCCTTGATGGTGCGCGCCGACGTCCAGCGCAACAAATTCTGCGCCGACCCGGCCTTGTCGTTGGTGCCCGAGCCGCGCGAACCGCCGAACGGCTGGCGGCCCACCACGGCGCCGGTGGGCTTGTCGTTGACGTAGAAGTTGCCGGCGGCGAACCGCAACCGGTTCTGCGCGGTCAGCACGGCCTGCCGGTCGTCGGCGATGACGGCACCGGTCAGCGCGTAGCGGGAACCGGTGTCGACGATGTCGAGGACGCGCTCGTAGTCGCCGTCGGGGTAGACGTACACCGACAGCAGCGGGCCGAAGTACTCGGTTGCGAAGGACTCGTCGCCCGCGTCATCCGACAGCAGGACGGTCGGGCGCACGAAATAGCCTACGCTGTCGTCGTATTCGCCGCCGACCGCGATGGTCACGCCCGCCGCGCCCTTGGCCCGCTCGATGGCGTCGACGTTCTTGACGAAGGCGCGTTGGTCGATCAGCGCGCCGCCGTAGTTGGACAGGTCGGTGACATCGCCATAGGACAGGTCGGCCGCAACACCGAGGAAGTCGTCGCCCATCCGCTGCCACACCGAGTGCGCGACGAACGCGCGCGACGCGGCCGAGCATTTCTGCCCCTGGTAGTCGAACGCGCCGCGAATCAGCGCCGTGGTCAACACCTCCGGGCGCGCCGAGGCGTGGGCCACCACGAAGTCCTTGCCGCCGGTCTCGCCGACCAGCCGCGGATAGCATTGGTAGCGGCCGATATTGGCGCCCACCTGTCGCCACAGGTGCTGGAAGGTCGCGGTCGACCCGGTGAAGTGGATGCCGGCCAGCCGCGGATCGGCCAGCGCCACCTCGGAGACCGCGAAGCCGTCGCCGGTGACCATGTTGATCACACCGGGCGGCAGCCCGGCGGCCTCGAGCAGTTGCATGAGCAGGTAGGCCGACAACGTCTGGGTGATCGACGGCTTCCACACCACGGTGTTGCCCATCAACGCCGGCGCGGTCGGCAGGTTGCCGGCGATCGAGGTGAAGTTGAACGGCGTTATCGCATAAACGAATCCGTCCAGTGGTCGGTAATCGGACCGATTCCACTCCCCCGGCCCGCTGATCGGCTGCTGCGCCAGGATCTGCCGCGCGAACGCGACATTGAACCGCCAGAAGTCGATCAGCTCACAGGGCGCGTCGATCTCGGCCTGGTACGCCGACTTCGATTGCCCGAGCATCGTTGCGGCGGCGATCTTTTCCCGCCACGGCCCGGCGAGCAGGTCGGCGGCCCGCAGGAACACCGCGGCGCGCTCGTCGAACGGCATCCCCGCCCAGGCGTCCCGCGCGGCGGTGGCGGCCTCAATGGCGGCGCTGGCGTCGGCGTGCACCGCGTTGGTCAGGGTGCCCAGCGTCGCGGCGTGCCGGTGTGGCTGCACGACGTCGATGCGTTCACCGTCGCCCATCCGGTGCCGGCCGCCGATGACGTGCGGAAGGTCGATCGGGTGGTCAGCCAGCGCGGCCAGTTCGGCGCGCAGCCTGGTTCGTTCCGGGGAGTGCGGGGCGTAGTCGTGGACCGGCTCGTTGGCCGGCGTCGGAACCTCAGAAATCCCAGTGATCGCGTCCATGTCGCCAGGATCCTCGGCGCAACGACGCAAACTGTTGGCCGATCAGACAACCTCGACGATCAGTTCTAGTAGAATCGGACAACATGCAATCGGCCGCGGTCGGGCTGGGTCAGCTGCTCCTCGCGCTGGACGCCACCCTGGTCAGCCTGGTGGAGGCCCCGCGCGGCCTGGATCTGCCGGTAAGCTCGGCGGCCCTGATCGATTCCGACGACGTGCGGCTGGGGCTGGCGGCGGCGGCGGGCTCGGCTGACGTGTTCTTCCTGCTCGGGGTCATCGACGGCGAGGCGCTGGGTTGGATGGCCAAGCAGGCGAGCGAGCGGGTGCCGGTGGCGATCTTCGCCAAAGAGCCGTCGGACGCCCTGGTGAGCACCGCGGTCGCGGCCGGGTCGGCGGTGGTGGCCGTGGAGCCGCGGGCGCGCTGGGAGCGGCTGTATCAGTTGGTCAATCACGTGTTGGAACATCACCGCGACCGCGCCGACTCAACGGAGTACTCGGATACCGACCTGTTCGGCCTGGCGCAGTCGCTGGCCGACCGCATCCATGGCATGGTCAGCATCGAGAACGCGCAGTCGCATGTGCTGGCCTATTCGGCCTCCAACGATGAAGCCGACGAGCTGCGACGGCTGTCCATCCTGGGCCGCGCCGGCCCGCCCGAGCATCTGAAATGGCTTGATCAATGGGGCGTCTTCGATGCACTGCGCGCCGGCGACGATGTGGTTCGGGTCGCCGAGCGCCCCGAATTGGGGCTGCGCCCGCGGTTGGCGATCGGCATTTACCAGCCGCCGGCCAGTGCGCGGTGCGCGCCGGTGTTCGCGGGCACCATTTGGGTACAGCAGGGTGCACAGCCCCTCGCCGAGGATGCCGAGCAGATTTTGCGGGGCGCGGCGGTCCTGGCGGCGCGCATCATGTCGCGGCTGGCGGCGCGGCCGTCGACGCACGCGCGGCGCGTGCAGCAACTGCTGGGTTTGACCGACCAGGACGCCGCCACGACGCCGACCGAAATCGCCGCCATCGCAGACGAACTCGGCCTGGCCGCCGACGGCACGGCCGTGTTGATCGGTTGGGACTTCCTGAGCGCCACCGACACCGGCGCCCGCCCCGCGCGGCTGACCGACGTGTTGGCGTTGAGCGCCAGCGCTTTTCGTCGTGACGCGCAGGTCGCGTCTAAGGGCTCGCGAATTTATGTGCTGTTGCCCCAGACCACCACCAGCCGGTCAATCACCTCGTGGGTGCGCGGCACGATCGGCGCGCTGCGCGCCGAGCTCGGCGTGCAGCTGCGTGCCGCTATTGCCGCTCCGGTCGTGGGTTTGGCCGGGGTCGCGGGTGCACGTGTCGAGGTGGACCGCGTGCTGGACAGCGCTGCGCGGCACCCGGATTCGATCGACCAGGTGACGTCCCTGGCCGAGGCACGCACCACCGTCTTGCTCGACGAGATCGTCACGCAAGTCGGTGGCCGGCTGGTCGACCCGCGGGTGCGTGACTTGCGCGCTCGGGAACCGGTGCTGGCCGAGACACTGAGGGCCTACCTGGACAGCTTCGGCGACGTCGGTGTCGCCGCGCACTGGTTGCAGATCCACCCCAACACGGTGCGCTATCGGGTGCGGCGGATCGAGAAGCTGTTGTCGACTTCGCTTGCCGATCCCGATGTGCGGCTGGTCTTTTCGCTCGGGCTTAGGGTCCTGGAGCGGACCTAGCAGCCGCCGGCACCGGATGTTGCCGGTCGGTTAGATCGGCATCCAGACGGGTCCGTTCCAGTAACCCCAGCCGTTGGTAGAGGGGTTCCACGTGACCTGGGCCCACGGCGCCCACGGCGGGGGCGGCGGAGGCGGCGGTGCCCACGGCGGAGCGCCATAGCCGGGTCCGCCATAGCCGGGTGCGCCGGGACCGCCGGGCCCGCCGGGACCACCCGGACCGTAGCCGGCCGGACCACCGTAGTTGTCGTCCCAGTCACGGCAGTTGTTCCAGTTCGGGTTAGGACCCCAACCGTTGTCCCACTGGTCGCCGGGGCACCAGTGGTGGTGGTACATCGGGGCGGGCGCGGCCTGCGCAGTGCCCGGTTGCAGGACGGAGGTCAAGCCCAGCGCGGACAACGCCATGCCGCCGCCCACCAGCGCGCCGGTGCACAGCCGAAGCCAGGACCTTGCTTTGGTTTCAGTAGTCATGCGGGTGAGGGTTGCCCTAAGGAAAGCATCTAAACGTCCGGGTGGCCCCTGCGGCGGAATGCGGCTTCCGGCGTGTTTTGTCGAATAGGTTGGACCTCAATCGGGCAGTATCGAGCCTTGCCATGTTGATCAGCCTGTTGGTGATGGCGCTCGCGGTGAGCGTCGAGCCGTTTCGCATCGGGATGACGGTCCTCATGCTGAACAGACCCAGACCGATGCTTCAGCTGCTGGCGTTTTTGTGCGGCGGTTTCACGATGGGGATCACCGTCGGGCTGGTTGTGCTGTTCGTGTTGCGGCGCAGGTTGCTGGGATCCGCCTACTTCACGTTGCCGACGGTTCAGATTCTGATCGGCGTGCTGGCACTAGCGGTTGCTGCCGTACTGGCCGTGCGGGCGCGTCTGGGGACGCCCAACGACCGGTCCGCGGGAAGGCTGACGATGCGGGCACGGCAACTGCTAAACGGGCCTTCGCTGTGGGTCGCGGGGATCGCGGGTCTCGGGATCGCATTGCCGTCGGTGGACTATCTGGCCGCGCTGGCCCTCATTCTCGCCTCCGGCGCCGCGGCGACGACACAAGTCGGCGCGCTTCTGATGTTCAACGTCGTCGCCTTCATGCTGGTCGAGATCCCGCTCCTGGCCTACCTTTTGGCGCCCACGGCGACGCGCACGTCGATGGCCGCGCTGAACGATTGGATCCGGTCGCGTCGCCGCGTCGAGGTAATCACCCTGCTGGCCGTGGTCGGCTGTGTGCTGCTGATCGCCGGCGTGGCGGGTCAGTAAGCCGGGCACCACCACCGGCGCGCTACGAGATCGCGTTGACCGCGGTCGACAACCGCGACTTGAACGCATCCGGGATGGGAACATATCCGTTGTCCGCCAACCCATTCTGACCGGCACCGATGGTGCTCTGCAGGAAGGCCTTGACGGCCGCACCGAGCCGCGGATCGGCATACTTCGAGCAGACGATCTCATAGGTGGCCAACACGATCGGATAGGCCCCGGGCTGTTCCGGCAGGTAGAACGAGATCGTGTCGAGAACCAGGTCGTTGCCCTGGTTGATGATCCCGGCGGTGGCAATCGTTTTCGCGACCGACTCCGCGGTGATCGCGACGGGGTCCGGGCCGGCCGACGTGATGATGTTAGCCATGGCCAGGTGCTGGGCCTGGGCGAATGACCATTCGTTGTAGCTGATCGCCCCCTCGGTGCGCTGGACGGCCGCCGACGTGCCGTCATTGCCGACGGCGCCCTCGCCGACACCGCCGTTGAATGTTCTACCGGCGCCCTTGCCCCACGCGTCGCGAGATGCCGTATCGAGATACTTCTGAAAGTTGTCCGAGGTGCCGGACAGGTCGCTGCGGAACACGACATGAATCGGCTCGGCCGGCAGGGCGACACCAGTGTTGAGCTTCTGGATTGCGGGATCGTTCCATGCCGTGATGCCACCGTTGAATATCTTGGCCGCGGTCGGACCGTCGAGATTCAGCGACGTCACACCGTTGACGTTGTAGGTGATGGCGATGGGGCCGAACACCACTGGCAGGTTCCACGCCGGTGAGCCGCATCGTTGGTGCGCAGCCGTGTACTCGCTCGGCGTCAACGGCGAGTCGGAGCCGCCGAAATCGGTTTGTTTTCCAGTAAATTCGCTGATGCCGGCGCCCGATCCGTTGGCCGTGTAGTTCAGCGTCTGACCCGGGCAGGCGCGCTCAAACGCGTTGGCGAACCGTGCCATCGCGTTAGCCTGGGCCGTCGACCCGCTGGCCTTCAACTTTTTGCGCCCGCCGCAAGCCACATTCCCGCTCGACGGTGCACGCGACGCGCCGGGCGCGCTCGCGTCGGTGCCACCGTCGCACGCCGACAGCACGAGCGCGATGGTAGAGCAGACGCACAGCGATGCGGCAAATCGGTTGGCTTTCAATCCGATTCCTATGAATTCGCCAGCGACTAACCCGGCCTAGCCCGTGGAAATCTCGGCCTTATGCCGCGGGCAATACGCGTCGATGCTCGCGCCGACGAAAAAGCCAGAGTGGTAGGCGGGCATGCTACTGCTGTTCAAGACGTCGGTGACCACACTCGTCGGCGTCGCACCGTTGTCCAGCTTCACGCAAACGTAGTGTGCCGCTTCGATCGCGTGGGCGGGAGACACGTGGTCGGTGATGCCCTCGGACCGCAGCGTTGCCAGGAATTGCTCGTCGGCGGGGTCGGCATGTGCGGTCGCGACTGACGATAGAAGGCCGCTCAACGTGAGGGCGAAGGCTACTATCAGGCGCCTGGCCATTCGGGGTCTCCCTGAAGTTGAAATGCGCTTAGGCACATCGGCGCCAGCACTCGGCGATTCGGCTTTAGGCCCCACGGCTGCCCCGATTCCAGGGCGTCGAGGCGCTGTGCATCGTTGTTCACCTATCGATTAACTGTCCAGATCGGGGATGGGCGGGGATGGGCGGGCCAAATCTGTTCTGCTGCATCAGCTTAGGGTGAGCAAACGGGATGCACCCGGGCCTTAACCATACTCACAGCTTTTTGGAAGCTACCGTCCAAGCTTCGGGTCGTACACTTATGCCACCGTGAATGCCCAGTGCTATGTCAGGGCTCGGCATCAGGGCCTGCAATGGTGGCCGGCGGTCGCAATCCCCACCCGTCGACGAGCTTCGCGCTCCCGCCGGTTTAGTCGGCCGCGCCAGACCCGGGTCACGCCATGCCAACCGCCCACCCCGTTGCCAAGGTCCTAATCGCCGTGGCGGTGCTAGCCGTAGGGTCAGCGACGCCGGCCGGCGCTCAAATCGGCCCCGCACCGCAACGACGCACGGTCCAGGATTTCTTCGCCGCGGTGCGGGCGGCAGGCATCGTCGGAACCGACCCGGCGATGTTGGCGGACGGCTACGACGTGTGCTGGCGGCTTTGGCGGCAGCACAGCCCAGCGAAACAGGTGGCTGCGGCTGTACAGCGGGACCATCCGCCGCTGACCGCTGAACAGGCGAAGCGATTCGTCATCGCCGCCTACCAGGACCTGTGCCCCGTGCCCGGTGCGTACGACTGGTGGGCCTACGGCACCAGCTAACAGCGCCGCGCGTACATTTCGGCGAGGAACCGCTCGACGGCGACCGCGGCATGCGCCGCGCGGGCCGAGCCGAAGATCTCGAAAGCGTGCTGCGCGCAAGGCAACTCGGCATAGACGACGGGCTGGCGGCTGACTTCGCGCAACCGCGCGGTGAAGCTGCGGGCCTGTTCGACGGGAATCAGCGAATCGTTGCGCCCGTGCAAGACGAAAAACGGCGGCGCGTCCGCCGAAATGTGGGCGATCGGCGAGGCGTTGCGAAACGGCTCCGCGATCTCGGTGC
Source organism: Mycobacterium conspicuum (assembly GCF_010730195.1). Taxonomy (NCBI): domain Bacteria; kingdom Bacillati; phylum Actinomycetota; class Actinomycetes; order Mycobacteriales; family Mycobacteriaceae; genus Mycobacterium; species Mycobacterium conspicuum. The sequence continues at coordinate 4,439,104 of NZ_AP022613.1, forward strand.
GGCTCAGCTTGAACACCTGCTTGGCCACCATCGGCACCATCAGCGGGTGCATCGAACTGTCGGTGCGGGTGAAGTCGTAGACGCCATAGAACGGAACGGCCGCCTGCACCCGGGTGTCGGCGTCCTCGAAGCCCGGCTGGAACCGCGGATCGTTGGGGGTCAGCGCGGCAAGCGAGGACAGATGCCCGCCGGCCGAGCCCCCGGTGATCGCGATCCAGTCCGGATCGCCGCCATAGTCGGCGATGTGCTCCTTGGTCCACGCAAGCGCGCGCTTGACGTCGACGATCTGGTCGGGCCAGGTGGAGCGGGGGCTGAGCCGGTAGTTGATCGCGACGCACACCCAACCGAGCTCGGCCAGATGACTCATCAGCGGATGTGCTTGTCCGCGTTTGTTTCCCGTCACCCAGGCGCCGCCGGGAACCTGCAGCAGCACCGGCGCGCGGCCGTTGCGATCGAGATCGGGCCGCCGCCAGATGTCCAAATGGTTCCGCGAGCCGGCGTCCCCGTAACTGATGTCGCCGTCGTGCGCGTAATCGCGGTAGATCCGCAGCATGCGCACCACACCGGGCTTCTTCGCGGTCGCGCCCGAGGCCGCGGGCCGCTGCCACAGCTCGCGCGACTCACGACACCGATCGATGCCCAGGCCGGCGTCCAGCGCCGCCGTCAGCGGCTGGTCGGCCGTGCGCCCGCTGTGGCGCAGACCCAGCAGCCCCAGCCACGACAACGCGGACACCGCCAGGCTGAATCGGCGGATCCGCGTCGGCAATCGCCGCAACACCGCCGCCTGCGCGATCAACTGTGCCCCCAGCACCTGCATGGGGAGTTCCGAGGCGAACACGCCGTAGCCGAACGCGTACAGCGAGCCGTAGCCGTGCTTGGTCAGCGGACGATATCCGTTGGCGGTGAACGCGAGCCCCAACACCGATACCAGGACGGCGGCCAGTCGCTTCATCTAGCTGCTCTCCTGGCCCGTCTCGGCCGGCTCCTCGACCACGTGGTAGGCCGGGTCGGCCATCCACATGGGCCGGGTGCCGCTCTGACGGGGCTTGCCCGTGATCCGCAACAGCTGGCCGGGTTGGATGTCGGCGCCGCCACGTCCGGAGCGGAACGTCAGGGTGATGTCGCCGCTGTTGTCGCCGACGACGACCTGCCGCAGGGTGCGCCGGCCCTTGTTGATGTCCTCGACCTCGCTGACCCGCCCTTCGAAGGTGGCACGCTGCCCGGGGATCATGCCGGCGACCGTGATCACCGACGGCGGGCGCCCCGGGTGCGCCGACTGCGCCGGATGCGCCGGATGCTCATAGGACTCGATCTTCTGATCGTCGTCCTTTGATACCCACGCTTCGACCTTGTCGAGTTCGCGCGCGACGCGGTGTTCGAGGACGTCGGGATAGGCCTCCTTGATCCGTGACTCCACGTCGTAGGGCACGATCGTCGCCGCGGCGTCCGGGATCAGGCTGACGGCTTGGGAGATCTTGTCCGCGGTGCGGTCGTGCAGCAATCTCCCCAGCAGCGGCGCGTAGGTCCGCCGCGGCAACAGCACGGTGACATTGGTGTCGGGTTGTTCGTCGCGGGTCTTGACCACCAGCAGCTGTGCCGCCCGGTTGATCCGTCGATCCGGACAATCCACCACCCGCAGCGGAGTGTCCAATCCGAAGTGCTCCCAACGCTTCCGCAGCTGCGTGGCGTGCGCCGCGTCGACCACGAAGTGCACCGCGGTCAATTCGTCGGCCCGCAATCCCCTGCCGTACCGCAGCGCCTCGATCGTCGCGAGGTCGACCGAGTTCACCAGGACCAGCACTCGGTGCCGCGCGTACTTCACCAAGTCGGGACGGTCCGTGCGGAACATCTCCAAAATGGCGGCCTCGGCCCGATATTCCTTGTTGAGCCGGATCAGCACCCACACCAGGACGGGGAAGACGACGACCACCAGCCACGCGCCCTCGGTGAACTTCGCCACCGCGAAGATACCCACCACCACCGTCGACAGGATCCCCGCGGACAGGTTGATCACCAGGCGATGCCGCCAACCGGATTCCCGTTGCGTCAGATGGTGTTTCGTCATCCCGTAGCCGGCCATCGAAAACCCGGTGAACACGCCGATCGCATAGAACGGGACCAGCGCGGTGACCGAGCCGCCGGTCAGCACCAGCAACGCCACCGAAAGCGCGGTGAGCACGATGATGCCGTTGGAGAACACCAGCCGATAGCCGCGCTTCATCAGCTGCCGCGGCAGAAAGCGGTCTTCGGCAACGAAACTGGCCAACGCGGGGAAGCCGTTGAAGCTGGTATTGGCTCCGGTGAACAAGATCGCGGCGGTCGCGGTCTGGACGAGAATGTAGAGCACCTTGCCGATCATCCCGTGCCCGAAAACCGCCCTGGCCACCTCCGACAGCATCGACGGATATCCAGCCTGATACGGCATGGCGTGGGTGACGTGGGCGAGGTAGGAGACCCCGGCCAACAGGAACCCGAGGATGCAGGCCATCGCGATCAGCACCCGACGTGCGTTGAGCCCCTGCGGCTTTCGGAAAAGGTCGACGGTGTTGGAGATCGCCTCGACGCCCGTCAGCGACGAACCGCCGTTGGCGAACGCACGCAGCAGCACCAGGATGGTCGCGCCCATGACGAGGCCGTTGCCCTGGTGCACCGGAATCGTTCCGGGTATCTGGCTCGGGTCGTAAACCGGCAACTCGCCGAAGAGCACGCGGAAGATACCGACCACAATCATCAGGCCGACCATGATGACGAAGGCATAGGTCGCCACCGCGAATTGGATTCCGGCCTCGCGCAAGCCGCGCAGGTTGGCATAGCAGATGAACAGCACCACCCCGACCGTGATGACTAGGCTGTAGGGCCCCAGCACCGGGATGGCCGACACCACCGCGACGGTCCCGGCGGCGGACTGCACGGCCACGGTGACCACGTAATCGATCAACAGTGCCGCGGCGGCGACCTGCGCCACCTTCGGGCCGAAGTTCTCCCGCGCGACGATGTAGGAACCTCCGGCGCGTGAGTAGGCCATCACGACCTGCGCGTACGACGCGGCCACCAGCACCAGAATCAGCAGGATCACGCCGGTGATGGGAATCAGCAACGTGAACGCCGCCAGCCCGGCGGCGGGCAGCAACTCGATCAGGATCTGCTCGGTGCCGTATGCGGTCGACGAAATCGCGTCGGGCGAAAGTGCGCCCAGGGCAACAGCATTCGATAGCTTTTCGGATTTGAGGCTCTCGGTAATCAGCGGTCTTCCCAAAAAGACGCGCTTGGCAATGTCCCCGACGGACGCCGGGATCTGAGGCCCGCCACCCCCGGCACCGGTCGAATTACCAGTCGAATTAGTCACGACCACATTCCTTACCCGCGGTTGAGCGTGGCTTGTCTGCAGATGCATTGTGCCCGTTTACCCCGGCAGGGGCCATGATGCGGCTACGCCGTGAGCCGGTGCACCGCGGCCGCGACGCGCTCGTCGCTGGCGGTCAGCGCCACGCGCACATGTTGTGCACCGCGCGGGCCGTAGAAATTGCCCGGCGCCACCAGGATGCCGCGCGCGGCCAACCAACCGACGCTGTCCTGGCAGGCCTCGCCGCGGGTGGCCCATAGATAGAGGCCTCCCTCGGAGTGGTCGACCGTGAAGCCCGCCGAGCGCATGGCCGGCAACAGGGCGGCGCGCCGGCGTGCGTAGCGCCCGCGTTGCTGCTGCTCGTGGGCGTCGTCGTCCAGCGCGGCCACCATGGCGGCCTGGATCGGCGTGGGCACCATCATGCCGGCGTGTTTGCGCACCGCCAGCAGCTCGGCGACCAATTCCGGATCCCCCGCGACGAAGCCGGCGCGGTAGCCGGCCAGCGACGAGGTCTTCGACAGCGAGTGCACCGCCAGCAGCCCGGTGTGGTCGCCCCCGCAGACCGACGGGTGCAGCACCGACAGCGCCACAGACGGCTCTGGATCCCAACTCAATCCCAGGTAGCACTCGTCGGAGGCCAGCACGACACCGCGCTCGCGAGCCCAGCCGACGACCTTGCGGAGGTGGTCGACGCCCAGCACCCGCCCGGTCGGATTGCTCGGCGAGTTCAGGTAGTAGAGCCCCGGTGACCGCGGACCCAGCTGGGTCAGCGAATCCGCCCGCAGCACCTGCGCCCCGGCCAGCCGGGCGCCCACGTCGTACGTCGGGTAGGCCAGTTCGGGCACCACCACGACGTCGTCGCCGCCCAGTCCCAGCAGCGTCGGCAGCCAGGCGATCAGCTCCTTGGTGCCGATCACCGGCAGGATCGCCGCCTCGGTCAGCCCGGTGACGCCGTAGCGGCGGGCCAGCGCGGCGGCCGCGGCCTCACGCAGCCGCGCGGTGCCGGCGGTGGCCGGGTATCCCGGCGCGGCGGCCGCGGCGGCCAGCGCCTCTTGAATCAGGGGCGCGACCGGGTCGACCGGGGTGCCGACCGACAGGTCGACGATGCCGTCCGGATGAGCCTCGGCCAGCGCCTTGGCGTCGGCCAAGGTGTCCCAGGGGAACACCGGCAGCGACGCCACGACGGCGGACCGGCCCCTCCGGGCCTGATCAGGCACCAGCGCGCTCAGTCACCTTCGCCTTGCGGCGGCAGGTCCTTGACCACTTGCGGGTCGTTCTCGGTCATCCCGACCTTGGCCGCGCCGCCCGGCGAACCCAGCTCGGCGAAGAAGTCGGCGTTGATCTGGGTGTATTGGCTCCACTGCTCGGGCACGTCGTCTTCGTAGTAGATCGCCTCGACGGGGCAGACCGGTTCACACGCACCGCAGTCGACGCATTCGTCGGGGTGGATGTAGAGCATCCGAGCGCCCTCGTAAATGCAGTCGACCGGGCACTCCTCTATGCATGCCTTGTCCTTGATGTCGACGCAGGGTTCCGCGATCGTGTACGTCACAGACGTCTCCTCAACGTTCCTTCGTGTGCTAATCGGTGGGCTGCTGTTGCTTCACCCGTCTACGCCCTGCGGCGCCAGTAGGCAAAAGCGTTTGGGTTACTGATACTAGACGTTGCACATACACGTCAACCATCTGCCACGCCCCTCGCCTACAGGGTGCCGAAACCGTGGCCGCACTGTCCGCAATTTCATCGATCGTGACCAGCGCCACAGGGGCGCTGACCTGCACACCGTTATGTTTGCGTCCGCGTCGGCGATATGCGCTGTAGCGGGAGGAAGTCTGGGGGGCCTGGTAACCTCGAGTCCAGACGACAACCGCTGAGAAAATTGTCGTCGCCGTCTTTGTCGGCGGTGCAGATTTTGGGGAAGGGTCCACACATGGTGAGGCTGTCGTTGACGAGAATTGCCGCCGCGGTCGGCGGTCTGACATTGGCGTTGACCGCGGGAACGGGAGTCGCGTCCGCGGATCCCATGGATGCGATCATCAACACCACCTGCAACTACGGACAGGTCATGGCCGCGCTCAACGCCACCGACCCGGGGGCCGCCGCCCAGTTCAACCAGTCGGCGATGGCGCAGGGCTACCTGCGCTCATTCCTCGCCGCCCCGCCGCCGAAGCGCGCGCAGATGGCCCAACAGATCCAGGCTTACCCGCAGGCCGCGCAATACGTTGGGCTCGTCCAGCAGGTCGCCGCGGTCTGTAACAACTACTGACCACATCAGTAACCGCTGAGCAGGCCGCGCACCCGGCCCAAAGTTTCGGGCCCGACGCGGCTGCAGATGCGCGCCGGGTCGGCCGGTCGGCGACCCCACAGCAGTAACACCCGGGCCGCCGCGTCGGTTTCCAGGGTGGCCGCGCCCTCGGGGTCGGCCAGGGCAATGGCGGTGTGATCGACGTCCGCGCTGACGACGACGTCTTGATTGAGTTGCGAGGCGCCGTCGACGCGCAGTCGGGCATCGATACGCTGGCCCGGCGCAAGGTTTTTGGCGCCCTTCGCGAGCAGCGGGCGTCCCACCGCGACGACGCTGTGCGTCGTCATCCAGGGCTCGCTCAGCGGTGCGGCCACTCGACCATCGCCATCACCGGTGATGTCCCAGCCGTGCAGGACGAGTTCCTCACGCATGTGCTCGGCGAACCACGGCGCCTTCATGGTGCGGCCGGTCCACGCGACGTCGGTGTCGGCGGGGATTTCGTCGGCCGCCTCCGCGACCTCGTTCAGGGCCGCCATCCGCTCCTGCAGCGCGGTCCACAGGTCCGCGTCGTTCAGCGCGCGCAGCGGGCCTTCGCGCTCCTCGAAGTTGCGCGTGCCGACGGGTTCGCCCGCCAGGTGCGCGCCCAGCACCCGGGCCAGTTCCTCGGCGTTACCGGCTTGATGGACGACGATGTCGCGCACCGTCCAGGCCTCGCACCAGGTGCCGGCATCGGGCCGGCGCCGTTGCACCGCATCCGCGAAAGGCTGCCATTCGGGAAATCGGTCGTGATCTATTTGTCGCCCCATGGTTGGCGGTATACCCGCGCGTAAGGCATTGACTGTGAAACGTCGGCTTTGATTGTGCAGCCTGGGCGGAAATTCGCCCGAAATCCCGCCAACGTTTCACACTCAACGCTGAAGTTGCCGTGAGGCCAACGCCGAAGCCGCGCCGAAGCCGCCCCTAAGCCGCCGCCGAAGCGTAGGTGGTGGTGCGCTGGCGCGCCGGACGGCCGATGCCCTCGGCGATCGCGACCAGTTCGGCGACGGTCTTCGCCGACCCGTTTTCCGAACCGGCCATCCGCGAGATGGTCTCCTCCATCAGCGTGCCGCCCAGGTCGTTGGCGCCGCCCTTGAGCATCACCTGCGTGCGCGCCTCGCCGAGCTTCACCCAGCTGGTCTGGATATGAGAAATCCTGTCGTGCAACATGATTCGCGCCAGCGCGTGCACCGCCCGATTGTCCCGATGGCTGGGCCCGGGGCGCGCCGCGCCGGCCAGATACAGCGGCGAATTCTGGTGCACGAACGGCAGCGGCACGAACTCGGTGAACCCGCCGGTGCGGTCCTGGATGTCGCGCAACACGTTGAGGTGGGCCACCCAGTGCCGCGGGCTGTCCACGTGGCCGTACATCATCGTCGACGACGAGCGCAGGCCCACCTCGTGCGCGGTGGTCACGATCTCGATCCACAGCGACGTCGGCAACTTGCCCTTGGTCAGCACCCAGCGCACCTCGTCGTCCAGGATCTCGGCCGCGGTGCCCGGGATGGTGTCCAGCCCGGCCTCGCGCAGGCTGATCAGCCATTCGCGAATGCTCAAGCCGCTCTTGGTAACCCCGTTGGCGATCTCCATCGGGGAGAACGCGTGCACATGCATCGACGGCACCCGGGCCTTGACGGCGCGGACCAGGTCTGCATAGCCGGTGACCGGCAGCTCGGGGTCGATGCCGCCCTGCATGCACACCTCGGTGGCGCCTTCGACGTGGGCCTCCCACGCTCGGTCGGCAACCTCCTCGGCGGACAGCGAGTAGGCGTCGGCGTCGCCCTTGCGCTGCGCGAACGCACAGAACCGGCAGCCGGTGTAGCAGATGTTGGTGAAGTTGATGTTGCGGTTCACCACGTAGGTCACGTCGTCGCCGACCGCGTCGCGGCGCAACGAATCAGCCAGTGCGGCAACCGCTTCCAGCGCGGGCCCGTCGGCGGTCGCCAGCGCCAGGTACTCGCCGTCGGTGCAGCGCGCGGGATCGCGTTCGGCCGACCGCAGCGCGGCCAGCACGTCGGTGTCGATCCGCTGGGGAGCACTAACAGCCAGCTCCTGCACGTGCGCACGGATCGATTCCCAATCGCCGAACGCACTGTCCAGATCGCTGCGCGCCTCGGTGACCCGGCCCTCGGTGTCGATGGCCGCGTGCAGATCCACCCGACCGGACGACTCCACGTCGTCGGGCTCCTGCCAGGGCAGGCCCACCGGGTTGACGTCGCGGGCCAGTCCCGTCGCCGGATCGGCCAGCGCCACAACGTGTCCGCGCACCCGCGGATCGATCCACGCGGCGCCCGCCTGCACGTACTTGGGCTGCGCCGTCAACCGCTGCACCAACTCGAATCCGGCTTGCGCGGTCACGGCGGCCAACTCCTCCAACGCGGGCCAGGGCCGTTCCGGGTTGACATGGTCGGGCGTCAGCGGTGACACGCCGCCCCAGTCGTCGACCCCGGCGCCGACCAGCGCCAGGCACTCCTCGCGCGACACCAGGTTCGGCGGTGCCTGAATGCGCATCGCCGGGCCGAGCACCAACCGCGCCACCGCCACCGTCGCCAGATAATCCTCGATGCCGGCGTCGGGCACCGCGGCCATTGCGGTGTGTTCCTTGGCACGGAAATTCTGCACGATCACTTCCTGAACGTGCCCAAACTCCTTGTGCGACTTACGAATCGCCTGCAAGGTCTCGGCGCGCTCAAGCAGCGTCTCGCCGATCCCGACCAGCAGCCCGGTGGTGAACGGAATCGACAACCGGCCCGCATCGGTCAACGTGCGCAGCCGCACCGCCGGGTCCTTGTCCGGGCTGCCGTAGTGCGCCAGTCCCTTGGTCTCGAACAGCCGCCGCGACGTCGTCTCCAGCATCATGCCCATCGAGGGCGCCACCGGCTTGAGCCGGGAGAGCTCCGACCAGCTCATCACGCCGGGGTTCAGATGCGGCAACAGCCCGGTTTCCTCCAGCACGCGAATCGCCATCGCCCGCACATACGACAGCGTGGAGTCGTAGCCACGCTGGGCGAGCCAGTCGCGCGCCTCGGTCCAGCGGTCTTCGGGCCGGTCGCCCAGGGTGAAAAGCGCTTCCTTGCAACCGAGTTCGCCGCCGCGACGGGCGATGTCGAGGATTTCGTCGGGTTCCAGATACATGCCGGCGCCCCGGGCCCGCAGCTTGCCGGGGACGGTGACGAAGGTGCAGTAATGGCAACTGTCGCGGCACAGGTGCGTGACCGGGATGAACACCTTGCGCGAATAGGTGATCGGCAACCCGCCCCGCGGGCCGCGCCGCCCCGCCGCCTGCAAGCCGGCATCCCGGACGCGCGCCGCGCTGGCGCACAGGTCGGCCAGGTCCTCGCCGCGCGCGGTCATCGCGACCGCCGCCTCGTCGATGTTCAGCGAAACGCCATCGCGGGCCCGCCGCAACACCCGCCGCAGCGCCGACGCGCTGACCTTCGGGACGGCAGCGGGCGGAGCGACAGGGCTGGGCAGAGCGGTGGGCTCCCGGCCCGAGGGGCCCGGCGGCCGCCCGTCTGTTAAAGGCACGTTGGTGTAACTTCCCGACAGTCGAATTTCATCCGCGCGTCACCACAGTAGCCGTCGGTCGGCGCCGGCCCGCGTTCGACCATCAAGGCAACCGCCTGGCTAACACTTTCGCCGAGTTTGCCGATAACCGTCGGGGATCGAGCTACGATCCCAGCCAGGCCTATTGATCACCGGGGGAGGTGCATGGTGTCCTCGTTGCTCGCGGCACCGCAATTGCTGGCCGACGCCGCATCGGACCTGGCCGGCCTCGGCTCGACGATCAAAACGGCCAACGCGGAGGCCGCCGCCCCCACGACCGGGCTGCTGCCCGCCGCCGCCGACGAGATATCGACGGAGATCGCCTCGTTGTTCTCGGCGCACGGGCACGGGTTTCAGCGGTTGAGCGCGCAGGTCGCCGCGTTTCACGAGCAGTTCGTCGGGTCCCTGAGCGCCAGCGCCAAGGCCTATGCGGCCGCGGAAGCCAACATCGCGCAGACCCTGCGGAACACGGTGAGCGCGCCCGCCACGGCGGTGCTCGGGCATCCGCTCGCCGGCAACGCGGTCTCCGGCGCCCCGGGCCCCGGCGGCGGCTCTGCCCTGGCCGCGAGCGGCGGCGGGCCCCTCGGCCAGGCCGCCCGCAGCGCACTGCACCTGTCGCCAACCGGCGGTGCCCTCGGCGCAAGCCAGCTGCCCAAATTGTTGTCGGGCCTGACCAACTCGGCGGCGCACCCGGCGGCGGGCAACAACATCGCCACCGCGATCGAGAACGCCTACCTGGCCATCGAACCGTGGGTGTACTACGGCTTCGAGCTTGTCGTCTACGCCGCGAACTACGTGATCCCCTTCGGGTTGGCGAATCAGATCCTGTACTTCTACAACCTCTTCGAGCCCATGGTGCAGAGCGGGTTGTTCAACATCCTTGACTGGCTGTCCGGGGCGATCACCTTCAGCCAAGGGGTGGCCAATTTCGTCGCGGCAACGAACGCCTCGATCAACGCGTTCATCAACACCGAGATCAACTGGTTCCTCAGCTTCTTCCCGCCGCTGCCGCCGCTGCCACCGTGGTGGCCGTTCTAGCCCAACCGCGAACGCCGCAACAACAGCCACGCCGGCGGCACAAACCCGGACAGGAACAGCCACAGCGCCGAGAATTCGATCGGCCAGCGGCCCCCCAAGATGACGGCGTCGGCGGGACCACCCGTGCTCAGTACCCCGATCGTCAGCAGCCAGGTCCACAGGGGCAGCGCCGCGACCCGCGTCGAGCGGGTCCACCACCCGGCGGCCCAGACCAGGGCGGCGTTGACCAGTCCACTAATCAGCCCGCTGACGGGAAACGGAATGGCGCCAATATAGGAAGGCAGCAGCAGCGTCCCGGCCAAGGCGGACAGGATCCCGTCGACAGCCAACAGCGCCAACACGACGACGCGAATAGCTGGGTCCGCCGGATCCGACGTGCCGCCATCGTCGACCAACGCCGGGCGCGATCTGGTTTCGGTCAGGTTGGGACGCTGTCGATGTTGGAGAGTATCGACCCGATGACCCACTGCAGGCTGTCGAGTCGGTCCTGCCAGTGCTGCAGGTTCGGGTCCAGGTCGGGGTCCATGGTTTGGAGCCTACCGCGAAGCGGCCCCATCCAAACCCAGCCCGGCGAGCAGATCCGTTTCCCAGCCGCGCTCGTCGCGTTCTCCCGGGGCGCCGCCGACGAGGACATAGTGCTCGTCGGCCAGGATCGGCATCGCGAAGTTGTTCGACACGGCGCACACCCGGCCCGTCGGGCCGACGGCGACCTGCGTGGCGTGCGCGGTCAGCGCGGCCACCTTGGCGGCGTGCGCATCCGGGCCGGCCTCGACGACGGCGTCAATGTCCTCGTCGGCGTATCCGAACGGGACGTCTTCCAATTTCGGGACCGTCCACTCGGGCAGCACATCGCTACCGTCCAGCCCGTCGTACGCGGTCTTGAACGCGCTCCGGGCCAGGACCGTCCAGTAGAACTTCGGCACCGTCCAAGGCTCGCCGGGATAGTCGCCGTTCGCCGAACCGGCGGCGGCCACCGCGGCCGTCGTGACGGCGTGGGCGCGCACGTGGTCGGGATGGCCGTAGCCGCCGTTGGGGTCGTAGGTGACCACGACATGCGGACGCTGCTCCCGGATGATCGCGACGAGCGCACCAACCGCCTCGCGTTCGTCGGCGTCGACGAATCGGGTGAATCGCTGCCGATCCCGCGGCTCGGTGCCCTCCATCCCGGAGTCGCGCCAGCGGCCCGCGCCGCCGAGGTAGATGGGTTCGTCGACGCCCAGCGCGCGCAGCGCCGCGGTGAGCTCGCCGACCCGGTAGCCACCGAGTTGGTCCGCGTGATCGACGGCGAGCGCGGCCCACCGCTCCCCGATGACCTCGCCCTCCTCGCCGAGCGTGCACGTGACGACCCGGACCTGCGCCCCCGCGGCGACGTAATGCGCGATGGTGGCACCGTTGTTTAGACTCTCGTCGTCAGGGTGCGCGTGCACAAAGAGCAGCCGCGCCGTCTCGGCCATACCCGCACCCTACCCGCTATCCAGCCCCGCAATAGGAACGCCAGCGGCTACTATCGACGCATGGCGCAGCCCAGCCAAGTCCGCACCCACACCGTCCGCAGTCGCCGGCGGGGTGCGGTGCTCGAACATGCGCTCTACGAGGCCACGCTGGCCGAACTGACCGAGGTCGGGTACGGCGGGCTGACCATGGAAGGGATCGCGGCGCGCGCCCGCACCGGCAAGGCGGCGCTGTACCGGCGCTGGGCCAGCAAATGCGAGCTGGTGCACGCGGCTTTGGTGTTCGCGCTGCCGCCGGTCCCCGAGCCGCGCCCGGGCCGGTCGGCGCGGGACAACCTGTTGGCGATGTTCATCTCGCACCGCGACATGCTGGCCGGCAAGACGGCGTTTCCCGCCATGGAGGTCATCCACCAGCTGCTGCACGAACCCGAGATGCGCACCATCTTCGCCGACGCGGTGGTGGCGCCGCGGCTGAAAATCCTCGAGTCGATCCTGCAAACCGCCGTCGCCGACGGCGACATCGACCCGGCCACCATCACCCCGCTGACCGGACGGGTCGGACCGGCGTTGATCAATCAGCACTTCATGCTCAAGGGCGAACCACCGAACCGGCGCGAGCTCGCGCTCATCGTCGATACCGTCATCCCGCCCAGACGGCACTGATCGCCGTCACGGCCCGGTCTTGATCCATTGACCGGCGTCGCCGACGATGCCGACCGGCACCGCGCCCGAGAGGCTGACATTCTGCACGCTCGGGCCCGCGGCCACGATCGTGGTGTCCTGCAGGATCGGCAGCACCGTCGACATGTTCCACAGTCGCGGCTCGACCGCGGTGATCACCTCGTTGATGTTCTTGGTCCCGTTGAGGGCGGCGTCGATGTTCGGCTGGATGCTGCGGTCGCAGATCCCGGTGAGGTTCGACGGCGCCAGCACCAGCGCGCCGGGCTCGGGCGGGCGGCTGGGCGGGGTCGAGCTCTGCGGCGTGGGGGTGGGCGGCCCGGTCGACGACGACGCGACGGGCGTCGGCGCGCCGGGCACCACCCCGGGTGGGGTCGTCTGCAGCGCGGGGCAGCCGTACCGCGAGGCCAGCAGCGTGGCCAGATTCCCGCCGGCCTGATGCCAGCCCACGATGGCGTCCACCTGATGGTTGGTCAGCGCGTCGCGATACAGCGTCACCGGGTCCAGGGCCAAGACGGTCGCGGCGATGCCGACGTTGCGCAACTGGTCGGCCGCCGTGTTGGCCACCGCCACCGAGGTCGGATCGTTCGCCGCCACCCCGATCACCAGCGACAGCTGCTTGCCGTCCTTGCTGATCCGGCCGCGGATGACCTCGGGCGGTCCGGGGTTCACCGGCGCGGTCGTCGACGTGGTCGTCGGTGGCGTCGAAGATGCCCCCGTGCTGGTCTCGACCTGGAAACCGGCGGCCGTGAACAATGCCAGGGCCGCCGGTGTGGTGATGGCGGGCGGCGCGGTCGGCTCATAGCCGGGGTCGCTCGGCGATCGGATCTGCGCCTGGTCCAGCGTGACGGTGTTGTCGCTGCCCGCCCCCACGGCGGCCAGCAGGTCGACGTCGAGCAGCCCCAGGATCGCCTTGCGCACCTGCGGGTCCTCCAACTTGGGCTCGTTGGCGCGCAGCGTGAGCTGCATGACCCGCGGTGTCACGATCCGCGCGGTCCGCACGTCCGGGATCGCCGACAGCTGGGCGAACGACGTCGACCCGCCGTGCACCTGGGCCACCTGGGTGTCGCCGTTGCGCACCGAATCGGCCAGCGCGGCCGGTGCGCCGGCGCGACGAAACAGGATCAGGGCGGGTTTCGCGGGCGGCCCCCAGTAGCGGTCGTTGCGGGCGATCAGCAGCTCGTCGCGCTGCGGGTCGATGTTCTCCACCCGGAACTGCCCGCCGGTGACCGGCATCGCCCGCGCCAGCCCGGCGGCGAAACCGCCCGGCGCGTCCTTGACGATGTGGGCCGGCAGCAGGTTGTTGAACAGCTCCTTCCACGCGGGATACGGCTGCGCGAAGGTGACGACGGCCTGCTTGCCGCCTTCGAGCGACTGGACCCCGGTGATCAGGTCGTAGCCGGCCGGGTCGACCACCCCGGGCTGACTGGCCATCTGTCGCCACAGGTACCAGAAGTCGTCGGCGCCGATCGGCGCGTTGTCGGTCCACTGCGCCTCGGGCCGGATCTTGTAGGTGACCGTGAACGGGTTCTGGTTGGTCACGTCCGCCGACACCAACAGGGTGGGGTCCATTTCCCAGCGCGAACCCGTCGGCGAGGCGGGATCGGGGACCGGACGGAACGCGCTCGGTAATACCAGCGCGCTGATCGCCGCGTTCACCGGCGACAGGTCCGACAGCAGATGCGGGTTGAACCCGGCACCGATCGAGTCGATGCCCATGATGATCTGGGTGACCCGCTGCGGCGGCGGGGGCGAGTTGTGCGGGGTGTCGGTGCTTTGCGGGGCGGGCGGCGGGTTGACCGTACACGCGGCCAACGCCAGGCCGACCAACGAGGTCAGCACGCCGACGGTGAGGACAACGCGGCGGATTCGCTGCGGCACGCCCCTCAGGGTAACGAGGGGGTGCGCCGGAGCCGGATGCGCCGCGAGCGTAACGGGGCCGCGAAAACGTGGTCCGCATTTCGCAGTGTGGTTACGCTGGCGCACCCAGCGCATCAAGCTAGCCTCGGGCCTTCGCCCGCGCGCGGCTGCGTGCCCGCGACGTGGCATCCAACTCGACCTTGCGGACGCGCACCACCTCGGGGGTCACCTCGACGCACTCGTCGGACGCGCAGAACTCCATGGCCTGCTCCAGGTCGAGTTCGAGCGCCTTGGCCAGCGTCTCCATCACGTCCGCGGTCGAGGACCGCATGTTGGTCAGCTTCTTCTCCCGGGTGACGTTAACGTCGAGGTCCTCGGCGCGCGGATTGATCCCGACGACCATGCCCTCGTAGGTGTCCTGGCCCGGCTCGACGAAGAACTGGCCCCGGTCGGCGAGCCCGAGCAGTGCGAACGGCGTGATGGTGCCGGACCGGTCGGACACCAGCGACCCGGTGTGCCGGGCCCGGATCTCGCCGGCCCACGGGCGGTAGCCGTCGAACACGGCGTTGGCGATCCCGGTGCCGCGGGTGAGCGTGAGGAAGTCGGTGCGAAAGCCGATCAGGCCGCGGCTGGGCACGATGAAATCCATCCGAACCCATCCCGCCGCATGGTTTTTCATCTCCTCCATGCGGCCCTTGCGCCCGGCCATCAGTTGGGTGATCGCGCCGACGAACTCCTCGGGACAGTCGATCGTCATCGCCTCGAACGGCTCGTGCAGCTTGCCGTCGATGGTGCGGGTGACGACCTGCGGCTTGCCGACGGTCAGCTCGAACCCTTCCCGACGCATCTGTTCGACCAGCACGGCCAGCGCCAGCTCGCCGCGGCCCTGCACCTCCCAGGCGTCCGGGCGGCCGATGTCGACCACCCGGATCGACACGTTGCCGACCAGTTCGGCGTCCAGCCGGTTGCGGACCATGCGTGCGGTCAGCTTGTGTCCGGGCACCTTGCCCGCCAGCGGCGAGGTGTTGGTGCCGATGGTGACCGAGATCGCCGGCTCGTCGACGGTGATGCGCGGCAGCGCGTGGGCATGCTCGGGGTCGGCCAGCGTGTCGCCGATCATGATCTCGGGCAGCCCGGCCACGGCGACGATGTCGCCGGCGATGGCCTCGTCGGTGGGGCTGCGCTCGACGCCCTCGGTCGCCAGCAGCTCGGTGATCTTGGCGTTGGTGATCACGGGCAGCCCGTCGACCTCGCGCATCCACGCGACCTGCTGGCCCTTGCGGATGCGTCCGTTGTAGATCCGGATCAGCGCCAGCCGGCCCAAAAACGTCGACGCATCCAGGTTGGTGACCAGCGCCTGCAGCGGCGCCTCCGGGTCGCCCTGCGGCGGCGGCACGTATTTCTCTAGGACCTCGAACAGCGGGTCCAGGTTGGTGCCGTCGGGGATCTCGCCGTCGGCGGGCGCCGTGGTGCTGGCCACGCCGGCGCGGCCGGACGCGTACAGCGTCGGCAGGCCCAGCGCGTGCTCGGCGGCCTTGGCGGCCTCGTCGTCGAGGTCGGACGCGACGTCGAGCAGCAGGTCGTGGCTGGCCTCGACGACCTCGGCGATCCGGGCGTCGGGCCGGTCGGTCTTGTTGACGACGAGGATCACCGGCAGGTGCGCGGCCAGCGCCTTGCGCAGCACGAACCGGGTCTGCGGCAGCGGGCCCTCCGACGCGTCGACGAGCAGCAGCACCCCGTCCACCATCGACAGGCCGCGCTCCACCTCGCCGCCGAAGTCGGCGTGGCCCGGGGTGTCGATGACGTTGATCACAGTCACCGACCCGTCCCTGTCGTGGCGATGGACGGCGGTGTTCTTGGCCAGGATGGTGATGCCCTTTTCGCGTTCCAGGTCGCCGGTGTCCATCACGCGTTCCTGCAGGTCACCGCGTTCATGCAGCGCGCCGGATTGCCGCAGCATCGCGTCGACCAGGGTTGTCTTGCCGTGGTCGACGTGCGCGACGATGGCGACATTACGGAATGGCACGTCGGTGATTGTGGCAGCGCAAGACCCGATATGGCGAACCGACTGCTAGCCCCTACCAGCCCCGTCGGGGCGGCGCCGAAGCGACCAGTCGGCCCTCGGCGGCCACGTCGCGGCTGCGATAGACGATGTAGGGCCGGAACAGGTAGGCGATCGGCGCGCTGAAGATGTGCACCAGACGGGTGAACGGCAACAGGGTGAACAGCACCATGCCGATCAGGGCGTGCAGCTGGTAGTCCAGCGGCGCGTTGATCATCACCTCCCCGTGCGGCTGAAATATCCAGATCCGGCGGAACCACAGGCCGACGGTGTAGCGGTAGTGGAACTCGCCGCCGTGCGGCCCGGTGCCGATCAGGTCGCAGTACAGGCCCACCACGATCGCCAGCACCAGCACCACATACATCACCTTGTCGCTGCGGGTGGTGGCCGCCGACACCGCCGGGCGGGTGAAGCGCCGGTAGATCAGCAGCCCCATTCCGAGCAGCGTCGCCAAGCCCGCCATCGACCCGGCCGCGACCGCCTGCATGTGGTAGGCGTGGTCGCTCATCTTGAGCATGTGCGTCACGCGCGGCGGGATGAACAGCCCCATCACGTGTCCGGCGAACACCGCCAGGATGCCGAAGTGAAACATCGGGCTGGCGATGCGCAGCAGCCGCGACTCGTAGACCTGCGACGACCGGGACGTCCAGCCGAACTTGTCGTAGCGGTACCGCCACCAGGTCCCGACGATCAGCACCGACAGCGTGACGTAGGGGGCGATGTCCCAGAACAGGACGTTGCTAAACACTTGGGGTTCCTTTGCGGGGCGGGACGGTCAACGTAAACGGTTGCAGGCCAACGGATTCCGCTGGCGGACCGGCTTTCGCCAAGCGTTCGGCGCGGCGCACCTCCTGGTCGGTGACGGCCGGCAGCGTCGCGCAGACCGCCGCCACGGTGGGCTCGTAGGGCGAGTTGGCCTCGGCCAACGCGCCGCGCAGCACGTCGATCGGTACCCGGTGTTCGGTCAGCAGGCGCCGCCCGGCCTCGGGGTCGACGGTGGCGGCGAATTCCAGCACGACGGGCAGGTGGTCGGGGGCCTCGGTGCGCGGCGGCTGCACGCCCGCCGCACGGTAGGCGGAGGCGAACGCCAGCATCTCCCGGCCGCGGTTGCGGGTGTCCCCCGCGGTCCAGTAGGTGAGGTACATGGTGGCGCGCCGGCGCATGTCGAAGGTTTCGACGTAGTCCACCGCGGCGGCCATCGGCTCGCGGGCCCGCAGGGCCGTGACGGTTTTTTCCAGCAGCTCGGCCACCGGGCCGTTGATGTGCCCCAGCAGCTCGTCGACGATGTCGAGCCGCTCGGCCTGCCCGTCGTCCGGGTAGGCCAGCAGCAGCGACGCCGCCTGCCACACCAGCCGGTCCTGCATCGTCCGGGTGCCCGGGCGTTCCCGCAGCGCGGACCGCAGCCTCATCGCGGGTTCCCGTCGGGAAACATTCCGGCGGGCACCTTGCCGCCATCCCAGTTGAGCAGGTTCACCCTGGACCCCTGGGAGCGTTGCTGAGCGTGGAACGTCTCCACCGACACGGGCGCCGGTTCGGATTCGTACATGCCCGGGCCGCCGTCGCCGTCCAACGAGCAGCCCATCTGCTCCAGGTCGTGGGCCTGCGGGCTGAACGCGGTCGGAATGACATAGCGCTCTTCGTATTTCGCGATGGCCAGCAACCGGTACATCTCGTAGATCTGTTCCTCGGTCATCCCCACCGCGTGCGCGATGTGCGGTTGGGTCTCCCGGCCGAGATTGATGTCGCGCATGTACGAACGCATCGCGGCCAGCCGCCGCAGCACCCCTTCCACCACGCCGGTGTCCCCGGCGGTGAACAGTTCCGCCAGATACTGCATCGGGATGCGCAGCGCGTCCAGCGCGCCGAACAGGTTGCCGAGTTCCTCGCCGTCGTGGCCGTCGCGGCTGACCGCGTCGACCACCGGCGACAGCGGCGGGATGTACCAGACCATCGGCATGGTGCGGTACTCCGGGTGCAGCGGCAACGCCACCTTGTACTTGTTGATCAGCGCGTGCACCGGGGAGCGCTGCGCGGCATCGATCCACTCGTCGGAAATCCCCTCCGCGCGCGCTGCGGCGATCACCTCGGGATCGTTGGGGTCCAACAGGATTCGGCACTGCGCCGCATACAGGTCGGTGTCCTTTTCCACCGACGCCGCCTCCAGCACCCTATCGGCGTCGTACAGCACCAGGCCCAGGTAGCGCAGCCGCCCCACGCAGGTCTCCGAGCAGATGGTCGGCAGGCCGACCTCCATCCGCGGATAGCACAGCGTGCACTTTTCCGCCTTGCCGGTCTTGTGGTTGAAATACACCTTCTTGTAGGGACATCCGGACACACACATCCGCCAGCCGCGGCAGCGGTCCTGGTCCACCAGCACGATGCCGTCCTCGCTGCGCTTGTACATCGCACCCGACGGGCACGACGCCACACAGGAGGGGTTGAGGCAGTGCTCGCAGATGCGCGGCAGGTAGAACATGAAGGTCTCTTCGAGCTTGAGCTTGATCTCTTCGTTGACCTTCTTCAGGATCGGGTCCTTTTCCAAGGTTTCCGGTGATCCGGCCAGGTTGTCGTCCCAGTTGGGACCCCAGGACACCTTCATCGGCTTGCCGCTGATCTGGCTCCTGGGCGCGGCCGTCGGGAAGGTGTCACCCGCGGGCGCGTTGGTCAGGTTTTCGTAGTCGTAGGTCCAGGGCTCGTAGTAGTCGTCGATGAGGGGCAGGCGCGGATTGGCGAAGATGCGCAACAGCTTGGCGATGCGCCCGCCGTCGCGCAACCGGAGCCGGCCCTTCTTGTCGCGTATCCAGCCGCCGCGCCACCGCTCCTGATCTTCGTAGGTGCGCGGATAGCCTTGGCCGGGACGGGTTTCCACGTTGTTGAACCAGACATACTCGGTGCCGGAGCGGTTGGTCCAGGCCTGCTTGCAGGTGACCGAGCAGGTGTGGCAGCCGATGCACTTGTCCAGGTTCATCACCATCGCCAGCTGCGCCATGACCTTCATCTAGTACGTCACCTCCTGGCTGCGGCGGCGCACCACGGTCACCTCGTCGCGCTGGTTGCCGGTGGGGCCCAGGTAGTTGAACGAGAACGCGTGCTGCCCGTAGCCGCCGGCCAAGTGGCTGGGCTTGATCCGCAGCCGGGTCAGCGCGTTGTGGTTGCCACCCCGCTTGTTGTTGGTTTCGGTGCGCGGTGTGTCCACGGTGCGCTCCTGCACGTGATAGACGAACACCACACCGTCGGGCATGCGGTGGCTGACGATCGCCCGGCACACATAAATGCCGTTGACGTTGACCGCCTCGACCCAATCATTGTCTTGCACTTGAATTTTCGCCGCATCGCCGGGGCTCATCCACATAGTGGGCCCGCCGCGGGACAGCGACAGCATGTACAGGTTGTCCTGATACGTGGAGTGAAAGGACCACTTCGAGTGCGGCGTCAAATACCGCACGGTGAGCCCGATCCCGTCTTCGGTCGGCCCCAGCTGCGGCTGGCCGAACAGCCGCTTCATGTCCAGCGGCGGCCGGAACACCGGCAGGTGCTCGCCGAGTTCCTCGATCCAGTCGTGCGCCAGATAGAAGTGCATCCGCCCGGTCAGGGTGTGGAACGGCTTGAGGTTCTCGATGTTGATGGTGAATGGCGCATACCGACGCCCACCGGTTTCGCTGCCGGACCATTCCGGGCTGGTGATCACCGGGACCGGCCGGGCCTGGGTATCGGCATAGCAGATCCGTCGCTCCTCGCTGCCCTCGGCCAGATGCACCAGCCGCTGACCGGTGCGCTTCTCCAGCTCGTGGAAGCCCTCGACCGCCAGCCGGCCGTTGGTGGTGCCCGACAGCAGCAGCAGCACGTCGGCCATCCGCGCGGCGGTGGTGATGGCCGGACGCCCCACCGCCACACCGGAATTCATCACCCCGAACTTGGCCGCCAGTTCGTCGACCTCCCGGAAGGGCTGCACGGTGACGCCCTTGGTGGTCAACCCGAACTGGTCGACCAGCGGACCCAACGTCCGCCACTTGTCGTAGATCGCGGTGTAGTCGCGCTCCACCACGGTGAGCTTGGCCATCGTCCGCCCCGGCACCGGCGTCGCGCCGGTGTGCAACCAATCATTCTCCGCGCCATCGGGATACGCCATGGCATCGGGCGTGTCGTGCTGCAGCGCGGTGAGCACCACATCGGTGCGGGTGCCCAGGTGTTGCTTGGCCATGGCACTGAACGCGCGGGCGATGGCGCCGAAAGCGTCGAAGTCCGAACGGGTTTCCCACGGCGGGTCGGTCGCGGCGCTGAACGCGTGCACGTACGGGTGCATGTCCGTGCTGGAGATGTCGGCCTTCTCATACCAGGTCGCGGCCGGCAGCACGATGTCGGACACCAGCGTCGTCGAGGTCATCCGGAAGTCGATCGACATCATCAGGTCGAGCTTGCCCTCGGGGATATCCCCGTCGCACTTGACGTCGATGGGCCGCACGCCGTCCTCCGGCGGCTGCGCGGTGGCGTTGGAATCGGTGCCCAACAGATGGCGCAGGAAGTACTCGCCGCCCTTGCCCGACGAGCCAATCAGGTTGGCGCGCCATACGGTTAGGACCCGCGGCCAGTTGACCGGGTTGTCGGGATCGGTAACGGCGAGCTTGAGTGCGCGCTGACCGAGCTGCTCGGCGACGTACTCGGCGACGTCGCGATCGGCGGCGCGCGCGTCCTCGGCCACCTGCAGGCTGGACCTGTCGAACTGCGGGTAGAACGGGCTCCAGCCCATGGCGACCGCCGACGCCAGCAGGTCCATGGTGTGCTTGCCGGCGAACTTGCCCCGCCCCACCGGGCTGGCCAGTTTGTCGGCGCCGTATCCGTCGTAGCGCCATTGGTCGGTGTGCGCATACCAGTACGAGGCGCCAGGCACCTGCCGCGGCGGCCGCGACCAGTCGGTGGCCATGGACATCGTCTGGAAGCCGGTGAGCGGGCGCACCTTTTCCTGACCGACGTAATGTGCCCAGCCGCCGCCGTTGCGGCCCATCGACCCGGTCAACATCAGCAGCGCCAGCACCGCGCGGTAGATCGCGTCGCTGTGGAACCAGTGGCAGATGCCGCCGCCCATGATGATCATCGAGCGCCCGCCCGATTCCTCTGCGCTGCGGGCGAATTCCTTAGCCACCCGGATGGCCTGCGCGGCCGACACTCCGGTGATCGCCTCCTGCCATGCCGGGGTGTTCTGCACGCTGGCGTCGTCGTAACCGGTGGGCCATTCGCCCGGCAGCCCGGGGCGGGCCACCGCGTACTGGGCGAGCATCAGGTCGAAAACCGTGCAGACCAGGTGCTCGCCGACGCGGCGCACCGGGACGCCGCGCGCCACGGTCGTGCCTTCGCCGTCGACGGTGTCGAAGCTTGGCAGGTGCACCAGGGCGGTGTCGCTGGTTCCCATCACGCTGAGCGCCGGCATCAGCTCGCCCAGATCCAGGTTCCACTTGCCGACGCCGTCCTCGCCGTAGCGGAACCCCAGCGAACCATGGGGCACCACAATGGAATTCGTCGTCTCGTCCAGCAGCGCCGGCTTGAGCGCCGCGTTCTCGGAGTTCCTAAACGACTCCCCCAGGTCGGCCGCCGTCAGGTTCTTGCCCGGCACCAACATGTCGCCGCGCTGTTCCAACTTGATCAGGAACGGCAGGTCGGTGTAGCGGCGCACAAAGTCGGCGAAGAACGGAACCTGCTTTCGCACATAGCATTCCGAGAGGATGACGTGGCCCATGGCCATGGCCAGCGCGCCGTCGGTGCCCGCCGCGCAGGGCATCCATTCGTCGGCGAACTTGGTGTTGTCGGCATAGTCGGGGCTGACCGTCACCACCTTGGTGCCGCGGTAGCGGGCCTCGGCCATCCAATGCGCGTCGGGCGTGCGGGTGATCGGGACGTTGGAGCCCCACATCATCAAATAGGCCGCGTCCCACCAGTCCCCGGATTCGGGCACGTCGGTCTGGTCGCCGAACACCTGCGGCGAGGCCACCGGGAGGTCGGCGTACCAGTCGTAGAACGACGTCATCGGCGCGCCGATCAACTCGAAGAACCGCGAGCCGGCGGCGTAGGACACCATCGACATCGCCGGGATCGGGGAAAACCCGGCGACCCGGTCCGGGCCGTAGGTCTTGATGGTGTGTACGTGGGCGGCGGCGATCATTTCGGTCGCCTCGGCCCAGCTGACCCGGATCAGCCCACCCTTGCCGCGGGCCTGCTGATAGCGGCGGCGGCGCGCCGGGTCGGCCTGGATGTCGGCCCAGGCGAGCACCGCGTCGCCCAGCCGCGCCTTGGCCTCGCGGAACATCTCCACCAGCACGCCCCGCGCGTACGGATAGCGCACCCGGGTGGGCGAATAGCTGTACCAGGAGAACGACGCACCGCGAGGACACCCGCGCGGCTCGTATTCGGGCCGGTCCGGGCCCACCGACGGGTAGTCGGTCTGCTGGGTTTCCCAGGTGATGATCCCGTCCTTGACGTAGATCTTCCACGAGCACGAGCCGGTGCAATTGACCCCGTGCGTGGACCGCACCACCTTGTCGTGACTCCACCGGTCGCGATAGAAGACGTCGGCTTCGCGGCCACCGCGGCGGGTGACCGTGCGCAGGTCAGCTGAGAACTCGCCTGGTGTGAAGAAACGCCCGCTGCGCTCCAGCAGCTCCTCGAGCGTCCCCCCGACGTGCGGTGTCGCAGTCAACCGGCAGACCTCCTACATGGCTCACGTCGCCCCCCGTCCAGTGTTCAACGCGGTCAAGTCACCTCGCCGTCGAGAACAGACCCGCCCGAGGTTAATTACAACTTGCGCTGTTATATACCCACGGTGACTGCTGGGCCTTCAACACGGCTGTACGTCGCCTGGACAATGGCTGTGGACTTCTTTTGAAGCGCCAACACCGCACGTCAGCGCCACATTGCGCCGGCCAGCTCCGGCAGCCAGGCCCGATCCGCCGGCACCCAATCGATGTCGCCCAGCTCGGCCGTCGTCACCCAGCGCAGCGCTCGATGGTCGTGCGGTTGCGGCTCGCCGCGCAGCAGCCGCACCCGGTAGGCGCGCAGGGTCGCCGTGTCGTTCAGCACCACGTCGCGTCCCAGCCGGTCGCCGACCGCGAAGTCCTCGGCCCGCAGGCCCAGCTCTTCGGCCAGTTCGCGGGCCAGCGCGTCGCGCTCGGTTTCGCCGGGCGCGACCTTGCCGCCCGGGAGCTCCCAGCGGCCGGCCAGCTCCGGCGGGCGCAGCCGTTGTGCCACCAAGAGCGTGGCACCGGAGATGACCGCCCCGGCGACGACGATCTGGGTCGGCATGGCCAGTGACGGTATACCGCCTACCTCGAGCAGATTGGGTCAGGCCATGAATGCGTCGTGCAGCCGCTCGACCGTGTCGAGGGACTCACGAATCAGGTCCACATACACGTCAGCGGTCCGGCGTTCGGCTGTCATCCGGCCGACGATCTGGCCCACGGCTTGGCCCGCCAATTCGCGAGCTCCCGCAGCCTGAATGTGGTCGTTGGCGGGCGCGAACAGCAGGCTCTGCAACGGCATCGGCAGGGTGCCGGGCGAATCGGGGCCTTCGAACGCCTCGGTCCATGCGGTGCGCAGCTGGCGACATGGCTTCCCGGTGATCGCTCGCGACCGAACCGCGTCCTGGGCCCTGGCCGACAACAGATTCTCTTTGACAACGAGAGGTTCATTGCTTTCGTTGGTGGTCAACCAGATTGAGCCCGTCCACACGCCGGCGGCCCCCAACGCCAGGGCCGCCGCGACCTGACGACCGCTCCCGATGCCACCGGCCGCAAGCACCGGCACTTCGACGGCGTCGACGACGTCGGGAACCAAAACCATCGTGGTGATCTCGCCGCAATGCCCGCCGGCCTCGGTGCCTTGCGCGACGATGACATCGATTCCCGCGGCGACCTGTCGACGCGCGTGTTCGACGCTGCCCACCAGCGCCGCGGTCTTGATCCCGCGCGCGTGCGCGGCCTGGCACACGTCGGCCGGCATCGGCCCGAGCGCGTTGACCAGCAATCCGATCGGATGCGCGAAGGCGATCTCGAGGTGTTTCAAAGCACCTTCGTGGCTGAGACCCGTCGCGTCGACCGACGCATCGAAGGTGTCGATGGGCGCCACACCGTGCGCACTGAGCAGATCGTTGACGAAACGCTTGTGCCCGTCCGGGATCATCTTGATGAAATCCTCGCGGGGATTCTCCGCGCTCACCTCGCCGCGCCCGCGATACGACGCCGGCATCACGATGTCGACGCCGTAGGGCTTGCCGCCGACGTGAGCATCGATCCACGCCAACTCGTGCTCGAGATATTCCGGAGTGTGCGCCGCCGCACCGAGGACGCCCATGCCGCCGGCGTTGGTGACGGCCGCCACCACGTCGCGGCAATGGCTAAACGCGAAGAGTGGAAAGTCAATATCGAAGATGTCGGTAATCGCTGTCTTCACCGCGATGCGTCTCCTGCCGTCGGCTCGTCGATCCCGCTGAGCTCAATGAGAATGTCGGTCGTAAACGGGCTCACGATGGCCGCGGGTCCGGCGACCGCGCACTAGCGGTTTGATCGGCCGACTGTTTCGCCGCCAGCCGCTGCATCTGTCCGTACGCGTTGATCGGGCTGTGCAGGGCGAGTCCTCCGTCCGCGAGTAGGGTTTGCCCAGTCACCCAGCCCAGTTCGAGCACCGCCACGACGGCCTCGGCGACGTCATCGGCCTCGCCCAACCGACCCAGCGCGGTGCGTTCGTTCAGGCCGTCGACCCAGCCGGGCAACGCCTCGGGTTTGGCGAGCATCGGCGTGCGGGTCACCCCCGGCCCCACCGCATTGACCCGAATTCCGTGGCAACCCCATTCGGCGGCAGCCACTCGAACGAGCATGTCGACGCCGGCCTTGGACACGCAGTAGGCCGCCATATCCCGGTCCGCGATGGTGCCGCTGATGCTCGACACCGCCACGATGGCCCCGCCGGCACCGGCCTGGATCATCGCCCGCGCGACCGCGCGCATGGTCAGCCAGGTACCGGTCAAGTTGACGTCCAGGACCCGTCGCCACTCCTCGAGTGTCTGCTCGGTAAGCAGGCCAGTAGCGCCCACGCCGGCGCACGCCACCAGCCGCGTCGGCGGTCCGTGTTGCGCGGTTGTCGCCTCAAGCGCGTCGGCTACCGACTCGGGATCGCTGATGTCACATCGGATGTCACCGCCGCGGAGGTCCCAAGCGATGACGTCTTGGCCGGCCCGGCGCAATCGGTTCACCACCGCCAGACCGATGCCGGAGGCTCCGCCGGTGACGATGGCGGTCACCAGCGGCCTCCGATCGCCCCGGCCCTGATTTCGTTAAACATGTTGTCAGCCTCCGCTTCCGCATCTATCCGGCAAGGTCGCCGCTGTCGGCGGCCGCGAGCTTGCGATGATCCCAACTGACGGTCGCGATTGGTGTCACCGCGTAGACGACTCGTGCCCTGATCTGCCGAGCGACCTCGTCCGGGTCGACTGGCCCGTCGGAGTAACGTCTGGCGACCGCGCACGCCGCCGGCAGGCGCTTGTCGCCGACGACTTCGACTGCGCGCCCACGGATTTGCACCCCCCGCAATTCGTCATAGTGCGTGCCCGTCTCGACCAGGCAGGTCACCCTGTCGTCGTGCGCCAGGTTGCGACACTTCTGCGAACGCCGGAAGGCCATAAAGGTTATCGAGCCGTCGTGCACGGCGAACCACATCGCCACCACGTGCGGCCAGCCACCGCTACCCAGCGTGGCCAGCGACATCGTGCGTGCAGTAGCCAATAGGTCGTCGACTTCGCCGGCAGACATGGTAATGCTGACCCGCTGAGCCCGAGACATCATGCGGCGCCGCGGGACTTCACAGGAACGAATTCTGCTGAGTCAGACCGATTTCGGGGAAGGCGCCGAGCGCGAAGGTCTCGATGTTGCCGACGCCAACCCCGCCCCCGACCGGGTCCTCCACCCGCACCAGCAGATCACGTAACTGGTGGACCTTTCGCGCCGTCGCGGGTTCGTCACAGTCGGTGATGTGGTTGCCCTCAACCCGTAGCTCTCCCACCCACTCCCCGTACACCCAGTCGTTCCAGCCGTAGTAGCCCGCGGTTCCGAGGTGAAAGCCGCCGTCTCCCGCCGCGCGAATGCTCAGCGGCCTCTTGGTGCCGTCAGACTCGATGAGAGTGATTGTCCCGTGGGTAAACCGACGATTGTCGTCACGGAACCGCAGATCCTGCTCGACCGCGGCGAACCGGTGCGAGCCGCCATTTTCCTCCTGCTGTTCGGCCTGCGAGCGGACGGATTCAAAGCCCTGGCCCTTTTCGTGCTGCAGAAAGACGAAGAGCGAGTATTTCGACCCATCACTGCGGGCCATGGTCATCGGGAACCACGTCATGAACATCTGCGTGATCTTGCCGCCGCCCCGAGGCAGTCCGGGAATCGGTTTGCCGACGCCCGGCCGCAAACCCCACGAGTGATCGCGGATCGATATCCATTCGTCGGGCTTGATATCGACACGTTCGCCGTGCAATTGGACCCACCCCGACGCGACGCCAATCTGGTGGTAGCGCAACACATTATGCGTGACCCGGTAGCCGTCGGGACTGCGATCGGGCCACGGATCCTCTAAGGCTGCATCGAATGAGCCGCGGAGCACCACGTCGAACGCGATCGGCTGGTGCTCGTTCTCGTCCAAGCTGATTCTGACCGCGCGCAGCGGCTCAACGACGCGGTAATGGATCGGACCCACATCGGTGCCGGAGAAGTCCGCTGACAGCCGCCGGCCCGCGCGCACCGTCCACTGCTCGGTGCCACGGCACACCCCGGCCGCCCCGTCGAAAACGCCGCGGTTGGTGTACTTGCCGATCCCCAACACCACCTGCAGCGAATTGTCGCGGGCATGCGCCGTCGTCCAGATCTTCTCGGTCCATGACGGGTCCGATTGACTCACGGTCGCAAAGGTATCGACGATCTGGTGGGTCAGGAATTCGTCCTCAGGAACGAGGCCGCCATAATTGGTTGACAGCAACAGCACTCACCCTTCGTAGGCGTCGAGGCGATCGGCAAACTGTGGCCATCAATTCGCCTGTACTCCAGTAAATTTCGTCATGTCCGTGCCGCGCTCGTACTCTTGCATCCACGCCGTGGCCCACTCGGGAAGCGGCTGATTCGCGGGATCGTGGTGGGGGGCCTGTGACAACAGCAGCCGCCACACCATGGTGGCCAGCTGCCTGGTGGGCACGGGTTGAAAGAGCGTTGTGGGCGATCCCGCTCGCTCGCGGCGGCGGCGACCACCGGGACCGCGGAATTTGAACTCGCTCATTCGAATTGACGCCAGGGCCTCTTGTACCGAGACGCCCCCACGGTCCTCCAGCGGGACGTGCTCGTCAAATGCCGCGGTGATCTTGGCCGTGACGGAGCCGACGTGGTTGAACGTCTGTCGCACATGCCTGACCCGATACCAGGGATTGCCGACGAGATGCTGGTAGAGCAGAAGCCCGGAACTGCGGTGTTCGATCTCCTCCACGAAGTGCCACATCATCAGCGACCCGACCCGGCTGTCGCCGCCGCCGAAGAGCGCCTCGCGATTATCCAGAATGACTTTGAACAGCGGGGTGAAGGTCGCTTCCAGGTTGGCGACGTAGGCGGCATGGTATTCGACGGGGTGGGCCGCGATCAGCTCGTCGTAGGCGCGATTGGCTTCGTCGTAGCACTGCTCGAGAGCCGGGTACCGCTCGATGAGCGCGAGCATGTGTTTGCGGTGCGCCGACGCGTGCTGGGCTTCTTGGCGCAGAAAGGCTTCGGCCTCCTCGGCGATGGCCGGTCTTTCGGCGAGCCGGTCTTTGGCCTTGCGCAGCGCGCCGATGATGTACCGCTCGAACGGCACGGCGATGAACGTGAAAGTGTTGCAGAACGCCGCGAAACTCGGATTGGCCGGCTGCCACAAGAACGGCACGGTCGCGTCGAACTCGAACGGGATCTTGCGAATGACGAGATCTGTCAGTCCTCCCACCTCCATGTGCCGCGACCCGTCCCGCTAGTAACGTCCGCCTGTCCATGCGTCACGCCGACGGACCGATATTCTCGGTCAGCAGGTCGAGGCCAGTGTGACATTTGATCCATAATATGTAAAGCTTGGGGAATGCCAACTCGGGTGCCCCCCAACGCTGAGCGGTCGACTCGCCGGCGCATTCTGGCCGCCACGTTCGTCGTGCTGGCCCGCAGTGGGCGCAAAAACCTGATGCTTTCGGAAGTCGCCGCCGAGGCCGGCGTGTCACGGCCGACGCTGTACCGCTATTTCCCTTCCAAGGCGGCGCTGCTGGAAGCGTTCGGGCTCTACGAGCAGGACAACTTCGATGCCGGCATCGCCAATGCGGTCGCCGGGCTGCGCGGCTACCAGCGGCTCGATGCCGCGCTGCAGTTCGTCGTCGATTTCCAGCACTCCTACTCGCTCGGCTTTCTCGTCGACGTCGAGCCCGAATACGTGCTGGGCCAGATGCGCCGGGTGATGCCGCTGCTGCACGAGCGGATCGCCCGGATCATTCCCGGCGATCACGCCGAAATCGCCGCGGCGACGATAGTGCGCGTGGCGGTGAGCCATTACCTGGTCGGCGACGACGATCGCGGCAAGTTTCTCGCCGAGCTGCGCTATGCAGCCGGACTGGATCCCGCGCGCGGCCGCGCCGCGCGGCCGGTGGCCAGCGCCTAATCGGCTTGGAGCCAGCCACAGATAATGTCCGCCACCTGATCGGGCCGCTCTAAGTGCAGGAAATGACCGACGCCGTCGAGTAATTCGAATCGCGATCCCGCGGCCGGCAGGTGCGCGGTCACGTCTTCCAGTAACTCGGCACCCAAAGCGCCGTCATTGGCACCGTGCAGATAGAGCGTGCGGACCGGCGGGGGCACCAGGGTGGCCGCCGCTTCGACGCTCACCTCGGGGTCGGCGAACTGCGGTTGGAACGACGCCCGGTAGGGGCAGATGATGCCGGCGATCGATTCCTCGGTCACCGACCGGCGCAACTGCGCGACGTCTTCGGACCAGTCGTGGCCCGGCGACCAGTCGGTCCACAGCGATTCCCAGAAGCCGGGGGCGGCCAGCGCGGCTTCGGCGAGCCCGACCTGCTGCATAAACCATATGTAGAAGGACCGCTTGAGCTGCCGGTATGCGAACATCGGCGACCCGAGTGCGCCGACCGGCGGAACCGCCAGCGTCACCAGCCGGCTGTACCCGCTTGGATCGAAGGCGACCGCACCGTATCCCGCGTTGGCCCCCCAATCGTGACCAACCAACACGCAGCGATCGTCGCCCTGGTACTTCCGCCGCAGGTCCCCGATGTAGCGCACATACGTGCCGACGCTGATCGGCCCGGTCGCGGGTGCGTCGTAGCCCGGTAACCAGGGGGCGAGCACCCGGTAGCCCGCCGCGGCCAGCGCCGGGCCCAGGTAGCGCCAGGTGTGGGGGGTGTCGGGAAAGCCGTGGACGGCGATCGCCAACGGACGACTGATGTCGTCGATGTCGCCGAACGTGAGGGGGCCCGGCTGCGGCAAAGCAAAGTCCTCCTTACATCTGGGTGTTGAAACGTAAACCCGGAAGTCACTTTACATCTTGACGCCAGTATGTAAATGTTTGGCCATGGCTGGCCTCACCCTCGTCCAACGCGACCTCGCCGCGACGAAACACCAGCTGGGTCTGTGGTTCGCCAACAAGTTCGGTCCGTCCGCGACGTTGAACGACCTCACGATCGCCAACAAGTCGGGCGGATGGTCAAGCGAGAGCCTGCTCGCGTCGCTCACCGACGCCAAGGGCCAACGTGATTATGTGGTGCGCATCCCGCCGGCCGGCGGAGGAATTTTTGCCGACTATGACCTGGAGGTACAGGCCCGGACTCAGGAGCTGGTACGCCGATATGGCGTGGCGACCCCGAACCCGCTTATCTACGAACCGAACCCGGACTGGATCGGATCGAAATTCCTTGTGATGCCCCGAATCGTGGGCCACATTCCTGGCGATATGACGTACGCGAGGAAGGGCTGGCTCCACGATGCTTCCGCGGATGTCCAGCGTCGAACGCAGGACTCCTTTCTGATGACTCTTGCTGCGCTGCAAAAGATTCCGACGAGCGAGGCGTCGTGGTTGCGACGTCCCACCGGAGTTGGCGCCGAAGCCGAGGTGACGTGGTGGCTTGAATACCTGAAGTGGGGCACCGACAACCAGGTCCCCGACTTGATGCTCGAAGCCTTCGGTTGGCTGGCGCGCAACCTGCCCGATCACCCCGCCGAGCCCGGTGTCTGCTGGGGCGACGCGCGGATATCGAATGTGGTCTTCGACGATCAAGGCAACATCGTGGGCGTCCTGGACTGGGAGCAGGCCTGCCTTTGTCCGGCCGAGGCCGACTTCGGGTGGTGGCTGGCGACGCGACGGCAGATGCGCGATGTCTTCGGGATCGCGGCCGATCCCGAGTTGCCCGGATTCGACACCAGGGACAAGGTCGTAGGTCGCTACCAGGACATGATCGGGCGAACTCTGACCGACCTGGAGTGGTACGAGCATTTCGCGGCGGTCCGCATCGGCTGCTGCACGCTGCGCATCCAGGTGCTCTTGCACGCGACCGGACAGCACCACCACTTCCTCACTCGCGCACCGCTTCTCCCCGAGTGGACTATCGAGGCGATCCGTGCCTGAAGCGGACCCCGGACCTTCGGTTGCGATCATCGGCGCCGGCTTCGCCGGCATCGCAGCGGCCGTCCACCTCGCCAAGGCGGGCTTGCGTGACTTCACCGTCTTCGAGAAGTCGTCAGGCGTGGGCGGCACCTGGCGCGACAACACTTATCCCGGCGCCGAGGTGGACGTCCATTCCGTGCTGTACTCATACTCCTTCCGGCCGCACGACTGGACGCGCACTCATGCCCGCCAGGCCGAACTGCAGCAGTATCTAGACGATGTCGTCGACGAGTATGGGTTGAGGCCGCACTTCCGTTTCAACACCACGGTCGACGAGGTCGTCTGGAACGACGAAGCGCGCGGCTACTTGTTGCGGACCGCGGGCGGGGACGTCTACACCTTCCGGGCGGTCATCAGCGCGGTGGGCATGCTCAACATCCCGAACTACCCCACCTGGCCGGGCCTCGACGAGTTTGCCGGCCCGAAGCTGCACACCGCCCGATGGCAGCCGGTGGACCTGGCCGGCAAGAAAGTCGCGGTGGTGGGCACCGGATCCAGTGCCGTGCAGGTGGTTCCGGCGATCGCCGGAGTGGCCGAACGCGTCACATTGTTTCAGCGCGAGCCCGGCTGGGTCATGGCCAAACCCGACCGCGATCTCAGCGAAGAGGAACGCGCACGGCTGCGGCGACCGTGGGCCCGGCGGCGCGCACGACTGCGGCAGTTCTGGCTCATCGAGATCGGGCAATTGTTCGGCTCACTGCACCGGCCCGGCACCAAGATCAACACGCTCGCCGAAGCACGCTGTCGCGCCTACATTGCCAAGGTCTTCGCCGACCGGCCCGACCTGGCCGAGGCCGTCACACCGAAGTACCCCTACCCCGGCAAACGTCCGGTACTCACCAAGGACTTCTATCCCGCGCTGCTGCGCGACGACGTCGAACTGGTTCCGTTCGCCGTCCAGTCAGTCACACCCGGCGGCGTGGTAGACGTGCGCGGGGTGGAGCATCCTGCCGACGTGCTCGTCATGGCGACCGGGTTCCAGCCGGCGAACTATCTGGCGTCCTACCGGGTCGTCGGCCGCACCGGAGCGACGCTGCACGAATTCTGGCGAGGGGAACCGCAGGCGTTCGCTGGAATCACCGTGCCGCACTTCCCGAACTTCTACATCCTCTATGGACCCAACACCAATGGCGGCGAGATCGTCTCGGCGCTGGTGCGCCAGGCCGAATACGCGGTGCGGTCGATCAAACGGCTGCGCGACGAGGGCATCGTCGGCATCGAGGTCCGGCCCTGGTTCTATCACCGCTACAACCGGTGGATCCAAGGTGCCATGGCCAAGACGGCGTGGGTGCAATCGAACAACTACTACAAGTCGGCATCCGGACGGGTCGTCACCCAATGGCCTTACGGTGCAGTCATTTACCGGGCGGTTACCACGTTGCTTGGCCGGCCCTCCGAAAGGGTGATCCGTCGGACGCGCAGCTCGTCAACCAATGCAGAGAAGGTAGGGCAGGCACATGCATGATCTAGTGATCCGCGGCGGCACGGTCATCGACGGCACGGGCGGGCCCGCCTACACGGCCGACGTCGCGGTCGAGGACGGCCGCATCGTCGGGGTCGGGAAGCTGACCGGCTCGGCGCGCCGGACCATGGACGCCGACGGCCTGCTGGTGACGCCGGGCTTCGTCGACATCCACACCCACTACGACGGGCAGGCGACGTGGGATCCGCACCTGACACCGTCCTGCTGGCACGGGGTCACCACCGCGATCCTCGGCAATTGCGGCGTCGGCTTCGCGCCCGTCGCTGATCGGCAGCGGCTCGTCGAGCTGATGGAGGGGGTCGAGGACATCCCGGGAACCGCGCTCTACGAAGGCATCCGGTGGGATTGGGAGTCCTTTCCGGAGTATCTCGACGCGCTCGAGCGCGCCCCGCACGCCCTCGACATCGGCGCCCAGGTGCCGCACGCCGCCGTCCGCGCCTACGTGATGGGCGACCGGGCGCTCGACGACGCGACGGCGGACGACCTCGAGGCGATGACCACGATCGTCGCCGACGCACTGGACGCCGGCGCGGTCGGCTTCTCGACCGGCCGTACCCAGGGACACCGCGACGTGAACGGCAACCCGGTGCCCGGCACCTTCGCCGCCGACGCGGAGCTGGAGGCGCTGTATGCCACGATGGTCAAGGCCGGGCGCGGCGTCTTCGAGGTCGTGCCGGCCGGTGTCGGCGGCGTGGAGGGCCTGGATCCCGAGGGCTCCATGGATCGCGAGCTGAAATGGATTGTGCGCCTGGGTGAATCGGCGCCGGTACCGTTGACGTTCCTGATCATGCAAACCACCTTCGAGCCCGACGCCTGGCGGCCGCACTTTGCCGCCGTGCACGAGGCCAACGCCAACGGCGCCAACATCCGGCCCCAGATCGGCAGTCGCTGTTTCAGCGCGCTGGTCGGTCACCAGTCCCGGCTCAACCCGTTCAAGTACGCCGAGGCCTACCAGCGGATCGCGAATCTTCCGCTACCCGAACTGATCTCGCAGCTGCGCCGACCCGACGTGCGCGCCGAGATTCTGGCCCAGGCGCCCGCGGCCAACAAGGCGGCGACGGCGCTCGACCGAATGTCGCGGCACGTTTTCGAGCGCCTGTTCCCGCTGGGCGAGGCGCTGGACTACGAGCCCACCAGCGACAACAGCGTGGCCGCCATCGCCCGCCGCGACAACAGGGATCCGTGGGAGGTCGTCTATGACGTGATGCTCGGCGCCGACGGGCGAGACTTCCTGCTGTTCCCATTGCTGAACTACGGCAAGGGTTCCTACGACGGTCTGTACGACATGATGAGCGATCCGCTGACGGTGCAGGGGCTGGGCGACGGCGGGGCGCATTCGTCGATCGTGTGCGACGCCAGCATGACCACTTACTTGCTGACCTACTGGACCCGCGACCGCACGCGGGGGCCGCGACTGCCGCTGGAATACGCGGTGCGCCGGCTCACCGGCGACGGCGCCGCGCTCTACGGGCTCACCGACCGTGGCATCATTCGCGAGGGCATGCGGGCCGACCTCAACGTGATCGACTACCAGAAACTGGCGTTGCTTCGCCCGGAGAAGGTCAACGATCTGCCCAGCGCCACGGGTCGCTTGATACAGCGATCCACGGGGTACACCGCCACGCTGGTGGCCGGCGAGGTTGTCGTGGATGACGGCCAGCTCACCGACGCCCGGCCGGGTCGCCTGGTTCGTTCGTAGGATACGACCGAAAATCCCTGCGTGACAACGGGTTTGCGCCTCGGCGCCAGCTTAGTTGTTGGTGGGTGGTGGTTGGGGTTGGAAGGGTGTGTACCACCACCAGTCGGCGCGTTCGCCGAGGGGTCCGCGGCAGGGCGGGACCACCGGTGGGGGTTGGGTGGGTGGTCGGGCCAGTGATCCGGGGCTGAGTAGTTGGCCTTCGTTGTCGGTGACGGTCAGGGCGTCGGCGGGTCCTTTGATGGTGATCAGGCCGCGGTGGTGCAGCCGATGGTGGTACGGACAGAGCAGCACCAGATTGTGTAGCTCGGTGGGGCCGCCGTCTTCCCAGTGCTGGATGTGGTGCGCATGCAGGCCGCGGGTGGCGCCGCAACCGGGGACCGCGCAGGTCGGGTGGCGGTGTTCGAGTGCGCGGCGCAGCCGGCGGTTGATCACTCGGGTGGTGCGCCCGGCGCCGATGACGTTGCCGTGGCGTTCGAACCAGACCTCGCAGGTGGCATCGCAGGTCAGTTCCTGGCGTTCGGCGTCCGACAGCAGCGGCCCCAGATGCAGGGCGGCGGCTTTCTGCTGCACATCGACGTGCACCACCACCGTGGTGTGCTGCCCGTGCGGGCGCCGAGCCGCCTCCACATCCCAGCCCGCCTCGATTAACCGCATGAACGCATCCCCCGTCGTGGGCAACGCAGGCCTGTCTTGTGCTGGCTGCTCGTCATCGCCGTGATCGCGGCGCCATTCGGCGAACAACGCGTCGCGATGCGAGGCCACCGCGGCGTCGAATTTGGCGGCATCGAGGCGCCCGAGTTTGATGCGGTAGCAGCTGCCCTGCTCGCTGCTCGATTTCGAAAATGAGCGCTCGGGCTCGGGCGCGGGACCGGGGTCGGGTCGCGGTTCGAGTTTGACCGCGGTACGCAGCTGGCTCACCGTGGCCACCGCGGCCAATTGCGCGTAGTGCTCATCGGATCCCTCACCGGCGCGCGCGGCGATCACCCCGACCTGATCCAGCGACAGCCGCCCCTCGCTCAAAGCTTGAGCGCAGCGCGGAAACTCCTCCAACCGCTCGGCGATGGTGGCCACGGTGCGCGCATTGGCCGGTGAGCAGCCCGTCTTCCAGGCCATCACCGCCGCCAGCGACCGCGCCCCAGTCATCCCCCACAACTGCCGCCCATCGAGCTCGGCGGCGATCTGCACAATGCGCCCATCAATCGCATTACGCTGACCGCACAACTCCGCCAACTCCTCAAACAACACCGCAAGACGATCCTTCGGGATCATCTCCACGGCGTCAGCAGAAGCGGTCAACGACATAACGCCATCAAAGCAGCCACCACCGACAAGTTTCCGCCGCGCGCAAAGCGGCAGGTCAAACCGCGTTGCGCACCGCGTCGACGAACGCGGGGATGTCACGCTCCCGGTCCCCGTCGGGAAGCGGCCAGAACGCCAGCCGCAGGTCGCTCACCCCGGCCTTGGCTTGGGCCGCCGCGGCCGCGGCGGCGGCGGCCAGGTCGGGCCGGCCGTCCGGGCCCGCCTTGACGCGCAGCGCGCCGCTCACGCCGAACCCATCCGGTTCGCCGCCGGCCTGCTCGACCGCCGCGCGCATCCGTTCGATGCCCGCGGCGATGTCGCGGGCGTCGGAACCCCAAGGGATCCAATACTTTCCGAACCGGGCGAGCCGGCGAGCGACGGCGCGGTTGACCGTGCCGCTCACCCAAATCGGCACTCCCCCGGGCTGAACGGGTTTGGGCATCTGGTGAATCCGGTCGAAGCTCAGCCCCGGGCCGGTGTAGCTCACCTCGTTTTCCCGCCACAACCGCTGACACACCTCGAGCGTCTGGTCCAGGATCGCTCCGCGCTTGGTGAAGTCGACGCCGGCGACGTCGTATTCCTCGCGCTGCCAGCCCACGCCCACGCCGAGATCGATGCGGCCACCCGACAAAACATCCATGGTGACAACGGTTTTCGCCAGCACGGCGGCCGGGCGCAACGGGGCCAATAAGATGTTGGTGCCCAACCGGATACGTTCGGTGCGCGCGGCCAGGTGGGTCAGCACCGTCAGCGGCTCCAACCAGTGCCCGTCGGGCCCGGTGGGCTGGCGACCGCCTTCGGTGCCGCCCACCTTGGGATCGGCGTAGGCGTCCATGTTCATCCCGAACGCGATGTGTTCGGACACCAGGACGCGGTCAAATCCGCAGCCTTCCAGCAGTTGTGCCCAGTCGGTGAGGTGGTCCCAGTTGGCCGGGGCCTCGGCCGAGAACGAGGGGATTCCCATCGAAAGCTGTATCGAGGTCATTCCGGTACGTTAACCGAAGCCGGGGCGCAAGACCGGGCCGAGCGCCGAGAGCGGGATGTGGGCTTGCACGGTGCCGCCGTCCATGTACCACTGCATCACGCCGGGGGTGAAGTTCAGCGGCTCGTCGTGAGCCACCGGGTAGTCCGGCATGTAGAGGATCAACTCGTCGGGGGTCAGCGCCCACGCCTTGTAGGCGCCCGAGTACACCTTGTCGGGAGTCCAGCGGTCGACCACGAACGGGTAGGTCCCGGGATCGTGCGGTGGCGGCGCTTGGTTGAGCGCGGTTTGGACGAAGGGCTGGGCCAACGGCGGGATGGCGGTCAACGGGTCGGAGGTGGTCAGGTCCGACAGCATCAGCCTTCTGCCGCTGGCCATGTCGAACGTGAAGGTGCGGTAGGCATTGTTGAATTGGGGTCCGTCGGCGTGGTAGTCCTCGTGAAACACCGCGCTAAGCAGGCTGCCGTGTCGGAAGATCTCGTAGTTCTCCTCGCCGTAGCTGTCGGCGACCATGTGGCCGTTGGCGTTTCGCCAATTGTTGACCAGGGTGTGCAGGTAGTCGCGGACCACCGCGCTGGTGGTCGGGTTGTCGATCAGCTCGGCGGGCAAGGCCACCTTGATGTCGCGGACCGCGTTGCGTTCGGAGGTGACCGTGGTGTGGCAGTACTGGCCGTCCCAGTCGCCACCGAGCTCGCCACAGAACGACGGCGCCGACGCGCGCGCCGTCGCCGCGTCAGGGAACGCCGCGGCCACGAGCACGACGAGCGCCGCGGTGAGCCTTAGCATCACAGCAGCTGCACCTTGCTGGCCCGCCAGCGCCCGTCGACCTTCTCCATGGTGATCTTGATCCTGCTGCGATCGATGCGCGGATCGGGCGCCTGCGTGTTGGTGACGGTCTGGTCGATAAAGACAAGCACGACAACCTTGTTCGTGGATTCGGATTGAATGGCCGAATCGACCACCACCCCGTGCGCGGTGGCCTTGTTGTCGATCAGCAGTTGCCGAAGCTGCACGCTGGACTGGGTGTACATGTCCTTGAACTCGCCGGTCGCGCCGTCGAGCACCTGCCGGAAGTTTTGGTCGACGTTGTTGGAGTCGATGCTCGTCAGCACCTGGGCGTACGCGATGGCCGCCTGCTGGGCCTGCTGTCCGGCTTGCTGGATCTGATGGGCCTGCCATTGCCTCCAGCCGAGGAAGCCCGAAACCGCAAGCGAGGCAACGAGTAACGCCGGCATTATGCCGCGGCGCAGGTATTGCCGCCACGGACGCTTGCGCCATCTGCGCTTCTCGCCCTTGCCCTTTAAGCGCACATCATCGTCGACCTCTTCGGTCACTTCGACGTCAGGCTCTTCGGCTTCCTTCTCTTCGGCGTCTTCGTCTGTCGCCTTGGTAGCCACCATCATCATCTCCTTGAACTAACCGGTCTTTGGGTCTTAGTGCGGCGGTTCGATCGGCAGCGGTGGACCGCCGTAGGGGGTGGGAACCGTGAAGCGCCCCTTGGGGGTTGGGTCGGTGCGGCGTCCCAGGTCGGCTCCCGGCGGCGGGCCCGCGGTGTCGTCGCCTCCCGGCCGCGGCGCGTTCTTGGCCCCTCGAATGCCGACCGCCGGGTCGTCGTCGCGGCAGTAGGTGTACATGAACGGCTCGTAATAGTCGGCGGACGAGGGCGGGTGCGCCGGCGTGCCGTAGTCGCAGGAGTAGCGCGGGTAGATGTCGGCGGTCACCCAGACGCCGTTGTCGTGAAACGCGCTGGCCACCGCGTCCAACACCGAGCCGCGGTAGTTCGGGAACAGCGCGTTGAGCGCCGGCACCCGCAGGTACAACAGCTGTGACACGCTGGCCATGCTGCCCAGCAGCTGCACCATGGTGTCGGAGTTGTCGGCGAACAAGTTATCCACGCTGGACAGCGCGTGCGGTGCCTGCGCCGTCAGCCGGCGATAGCCGCCCTGCATTCTGGCGACCCCGGCCAGCGTGCGGTCGAGATCCTTTGTCGTGGCGGCTAACCCGGCGTTCTTGTCGGCCGCGAGCGTCAGCACGACCCGGCTGGTCCTGATGATGCTGGTGGTCTGCGGCAGCACCGAATCCAGCGTCGACAGCAGGAACGTTCCGCCGTCGACGATGGCGGCCAGCTTCGCGGGCCCCTCCTTGCTCAGGCTCAGTTCGTTCTTGATCAACTCGACCTTGCGCGGGTCCACCTGAGCCAGCAGCCCGTCGGCGTCGGTGAGCAACTGCGCCATGCTGATGGGGACGGTGGTCCGATCCAGCGCGATGACGCTGCCGTCGCGCAGATAGGGTCCGGCGTCGGACGCGGCCTCGAGGTTGATGAATTGCTCGCCCGCCGGGGACAGCGCGGACACGTGCGCGACGGCAGACGCGGGGATGCGGACCTTGGACGTGATGTTCGCGACGGCGTTGACGCCCCGCTCGGTGATGTGCAGCGACTCGACCCGCCCGACAGGCACGCCGCGCAGCGTCACATCCTGATTCGGCAGCAGCCCACCGGATTCCGGCAACTGCACGGTGACCCGGTAGGACGATGCGAACGGTGCGACCCGCAGCGCGCCGATCAACAGGTAGGCGGCCGCCACCACCAGGGTCAGCACCAGTCCGGCCACCGACAGCCAAACCTGCTGACGATGCGACGCCCGCACCAGGCGGACGGCGGCGTTGGCGATCGCCGTTATCATCGCGGCGGTCCGGGGGCGATATCGATCTGGCCGGGGACGAGCGGATCCGGGATCACCGGCACCTGCGGTGAATTCGGCCCGCGCCCGACGACGCGTTCCTGCAGACGCCACAGCGTGTACTTCAACGAGCCGACCAACTGATTCATGGTGTAGTGGTGCGGCCCGTGCAGGCCGGGGTCCCCCGGGAATCCGATGTCGGGTATCGATCCGAGGATCAGCTTGTCGATGCTGGCGGACACCGCGATCGAACTGCCCGAGCCGGTTTTGATGATGGTCGGCAGCATGCGGTTCAGCGCCAACCAACTGGTGTCGGGGCTCACCGCAACGTCGTTGGCGGCACCGGCGATCGTGTTCAGGTCACGAATGATGCTGCGGCCGCTGGTGTCGGTTCCGCCGATCGCCGGGAACCTGGACAGCACCTTGGCCGTGTCGCCGACCTGCACCGCCAGGTCGGAAAGTTGGCCGGCGTTGGCGGCCAGCGCGTCGGTGCCCGGGCCGGCCGCCGCCATCAGCTCGGTGACGGTCTGGTTCTTGGCGTCGAGTTCGTCGGCGAGACGGGACAATTCGGTCAATGCGGTCGAGATCTGCTCGGACCGGGAGTCCAGCGTGCCGAGCAGTTGGTTGGATTTGCGGATCAGCTCACCGAACGCCTGGCCCTGGTCGCCGGATGCCTTGCCAATGCCGTTGATGATGTTGGTGAAATCGCGCACGGTTCCGCCATTGACCAACACCGCGGCTGAGCCCAGCACCGATTCCACGGTCGAGGCCGCCGTCGTCGATTCCAAACCGATGGTGTCGCCGTCGTGCAGCATGGGCGTGTCCGCCGGATCCTCGGCCGGCGGTTTGAGTGCCACGAACACGTCGCCCAACGGCGTGGCCGTGCGCAACTCGGCCGTGCTGCCGCGCGGCAGGAGGACGCCGTCGCGGATGCGCAGCGTGGTCACCGCGGTGTAGTTGCGCGCGACCATCGATTCGACCTGGCCGACGTCGGCGCCGGCGAGTTTTACCTTGGCCTTCGTCGGCAGGTTGAGCGCGTTGGCGAAGATCGCGGTCAGCGTGTAGCCGCCGGTGCCCAGCCCCGGCGCTGGAAGCGGAAGGCTGGCAAGCCCGTTCGTGGCGCAGCCCGAGCTGACGAGGGCGGTGGCAACCGCGACAACGAGGGCCGCTCTCGCGCGCTTCACTTCTGCCCCATCGCGGCCAGGCCGTCGAGCACGTAGGTCAACCCGAAATCGGGGCCGAAGTCCTGCAAAGTCCCGGTGCTGCAGCCCAATTGCCGCAGGCCCATCACGTTGCAGACCTCCTTGGCGTACTGGCCGTCGAAGATCACCCGGTCGGTGAGGACCCGCCCGCGAATGCTGCCGTTCGCCCGATCGACCACGTTGTAGAAGTTGTCCGCGACCATGGGGGCCAGGTCCAGGGTCTCGGCGAGGTCGCGCTGCTGGGCGACAACGGCTTCCGCCGTGCGGTTGCCGTTGAGGATGGCCTTGCGGAGGTTGTCGCGGTTGGCGTCGAGCAGGTCGCCGGCGCGCTGGATCAGCCGGTCGAGTTTCTTTCCCGTACTGCCGCTGCCGAAGTCCTCGTCGGCGAGGATCGCGCTGAGCTGGTGGACGGTGGAAGCGAACTCCCGCAGCTTCGCGTCGTTGGCCGCGGCGGCGTCGAACAGCGAGCTGACGTTCTTGATGATCGTGGTGATCTGTTCGCGGCTGGCGGCGCCACCGTCGCTGCTGAGCCGCAACGCTTTTGACAGCTCGTCGAGGGCCTGCTTGATGCGTGGCCCGTTGCCGTTGACGACGTCGGCGCCGCCGTTGAGCACATCGGCGACGGGGCCGGCGCCATGGCCGTCGCCTTCCAGCGATTTCGACACCCGGTCGAGAACGCCCAGCACGCGGCTGAATTCGACGGGCGTCTTGGTCCGGGTCAACCCGATGGTGTCGTGATTCTCCAACACCGGGCCGCCACGGTAGGGCGGTGTCAGCTCGATGTGG
This sequence comes from Mycobacterium conspicuum, assembly GCF_010730195.1. Lineage (NCBI taxonomy): Bacteria > Bacillati > Actinomycetota > Actinomycetes > Mycobacteriales > Mycobacteriaceae > Mycobacterium > Mycobacterium conspicuum. The sequence goes on from NZ_AP022613.1 coordinate 4,480,192, forward strand.
CGGTCGGTGAGGATGGAGGTCGACACCGTGACCGCCTCGGCGTCGGCGGGGATCTTGACGTTGCGGTCGACGGTGAACGCGACCTCGACGTAGCCGCCCTTGGGGTTGATCTTGGTGACCTTGCCCACCGGCATGCCCAACACCGCCACCACGTTGCCCTCGTACAGGCCTGAGGCGCTGTCGAATTGGGCCGTCACCGTGAGCGGCTCATCGCCGGGACTCAGGTACCACCAGCCGGCGCCGATCGCCGCGGCCGCCGACAGCACGGCGGCGATCACCGCGATGATCCTGACCCTCACTTGCAGTCCTTGAAGTACTGGATCATCCCGAACTGCTTGGCGCGGCCGCTGATTGCGCACATCCACGAATCGACGACCGGGCCGTTGGGGATGGTGAACGCGATCGCGTTGCCGTCGCCGGTCATGTTGGCCGCCTCGCGCAGGAAGACCGGGCTGATCTGCAGCAGGTTGCGCATCAGGTCGTCGTGTTGACCCAGCAGGGCGGTGAAATCCGCCATGTCCTTGAGCATCGCGTCCACACCCGAGCGGTCGTTGACGACGATCTTGCCCAACACGTCCACCAGGCTCTGCAGGGACTGCATCATCGCGTGGAAAACCGCTCGGCGCGCGACGAATACACCGATCAGGTCCTGACCCTGGTTGACCAGGCTGCCGATGTTGGCCTGCTGGTTGCGCAGGGTGTTGGTGACGCGCTCGGTGTTGGCGAGCAGCTGGCCCAACTGGTCGCGCCGCTGCGCGATGATCGACGACAACGCGTCGATGTTCGCCAGCGCCTGGGGCACCACCGCGGGCAGGCCCGTCATCTGCTTGCCCAGCACGGTCAGCGATGCCGCGAATTGGTCCGAGTCCAGCTGCTCGAAGGTGTTGGTGGCGTCCTTCAACGCCGTCTGCAGGTCGTAGGGGACCTCGGTGTGAGTCAACCCGAACGTGTTGTGCGGCAGGCGATCCGGACCCGCCGGCTGGACGGCCAGGTAGCGCCCACCGAGGATGGTGGCGTCCTTGATCACCGCCTTAGAGTCCCTGCCCAGGGCGATGTCGTCGCGAATCTTCAGGCCCGCCTCGACGTGGTCGCCGTCGAGCTTCATGCTGGTGACCGTGCCGACCGGGATGCCCGCCACCATGATCGGGTTGCCGGGTTGCAGCGACGCGGCCTGCGCGAACTCGGCGGTGTATTGCCGGTATCCGGCGCCGACCTTGTGCGCCAACAGCATGGCCCCGATCACCGCGCCGACCACCACGACGGCGATAAACCCAAGCCAAGTCTTGTTGTAGCTCTCCAGCCGCCTAGCCATGGGCCGTGTTCCTGCACTTCGGGGTGTGCCACGTCTTGTTCCCCGGCGTGGCGGCGGCGACGATGATCGGCACCACATCGTTGAGGCCGGGGAAGAACCCAAAGACGTTGATGTCACACGCGTAGGCGTCGCCGTAGGCGCCCTGATTTGCGCCCCGGGTGATGCCCTTCAACGCCAATGGGACGTTGTCGCCGAAGAACGCCACCTGAGGTTCGACGTTCAGGATGTGCCGGGTGACACCGGGCTGACGGTCGATGAATTCGCGCGCCGCGGGGTACACGTCCGTCGCGGAGGCCGACAGCCGGTCCAGCGCCCGCGCCAGCGACCCCACCGAGGACACCAGCTCTGGGCGGCGCCCGTCGAGTTGGGAGACCAACGCGCGGGTCTGCACGATGACACCGTCGAGGTTGTCGTTCTGCGCCGCGAGGTTGCCGACCACCTTGTTCAGGTTGGTGATCACCGAGCCGAGGGATTGGTCACGTCCGGCGAATGTCTCTGTGAGCGTGGAGGTTCGGCTGACCAGCGTGGCCAGCGACGAGGTGTCACCCTGCAGCGACGCGATCACGCCCTTGGTCAAATTGTCGGCGTCGTGCGGGTTGAGCACGCTGAACAGCGGCTCGAAGCCGTTGAGGAGCGCGGTGACGTCGAAGGACGGTTCGGTGCGTTCCGTCGGGATGACGCTGCCGGGCGGCAGCTGCCGCCGGTCGCCCTGCTTGCCCAAAGACAGTCCGAGATAACGCTGTCCGACGATGTTCTGGTAGGTGACCGAGGCGATGGTGTTGCCGAACAGGTGCTGTTCCTGCTGCACCACGAAGGAGACCTTCGCCAATTTGCCTTCGAGGTCGATCTTTTCGACCCGACCCACCCGAACCCCGGCCATCCGGACGTCGTCGCCCTCGCGCAGGCCGTAGACGTCGGTGAACAGCGCGGCGTACGGGGTGGTCTTGCCGCCCACGTCGCGTCGCAGGCTGGCGTACACCAGCCAGGTGAGCGTCAGCGAGACGACCATGAACAGGGTGAGGCCGATCAGCGGGCCGCGGAACCTCATTTGGGTCCCCCGGCCGGGTGCTTCAGCGAGACGGTGGTGCCGCGCGCGATCGGACCCAGCAGCAGCTCGGTGGCCGCGGTGGCGGGTTGGCCGGTGATCACGCTCAGCATCTCGTGCTCATAGTGGCTGCCGACGGGCCCGACGGTGCCGCCGAATGAAGCTTGGGGAACCCACGGCGCCTTCGGCGCGACCGGGGCGACCCACGGTGCATGCGCCCCCGGGTCCGGCGGTGCGGGGCCCGGTGCGGGGTTATCCGGGTTGGCAGTCCCCGGTACCGGCGCGGACGGGGGCAGCCAGGAGGGCAGCGGCGGGTTGGGGTCGGCCAGGTTGGGGTTCGGGTTGATCAAAGGCGGCCCGACGGCGACCAGGTTTCCGTCCGGTCCGATCACGGTGCCCGGTGGCGGGGCGAGATCCTTGGGCGGCTGATAGTTCTGCGGCAGCAGCACTTCCGGTAAATCGGGGCGCACCGGCACCAGCGGCGCGGTGAAGCAACTGGGTCCCTTCAGCTCGCCGTAGTGCGGGCAATCGGCGCGCGTGTACGCATAGCTCGGGGTGAACGACAACATCGCTCGCAGGTTGCCGATGCCCTCGGGGGTCGCGACGTTCGCCATGTACTTGTCGGCGAGGTTGTCCAGCTCGATCACGGCGGGCAGGAGGTTGTGCGAGTTTTGCGCCAAAACCCCCAGCACCGGGGTGAAGTCGGTGGTGATCCGGATGAGCTGGTCGATGTGATTGCTAAACGATTGGTACGTGGTGCCGACCGTGTTACCGGCGCCGGAGAGCAGCGCCGCCAATTGGTCACGCGTTTCGGCGAAGGTCCGCATCGGTTCGACGGCCTGGTGCAGCGCGTCGAGAAGGTCGGGCGCCGTCGCCTGCAGCCCCCGGGTGGCGTCGATCAGCGCGGCGACCGTCGAGGGACCGGCGTCGGTGCTGACGATCGAATTCAGTTGATCCAGAAGGTGATTCAGCTGTGTCGCGCCGGTCAACAGGGCGCCGCGGCGATGGTCGGTGGCGGCCGCCAGCGCGGCCAGGATGCCCACCGATCGGTCGTCGCGGCCCCGCCCGGACGCGGACAGCAGGTCACGCAGCTTGCTGATGGTGGTTTGGAACAGCACGGTCGGCAGCCGGGTGTCCTCGGGAATGTGCGCGCCCGCCCGGATCCGGGCACCAGCGGCGCCAGAACGACTGTCCACCAACTGAACTGACGACACCGCGAACACGTTGCTCGGCACGACGCGCGCCGTCAGCGCCGCGGGGATCGACTTGGCGTATTCCGGGTCGAGGTTGATGTGGACGTGGTTGGGTTTCCCGTTGGTGGCGGGAACGACGTCGTCGACGGTGCCGACGAGCAGGCCGTGGTATTTGACGTCGGATCGCTGCGGCAGGCCGTCGCCGACGTTGACCAAGTCGGCGACCACGGCGACGTGGTCGTCGAGGCGACCCGTCGACTTGACCACCAGCCCCACGGTGAGCGCCGCCGCGAGCGCCACCACCAGCAGCCCGGAGCCGACCAGCTGTCGGTCCGACGCGCCCCGCCCGTCGGGCTCGAAGGAGTTGCGCCCGCCCATCGACCTAGCCACCGAACCTCGCGCCGGTGCCGACCCCCCACAGCGCCATGGTGAGCAGCATGTTGGCCATGATCACGACGACGACGCTGGCCCGCATGGCGTGTCCGGCGGCGACGCCCACGCCCTCGGGGCCGCCGCTGGCGTAGTAGCCGTAATAGCACTGGATGGTGGTGGAGATCCACACGAAGATGACGGCCTTGACGAACGAGTAGACGATGTCGTTGCCGGCCAGCATCAGCGAAAAGTAGTGCAGGTAGGACCCGGTGGAACCGCCGCCGCTGAGCTGCACCACCGCCTGCGCGCTCAGGTAGCTGATCGCCAGGCACGCCGCGTACAGCGGGATGATCGCCACGACCGCGGCCATCAGCCGGGTCGTCACCAGGTAGGGGATGGGGCGGATCGCCAGCGAGTCCATCGCGTCGATCTCCTCGGCGATCCGCATCGCCCCCAGCTGCGCGGTGAACCGGCAGCCGGCCTGCATGGAGAACGCCATGGCGGCCATCAGCGGCGCCAATTCGCGGGTGTTGACCAGCGAGGAGATGAAGCCGGTCGCCGGTCCCAGTCCGAGCAGGTCGAGGAAGTTGTAGCCCTCGATCCCGATCAGCGCGCCGACGGTCGCGCCGAGCACGACGGCCACGCCGGCGGTGCCGCCGCCGACCACCAGCGAGCCGTTGCCCCAGGTGATGTTCGACAGCAGTCGCAGGAACTCGCCGCGGTATTGACGCAGCGCGATCGGGATGCCGGCGAGGGCCCGGACAAAGAACAGCAGCATGTGGCCGAGCCGGGCGATCGGCTCGGTCACCGGGCCTGTCGTGAGCGTCATAGGCCCGTCCTGGGCACCAACATGATGTAGAGCTGGCTGATGGCGACGTTGACGATCATCAGTAACAAGACGGCTTCGACGACGGCCGCGTTCACCGAGTTCGCCACGCCCGTCGGGCCGCCCTTGGTGGACAGGCCCTTCTGGGCCGAGACCACCGCGACGATGGCTCCGAAGATGACCGCCTTCAGCAGCGCCAGGATCATGTCGTCGGTGGTGGCGAACGCCGCGAACGTCGACACGAAGCTGCCCGGAGCGCCGTCTTGGAAGTACACGTTGAACAGGTAGCTGGCGAAGAACCCGACGAAGCAGACCACTCCGGTGAGGGCGACGCCGACCATGATCGCGGCGGCAAACCGGGGCACCACCAACCGGCGGATCACCGAAACGCCCATCACCTCCATGGCGTCGGTCTCTTCCCGCATGGTCCGCGACCCCAGGTCGGCGGTGATCGCCGAACCGACCGCCGACGCCATCAGCAGCGCGGCCACCAGCGACGCGCCCTGGCGGATGACGGCGAGTCCGCTGGCGGCGCCGGCCAGCGAGGTGGCGCCCACCTGGCCCGCGAGCAAGGCGAACTGAACCGACAACGTCACGCCGATCGGCAGGGCCACCAGAATCGTCGGCAACACGGCCGTCCCGGCCATGAACGCGCCTTGCCGGACGAACTCTTCCCATTGGAATCGGCCGGTCACCAGGTCGATGAAGAAGTACTGCAGGGTGCGCATGCCCAGGACGAACTGCTCCCCGACCGTGGCGAGCGACGCCAGCGGATGACGTTTGAGGTACCCGATCGACCAGTCCTGAATGGCGGCCGTGCCCTCCAGGGGCGCATCCTGTGCGCCGGCTTCATCGATCATCGATTGCTCCGGCAAAGCCACGCCACCGGTCATCGCGTACCAGTACTCGCCTTCATCGGCGCGCTCTCCCACCGTTACTGCCTGAGTGCCGAACAGAAAACGCGAGCACGTTTGAGTGCAATCTGCAGCCCAATCGGTCCGCGGTAGCTTACTAAATCGGCACTTTCCATGCTGTACATTCGCCCAATTGGCTCGTCGTTCGGCAGCCTCGGCACGGTGCCCTTGCGGTGGTCAGCAAACGCCGGCACGGCGCGCGCCGTCGGCGTAACGGGCGCAGCGGTACCGTGAGGAACATGGCTGTGTTAACGGATGAACAAGTGGACGCCGCACTGCCCGACCTCGACGGCTGGGAGCACGCCGACGGCGTCCTGCGCCGGTCGATCAAATTCCCGAGTTTCCTCGCCGGCATCGACGTGGTGCGCCGGGTAGCCGAGCACGCGGAGAGCAAGGATCATCACCCGGATATCGATATTCGTTGGCGGACAGTGACTTTCGCATTGGTCACGCATTCCGAGGGTGGCATCACCCGCAACGACGTCGAGATGGCGCGCGATATCGACGCGATTGTCGCGGACTAGCCGCAATCCACACCAGGGTGGCCAGCGCCGCCACGATGTAGATCAGCCCCGCCCAGGCCAGATACCAGGGACGGCCGATCTGCCAGATGGTCGGCTGCGCGAAGCTCAGTAGCCAGGGCACGCCGACGATGGTGAGCGCCAACCACCCCCAGCCAAAAATCCGCGCGCCCGGGCGTTCGCGTACCGGCCCCTGAATCAGCCAGATCATCAGCGGCACCAGCCACACCCAGTGGTGGGTCCACGAGATCGGCGAAAGCAACAGCCCGAACACCTCGACCACCAGCAACCTGCCCAGCCGATCGGACTCGTCCAGCGCGCGCCAGGCCAGCACCGCCAGCACCGCCGTCACCGCGATCGCGGCCAGCACCAGCGGGCCAAAACCCGCGTCATGCCCGAGGATTCGCGAAATGCCGCCGCGCCAGGACTGATTGAACGACGTGGCGATCGGCCCGACCCGACGCGCGTCGCCGAGCAGGTCGGTGAAGTAGTAGCGGGCCTGATCGCCCACGACCACCACCGACACCGCGACGCTGGCGACGAACACGACCGCCGAGCAGACGGCGGCGCCGTAACGCCGGACTCCGAGCAGATACACCCCGGCGATCGCCGGCGTCAGCTTGATCCCGGACGCCAGGCCGACCAGTAGTCCCGTCAACCACCACCGGGTGCTGCAAACCGCCCACAGCACCGCGAGCATCAGCAGCATATTGATCTGCCCGTAGTCGAAGGTGCTGCGCAGCGGCTCGATCCAGATGGTGGCCGCGGTCCACAGCATGGCGGCGCGGTGACCGCCTTGAACATCACTGCCCAGCAGGCGCTGGCTGAGTCGGATCGCGCCGTACAGCGCGGCGATCGTCGCGGCCTGCCACAGAAAAGCGACCAGTCCGAACGGCAGCAGGTGCAGCGGATAGAAGACGACCGCGGCAAACGGCGGATAGGTGAACGGCAGCGGGAAGTCCGGCGTCTGGTCGGCGTAGACGTAGCTGTAGAGGGTGCCGGGGTGGTCGAGGGCGGCGGCCCCGCCCAGGTAGACGTGCAGGTCGACGAAGTTGGCGCCGTTGGGCGCCAGGTACGTCCAGGCGAGCCGGGCCGCGATGCTGACGATCAACAGAACTGGCGCGGCGGATTGCAGCCGAGTCGCGAGCCGCCGCGTGGTCATGGTGTCTACCCGCCCGACTTTAGCGAGCGGAGCGTTCGGTCACTGCCACCGCACGTATGAATAACGATCCCATAAATGCCACACGTGTCACTTGAGTCCCACCAGCATCAAAGTAACTTCGGGCCGGAACCTGTCGTCGATCCCCAGGGAGAGTCATGCCAACCATCTGGACCTACTTGCGCGCAACCGCCGTCGTCGTCGGTTCCTCCGCAGCATTGCTGACGGGCGGTATCGCCCACGCTGACCCCGTGCCGGCCCCGGCGCCCGCGCCGGACATGTCGGCCGTCGCGAACATTCCGCAGCAGCTGATCGCGTCGGCGGCCAACGCCCCGCAGATTCTGCAAAACCTCGCGACGGCGCTCGGTGCTACCCCGCCGGCCGCCCCGCAGGCCCCCGGGATCACCTTCCCGGGCCTGGCTCCCGCCTCGGCGGCGACACCCGGTTCCCCGGCGGCGATCCCGTCGATCCCGGGCCTGACCCCGCCGGCGGCCGCGGCACCCGCGGCGCCCGCGGCGGCCCCGACGATTCCCGGGGTCAACGCACCGATCCCGGGCCTGACCGCGCCGGCCGCTCCGGCGGCACCGGCGGCTCCCGCGTCGCCGCTGTCCATCCCGGGGCTCACCACGCCCGCCGCGCCTGCCTCGGCCACCGCCCCGGCATCGGCTCCCGGGGTGGCGAAGGTTGAGATGCCCGCGATTCCGGGCCTGCCGCTGAATGTGCCGTCGCAGATCTCGCTGCCGCGGGACCTGCCGGCGCTCGCCAACGGCGTCGTCCCGGCCGCGCCGGTGGCGGCTCCCGCGCCGGCCGCACCCGCGCCGGCGCCGGTCGCGCCGACGTCGTTGCTGGCCGCCCTGCCCTGATCAGCCCCTTAGACGGCTGACCCACCACCGACGACCGGAGGACATCATGGCAAGCACTTTCGCTAAAGGTTTGGCTGCCGTGGGTGTCGTGGCCTCGGCGACGGCTGCCGCGTTCGGGCTTTCCCCGAGCGCGGCAGCCGATCCGGCGGCCAACCCCGGTGGGGCGCCCAACACCACCCAAGAGCTGCCGGGTCTGCCGGCCTTGGCCCAGTTGAGCCCGATCATCCAGCAGGCGGCCAGCAACCCGCAGCAGGCGACGCAGCTGCTGATGGCCGCGGCGCAAGCGTTCGCCCACACCCCGGGGGCGCCCAGCGAATCCAGGAACGTGGCGACGTCGGTGAACCAGTTCGTGGCCAGTCCGACCAGCCCGCCCGCGGCCGCCGTCGCGCCCGAGACCGGCCCGGTGCCCCACGTGCCACCGCCCGGTGTCGTGCCGGGCACGCAATCCCACCTGCCGACGGGTATCGACCCGGTTCATGCCGCGGGCCCGGCGCCCGCCGCGGCACCGGCACCGGCCCCTGAACCGGCCCCGGCCCCGGCCACCGGCCCGGTCGCGGCCCCCGCCGCGGCAACCGGCACAGCCCCGGCGCCCGCGGACGCTCCTGCCCCGGCGCCTGCCGCCGCGGCGGCCCCGAATTTCGGCCCGGACGCCCCGCCGACGCAAGACTTCATGTATCCCTCGATCGGCACCAATTGCCTTGCGGACGGCAATAGTTCGATCGCCACCGCGCTATCGGTGGCGGGGCCGGCCAAGATCCCGACGCCCGGTCCCGGCCCGGGGCAGACGGCCTATGTGTTCACCGCGGTCGGCACGCCCGGGCCCGCCGAGGTGCAGAAGCTGCCGTTGAACGTCACCTGGGTGAACCTGACCACCGGCAAGTCCGGAACGGTGGCGCTCAAGCCGCGCTCCGACATCAACCCGGACGGGCCCACGACGTTGACGGCGATCGCCGACACCGGCTCCGGCAGCGTCATGTCGACGATCTTCGGGCAGGTCAGCACCAAAGACCATCAGTGCCAGTTCATGCCCACCATCGGCTCGACGGTGGTGCCTTAAGCGTCAGTACGCCATGAACAGGATGGCGTCCCGGTCGTACTCCATGCCCGGATGAACCTTCGCGAGGTGCGCCTGGGTCAATTCGACCAGCTCATCCTCGTCCTTGCCCTGGATGGCTTCGCCGCACGGACACGTAATGTGGGTTTTCACGTTGCCGCCTTTCCCTTTGCTGCTGCTTTCATCTGCTTTTTATACGACCGCACTTTCCCCATCGATTCTCCGTCGACGATATCGGCCACCGAGATATGCGAGCCGGCCTTGCCAAAGTCGCCGGCGGCCGCGCGCCAGCCTTTGGGTGTCACGCCGTACTGCTTGCCCAGCAGGGCCAAAAAGATCTGCGCCTTCACGTCGCCGAAGCCCGGTAGCCCCTTGATGCGGCGCAGCAGCTCGTTTCCGTCGGGGTCACCGGCGGTCCACAATCCCGCCGCGTCGCCGTCGTAGCGGTCCACGACGATCTGCGCCAACGTTTGGATGCGCTTGGCCATCGACCCCGGAAAGCGGTGTATCGCAGGCCTTTCCGAGCACAATGCGGCGAACTTGTCCGGGTCGTAGTCGGCGATCTCGGCGGCGTCAAAACTGCCCATCCGCTCCGCGATCTTCTTCGGTCCGGCGAATGCCGTCTCGAAGGGAACCTGCTGATCCAGAACCATCCCGACGAGCAGGGCCAGCGGATTGTCGGCCAACAGCTGGTCGGCCTCGGGGTCTTGAGCGAGGCAAAGTTTGGCAGTCACGCCAGGAAGCTTACGACTGCCCGGAAAAGCCGAGGAACGCAGCCGAGAATGCCGCCACACTCGAAGAATTAGCGCCGGTGAGTTGAAGAGCAGGGTCGCGCGTGGGATGTCTTCTGGTCGGACTCGCCGCCGACGGTGTCATGGAACCGGCGCGACCTCGGTCGCCGAAAGTTGTCGGACCCTTCTGTTTTGATGACGTTATGCGTTTCCCCGCCCCGCCTCTGCTGACGGACAATGTTCCGCGGCGTTTGGATGCGCTGTTTGACGAGCTGGCAGAGTTGGCCGGTCAGCGCAACGCGATCGATGCGCGGGTCGTGGAGATCGCGGCGGAGATGGAGCGCGACGAGCTCTGTGGCTCCACCGGCGCGCGTTCGGTGGCGGCATTGCTGGCCTGGAAGCTGGCCACGTCGTCGGCCAACGCGCGCACGATCACCACGGTGGCGCGTCGACTCGACGAGTTCCCACGCTGCGCTCAAGCCATGCGGGAGGGTCGGCTGTCGCTGGATCAGGTCGGCGTGATCGCCGCGCGCGCCGGACAGGGATCCGATGAGCATTACGCGAAGCTGGCCGCAGTGGCCACGGTCAATCAGCTGCGCACCGCGGTCAAGCTGGAACCGCGACCCGACCCCGGCCCCGAATATGAGTCCGATCTGCGGCCGTCGGTCACCAAGACCTCCTCCGATGAGCGGTTCAGCTATTGGCGGATCAAACTGGGCAACCTGGATGCGGCGAAATTCGACGCCGCGCTGGCCACGCACCGTGACGCACTGGTCGCGCAGTGGAAACGCGACCACGGTGACGACGACGATAACGACGACGCGCGCGCCGGCGAGCAGAGGCCGCCGTTGCCGAGCACCGGGGAGGCGTTCATGCACCTGGTCGAGGCGGGCTGGGATGTTGAGGCGGCCCGCCGACCGCACGGGCAGCACACCACCGTGGTGGTGCACGTCGATGTGCAGCAGAAAGCCGCGGCACTGCATTTGGGTCCGCTGCTGTCCGACGCCGAACGCCAAGAACTGACCTGCGATGCCACCTGTGAGGTCTGGTTTGAACGCGACGGCAACGTCATCGGCGCCGGGCGTACCACGCGGGTGATCAACCGGCGGTTGCGTCGCGCGCTTGAGCACCGCCACCCGACTTGCGCGGTGCCCGGTTGTGGCGCCACCCGGGGTCTTCATGCGCACCACATCCGCCATTGGGAAGACGGCGGCCCCACCGAGCTGCACAATCTGGTTCTGCTCTGCCCGTACCACCATCGGCTACACCACCGCGGCCTGATCACCATCAGCGGACCCGCCGACGCCCTGACCGTCACCGACGACACCGGCCGATTACTCAGTCCGGGATCGCTGGCCCGACCACCCACCCAACCCCCACCCGCGGTCCCACCGTGGCGCGGGCCCCTCGGCGAACGCGCCGACTGGTGGTGGTACACCCCCTTCCAACCCCAACCACCACCCACCAACAACTAGGTGGGTAAGGCGCAGGATTTCGTCGCGCTAGCGGCTGCCACCGAGCCTTGATTATCAAGTCCGACAACCAAACTCGCGCCCCCCTGCCCGCATCCACCACGTCCTCACCGATATCTCCGCTGAACCGCTAGGCGTTTGGCTTGTCGTTGTTGGACAGGCTGGTGCGGGCGCTGCCAACGCTTGCCCGCAGCACGCGATGCGGCCGGCGCATACCCGCCGAGCTATCGTGACGTCGTGTTGGATGACGCCAGATTGGCAAACATGCTGGCCAGAGACGAACTGCACGAGCTGGTCAATGCCTACTGCCGCGCCGTCGACCGCGCCGATTACGAAGCGCTGCGGGAGATGTATCACCCCGACGCCACCGACTCGCACGGCTCGTTTTCGACGGGCGGCGTCGAACAATTCATCGCACAACTACGGGCGGCCGAACCGTACGTGCGTGTCTCCCAACACAACGTCACCACAACGAATTTCACGATCGACGGCGACACTGCCCGCGGTGAAATCTACTGCCTGGTTTTTCACACCTTCGCCGGCCCCGAACACGACCTCGACGTCATCATCGGCGGCCGGTACTTGGACACCTACACCAAACACGACGGCCGCTGGAAGTTCAGTCAACGCACCATCGTCGCGGACTGGGCATACCAAAACGATCCGTCCCAAGTGAATTTCGAACACCCCAGTACGCGGGGAAGCCTGCGCGGTAAACCCGGCCAGACCGACCCGTCGATCGACCTGTTCACCCGAGGCGGTTAGCCGCTCTTGCGGCGGAATTCCCGACGGCTCTCCGCCGGCCCGTGACCGTGGCTGCGTGATTGCTTGCCGCCGGCGTCCTTGTGGTCGGATCCGTCCGAGGACTTCGCCAACTTGCGCTCGAGGGCCTCCTTGAACTTGCGTTTGGTCTCGTCCTCGGGTGCGCCGGAATCCTTCGACGACTTCGACTCAGCCATACCGGCAGCCTAACGCTTTCCCGGGGGCAGACCGTAGACATGCGAGATCGGCAACGTCAGCAGCACCCGCCGATCGGTGACCATCGCCTGCCGGTATTCGTCCCAGTCCGGATGCTCGCCGGCGATGTCGCGATACAAGGCGATCAGCGCCTCGACGGTGTCGTCGTCGGGCGACGCGGCGGGCGGCGACAACTCCGCCGTGCCCTCCGCGACGGCATAGGACCACCCGTCGTCGGCGTCCACCAACAGCGACGCCCGCGGGTCGCGGCGCAGGTTGCGGGTCTTGGCCCGCGGCTCGGTGATCGACACCCGCACCACCACCTCGCGCGCGTCGAAGTGATACGACACGTTCGACAGTTGGGGCCGCCCGTCGCGTTTGATCGTGGCCAGCACCCCCAGTGAGTTTCCGCTGATCACGGCCAGGAGTTTGTCGTCGAACACTTGGCGTCCCATCCCGAAAGCCTACGTCGCCCGTAGATTGGCGAACATGACCCAATTCGCAGCGTTCCTGCGTGGCGTCAACGTGGGGGGCGTCAACTTGAAGATGGCCGAGGTGGCCGCTGCGTTGTCTGAGGCCGGATTCAGCAACGTGCGCACCATCCTGGCCTCCGGCAATGTGCTGCTGGAATCGTCGTCCGGCGTCACCGCGGTGCGGAAGCAAGCCGAGGCCGCGTTGCGCGAGCGATTCGGCTACGAGGCCTGGGTGCTGGCCTACGACATCGACACGGTGCGCAAGATCGCCGAGGCTTACCCGTTCGAGCGCGAGGTCGACGGGTATCAGTCCTACGTCACGTTCGTCACCGACGCCAAAGTGCTCGACGAACTCGCCGCGCTGGCCGACCAGGCCGGCTCGGACGAAAAGATCGCCCGCGGCGTCGGCGTCGTCTACTGGCAGGTGCCCAAGGGCAGCACCCTGGACAGCACCATCGGGAAAACGATGGGCAAGCCGCGCTACAAGTCGTCGACCACCACGCGCAATCTGCGCACCGTGGCCAAGGTGGTCAAGTGAAGGTCAACCTCAGCGGTGTCTCCGAGACCGCCCTACTGACGCTGTACGCGCGCGCCCGCGAAGCTCGCCGCCCCGATTCCGTGATCGATGACCCGATGGCGGTGGCCCTAGTCGATTCGATCGACTATGACTTCTCAAAGTTCGGCCACCTGCGCCCCGGAAGCGCCCAGGGCCTGGCCCTGCGCGCCCTGGCCTTCGACAACGCGACCAGGTCCTACCTCGATCGCCATCCATCGGCGACGGTGGTGGCGTTGGCGGAGGGCTTGCAGACCAGTTTCTGGCGCCTCGACGCCGCCGATCCCGACAGCCAATTCCGTTGGCTGACAGTTGATTTACCGCAGATGATCGAAATCCGGAATCGGCTGCTGCCGCCGAGCCGCGGGTCGCGGTGTGCGCACAGTCGGCGTTGGACTACAGCTGGATGGACGCCGTCGACGATTCCGGCGGCGTCTTCATCACCGCCGAGGGATTGCTGATGTACCTGCAGCCCGAGCAGGCGCTCGACCTGATCGCGCAGTGCGCCAAGAGATTTCCCGGCGGCGAGATGGTGTTCGACTTGCCGCCGGTCTGGTTCTCGAAGCTGAGTCGCTACGGCGGCCTGCGGCCGACCCTGCGCTACAAGGTTCCGGCGATGCCCTTCAGCCTGTCCTCGGCGCAGGCCGCGGACCTCGCGCGCACCGTGCCGGGAATTCGCCGGGTGCGGAAGATGCCGATGGCATCGGGGCGGGGCCCGCTGCTCCGAGCGGCGGTGTCGATCCTCTACGGGGCGCACTTCTTGGATCCGTTGCGCCCGAGCATGACGCTGCTGGAGTTCGGCTGACCGGGGTGTCAGTCGTCCGGCACGTTGGTGAGGTAGCGCATCGCGTCGGACTTGGTCAGCCCCAACGCCCTGGCCACCTCGACGTATTCGCGGGCGGCGGCCGCCATCGCCGCGTCGGTCGGATCGAAGCGAGAGATGAAAGTGCCGAAGCGGCCGCGTGTTTCGACGATCGCCGCCGATTCCAATTCGCGATATGCGCGGGCCACGGTGTTGGCGGCGACGCCCAGCTGACCGGCCAGGTCACGCACCGTGGGCAGCCGGGTGCCCGGCGGCAGCGCACCGGCGCGGACCCCCTCGATCACCTGGGTTCGAAGCTGGTCGAATAACGGCTTGCCCGCCTTGACATCCACCCGTAGCAAATCCCGCAACTCCACTTATCCAGTATTGCCCAAGCACGGCTATGTTTGTGGGATGCGAGTGACGGTACTTAGCGGCGCGGGCATTTCCGCAGAGAGCGGGGTGCCGACCTTTCGCGATGACAAGAACGGACTGTGGGCGCGCTTCGACCCTTACGAGCTATCCAGCACACAGGGCTGGCTGAAGAACCCCGAACGCGTCTGGGGCTGGTACCTGTGGCGGCACTATCTGGTGGCCAAGGTCGAACCCAACGACGGGCACCGCGCCATCGCCGCCTGGCAGGACGGGGCGCAGGTCACCGTCGTCACCCAGAACGTCGATGACTTGCACGAGCGCGCCGGCAGCACGCCGGTACACCACCTGCACGGCAGCCTGTTCGAATTCCGTTGTGCGCGTTGCGGAGTGGCCTACACCGAGGCTCTGCCGGAGATGCCCGAGCCCGCGATCGAGGTGGAGCCGCCGGTGTGTAGCGAGTGCGACGGCCTGATTCGCCCCGACATCGTGTGGTTCGGCGAAGCATTGCCCGAGGGCCCGTGGCAGCGTGCGGTGGAAGCGACGCAGGACGCCGACGTGATGGTGGTGGTGGGCACCTCGGCGATCGTCTACCCCGCGGCGGGGCTACCCGACCTGGCGCTGGCCCGCGGCGCCGTCGTCATCGAGGTCAACCCGGAGCCCACGCCGCTGTCTGCAAGCGCAACGCTCAGCATCCGCCAGAGCGCGAGCCAGGCGCTGCCCGGGCTGTTGCAGCGGCTGCCGGCCCTGCTGCAGTAGGCGCCTTGCGCCGAAACTGCGCACAGATCGCGATTTATGCACAAATCGCGCGCTGACCGCAGAATCGATCGGCGTTAAGTCGGCATTCCACGCGATGCTGCCGCCATGACGGCAAGCGACGAACCATTCATTGGCAGCGAAGCGGTGGCCAGTGGGGCCCTACGCAAACACCAGCTGCGCTCCCGCTTCAGGGCGGTGTTTCCAGACGTCTATGTGTCCAGGGATCAACAGCTGACGGTGCGGCAACTGGCCATTGCGGGCTGGCTGTGGTCGCATCGCAATGGGGTGCTGGCAGGGGTTACCGCGGCGGCGTGGCACGGCTCGAAATGGGTGGACGAGGACCTACCTATCGAATTGATCTGGTCGAATGCGCGCCCGCCGCGCGGGCTTCGCACCCATGACATGGCGTTATGCCCTGGCGAGCTGGACATGGTCGCCGGCCTGCCCGTCACGACTCCAGGCCGCACGGCGTTCGACATCGGGTGCGGGAAGCCGATGGGCTTCGCGGTCGCCCACCTCGATGCGCTCATGAACGCCACCGGCCTCAAGGTCAACGACATCGCCGATGTCGCCACCCGGCATCGCGGAGCGAGAGGGTTGCGGAAATTGGACAGGGCGCTGCAGCTTGTGGACGCCGGTTCACAGTCGCCGAAGGAGAGTTGGCTGCGGCTGCTGTTGATCAGAGCCGGCCTACCGCGGCCCACCACACAGATCCCCGTGGATGCGGGCCACCAGATGTACTACCTCGACATGGGCTGGCCGGACCTCATGGTGGCCGTGGAGTATGACGGTGAGCATCACCGAAAGGACCGCTGGCACTACAGAAAAGACATTCGCCGCAGCGAGGAGTTAGCGCGCCTCGGCTGGATCGTGATACGAGTGGTGGCATCGGATCGCCCCGAAGACATCATCCGCCGCGTGCGCGACGCGCGTGCGCACCGAAACTGCGTACAGATCGCAATTTCTCGAAAAATCACGCGCTGAGCGCAGTCTCGGCGCAAGCACTAAGACCGAACCGCCCGCCCCAGCGCCAACTCCGACACCGGCATCGGCATCCAGAACGGCAAAGTCCACTCGCGGCGCGAGGTGTCGATCTGGAATCCGGCGTCGACCAGCGACTGCTCGGTATCGCGGTGGGTGTGGCAGTTACCGAACAACCTCGGCCACAGGGTCGCATCGACAACCCGTTGCCAAAATCCCCGCACACCCGCGCTGGCGATGTGCTCGAGATACCGCAACTCCCCGCCTTTACGCAGCAGCGCGTAGAGATGGCGCAGCGCGGCGTCGGGATCACGCACCGAGCACAGCACCAGCGAGCACACCACCACGTCAAACGGCTCCGCAGCCAAGCCGAATTGCTCCATCGTCTCGCCGGACACGGTGACGGGAATCGGTGCGTTCGCGGCCGCGACGCGGGCCTTGGCGCGCAGCCGGGGCTCGGGCTCCACCGCAACCACCTGTTCGACGGTCGGCGGGTACAAGGCGAAGTTGGTGCCGACGCCGGCTCCCACCTCCAAGACCCGCCCCGACAGGCCCGCGAGGTTCTCCCGGCGCAGCGCCTGTACGGCCTTCGCCTCGTGGGTGGCCACGACGGGCCAGACCCGCGCGAAGAACGGGTGGTCTATCGGCGATTGCGCGCAGGAAACGGCGTTCATGACTCTTCCGCCCGGGTCTGTGTCCCCACCCAGGCCATGAATTCCTGGGGCGACACGTCCCCAATGAGGCCGACCACCGCGCGTCCGATGAACGCTGAGCGAAACACCCGGTCGGCGAACTCCTCAACCTCGCCGAACGGCAGGTGCGGCTTGGCGATCAACATGGACGCCACCCCGTGCGCCGCGGTCCAGAATTCGAGCGCGATGGTGGACGGGTCGTCCCGCAGCTGCACGCCGCCATCGGCCAACGCCTGGACGGTGGCGCGCATGTGCTGAAAGGCCGAACTTTCCAACACCACATCGATTTCACGCCCGGAGCGCCATTCGCTCATCGTCGCGAGGCGGTACAGCTCGGGCGTTTGCAGCGCGAACCGGATGTACGCGTGGCCCTGCGCGCGCAACGCGTCCACCGGCGAGGTGTGTTCCTCGGCCGCCCGCTGCATTTCCAGGTTGAGCTTGGCGAAGTAGCGCGCGCACACCGCGTCCAGCAGCGCATCCTTGTCGGCGAAATGCAGGTAGATCGAGGGCGGGGTGACGCCGACGCGCTGCGCCACCGAGCGGATCGACACGGACGTGGCGCGCCCGGTTTCCAGCAGGAGATCGGTTGCCGCGTCCAGGATTTCGTCGCGCAGCAGGTCGCCGGACCCGCGCGGGGCTCGGGACCGTCGTGCTATCTGGTCGACGGGGACGCTAACCAAGGTGTGTCACCGTCTCCCTGACCACACGGCGCTCTTCGGCCGGCACCTCGAGCTCGGAGGGCACCGCTTCGTCGGACGGCCCTTCGCTGATGCCGAACCGGTCATGCAGCCACGCTAACGGCTTGGGCGCCCACCAATTCCACCGGCCCATCACGTGCATGAACGCGGGGACTAGGACCATGCGCACCAGCGTCGCATCGGCGAACACCGCGAGGGTCAGACCGAGCCCGAACATCCGCATGAACGAAACGTGCGCCGCGATCAGGGCGGCGAACGACATCGACATCACCAGCGCGGCCGCGGTGATCACCCGGCCGGTGCGGGCCACGCCGTGCGCCACGGCCTCGTCGTTCGCGGCGTGCGCCTCCTTGGCGCTGACCCGCGCCGGCCGGGCGGCTTCAGACGCCAGCCAGTACTCGCGGATCCGGGAGAGCAGGAACACCTCGTAATCCATCGACAGCCCAAATGCGATGCAGAACAACAACACTGGCATGTTGGCCACCAGCGTGCCGCTCGGCGTGGTCCCCAGTGCGCCGAGGTGGCCGTCCTGGAATATCCACACCAGCGAACCGAACGCCGCGGTCAGCGACAGCACGTTGCACATCAGCGCCTTGAGCGGCAGCACCACGCTGCCGGTGAGCATGAACAGCAACACGAACGTGATGGCTGCCATGATGCCGAGCACCAGCGGGAGCCGATCGATCACCGCGTCGTCGCTGTCGCGGTTGACCATCGCGACGCCGCCCATCTCCACCGATCGGCCGGCCGGCCCGGGCACCTGGTGCAACCGCACCAGCTGGGTGTCATTGGCCTGCGAGAACAGCGGCGCCGAGCTGCTCACCGTCAGCAAGGCGCTCCCGTCGGCCAAGCCCGTCGGCCCGGTCGGTGGGCCCACCTTGTTCCCGCCCACGAACGTCCCGTCCGGGGCCGAGACACCCGACACGTCGGGCACCCGCGACAGCTCGGCGGCGTACTTGTCCAGCTCCGGCGGGCTCAGGCCGCGGGCATCGGGGACGACGACGGGCACCGCCGTCGCGGCGTCGTGCGCGAACCCGCCGCGCATTGCGTCGCCGACCTGATGCGACGACGTCGACCGCGGCAGCACCCGGTCGTCGGGGAAACCCCACTTCACCGACGAGAACGGCAGCCCGAGCAACACCAGCAGCGCCATGACGGACAGACCGACCGGCGCCCAGTGGCGCATGACGAACTTGCTCGACCGGTACCAGAACAGCTCCTCGACCGGCTTGTGGTGAGGTTCGGGGCCCAGGAATTTATGCAACAGTTTCCGGACGTTGAGCGCATCCAGCCGGTCACCGGCCAGCACGATCGCGGCCGGGGTCACCACGATGGACGCGGTGGCAACGAACGCCACCGTCGCGACGCCGGCGTAGGCGAAGGACTTCAGGAAGTACATCGGGAACGCCACGGTCGCCGACATCGACAGCGCCACGGTGACCGCGGAGAACAACACCGTGCGGCCCGACGTGGTCATGGTCCGGATCAGTGCCTCGTTCGGGTCGGAGCCCTCGGCCAGCTCGTCGCGGTAGCGGCTGAGGATCAGCAGCGTGTAGTCGACGGCCAGGGCCACACCCAGGGCGGTGCTCAGGTTGAGCGCGAAGATCGACACGTCGGTGGTGAACGTGACCAGCCGCAGCACCGTCATCGAGCCGACGACCGCCAGCCCGCCGAGCGCCATCGGCAGCGCCGCCGCGAGCAGCCCGCCGAACACCCAGACCAGCACCAGGAAGGTGAGCGGCAGCGCGATCGCCTCCATCAACAGCAGGTCTTCCTGGTTCTGCTTGTTGATCTGGGCGTACTGCATTGCCGGCCCGCCGGCTCGGACGGTGACGCCGTCGTGGTCGCGCACGAACTGATTGGAGAGGGTCTCGGCGTTTTTCTGCGCGTTGGTTTCGCCGCCTTTGACGTTGACCACGACCACGCCCGACTTGCCGTCGGTGCTGATTAGGTCGGCCGAAGCACCCGGCGGCGCGGTCCAGGGCGAGGAGGCGTTGTAGACCAGCGGCGACTGCTGCAGCTGCTTTACCAGCTCGGTGCCCACCTTGCGGGCCTGCTCGCTCTTGACGCCCCCGGGCGCCGTCACCAGGATCAGCATCTGCTGACCGCTCTGCCCGAACTTGTCGCCCAGCACCTGGATGGCGCGGGCCGACTCTGAGTTCGGATCTTGGAAGCCACCCGGTGACAAGCTGTCGGCGACCGGGATGCCGAAGATCGCGGCGGCGATGAAGACCAGGACGGCGATTCCGACGATGCGTCGCGGCGCCGCGATGGCCAGTCGAGCGATCCTTTGCAGCATTTCGGAGTCCTCCCCCGCCGTGTGTCCGGTCCCCCGACCTCACACCTATCGGCGGTAACTTATCAGCGGTAACTGACGGGTGTCAAACAACACTTGGGGAAAGCACGAGGTGGGCGGGCGGCTGGTTCACCGCGACTCGGACATGCGGGTCGGACCCTACCCGGCGGTAATATTGCCACCATTTTCCGAATGGTGACTCAAAGATTCCTTAATGGCGGGCCATACGCTCAGTGTCATGTGGATCGACGACTCCAGTGCAGACGTCATCAAGGCTGACTTCGAGGCCCTCTACCACGGCGACATGCTGGTGGAAGGCGTGACCTCCGAGCAGTTCGAAGACTGGCAACCGCTGCCGACGGCGAGCTGAGCGGACATGGGCCTGTTTACCCGGCTACTCATAGCCGACCCCACCATCATCCGTTGGTTCCGTCGATAAGCGATTTGCTGTAGCGAGCGAGCCCCCCGCCACGCGGGGGGCTTTTCGTTTCGCCAGTCCCGATCAGCGGGGCGCCATCCGGATGGCGCCGTCGAGCCGGATGACCTCACCGTTGAGCATGGGGTTTTCGACGATGTGCACCGCGAGCGCGCCGTACTCGTCCGGGTCGCCCAGGCGGGCCGGGTGCGGCACCTGCTTGCCCAGCGACTTCTGCGCCTCCTCGGGCAGCGAACCCAACAGCGGGGTCTTGAACAGCCCCGGCGCGATGGTCACCACCCGGATGAGCTCGCGCGACAGGTCGCGGGCGATGGGCAGCGTCATGCCGACCACGCCACCCTTGGACGCCGAATAGGCGGCCTGGCCAATCTGGCCCTCGAACGCGGCGACCGAGGCCGTGTTGATGATGACGCCGCGCTCCGGGCTCGTCTCGGGCCCGATCGGTTCGGTCTTGGCGATGCGTTCGGCGGCCAACCGCAGCACGTTGAACGTGCCGATCAGGTTGACCCCGACCACCTTCTTGAACCCGTCGAGCGGGAACGGGCCGTCCTTGGACAGCGTCTTGATGGCGTTGCCGATGCCCGCGCAGTTCACGTTGATGCGCAGCGGGCCCAGCGACTCGGCCACATCCAGCGCGCCGCCGACGGCGTCCTCGTCGGTGACGTCGGCCTGCACGAACCGCGCGCGATCCCCCAGTTTGGCGACCGCCTCCTCGCCCCGCAGGTCCAGCACCACCACCTGGGCCCCGGCGTCCAGCAGCCGCTTGGTGGTGGCCAGGCCCAGCCCCGACGCGCCGCCGGTGACGACCGCTACGGCGTCCTTGATCTCCATGTGAATCCCTTCTCTATGTCCAGTCGCTCAGTATCGCTTCGACGTCGCTCGGCGCCGCCGCACGCGGCGTCTCGGGCGCCGTGCGGGAGAACCGCGGGGCCGGCCGCGGCTGCAGGCCGCCGTTCACCTCGTAGAAGGTGTTCCGCTCGGTGATGTGCGGCTCGCTCTCGACCTCGCCGAACGCCAGCACCGGCGTCACGCACGCGTCGGAATCGGCGAACACCTTGGTCCAGTGGTCGCGGTCGTGGGCGCCAAACGCGGCGGTGAAGACGCCCCGCAGTTCGGGCCAGCGGGTGACGTCGTTCTGCTTGGGCAGGGTGGCCGGGTCCAGACCCAGGCCGGCCAACATGGCCGCATAGAACTGCGGCTCGATGGCGCCGACGGCGACGTAGCGGCCGTCGGCGCACTCGTAGGTGTCGTAGTAGGGCGCGCCGCTGTCGAGCATGTTGGTGCCGCGCTCGTCGGACCACATCCCGGACGCGCGCATCTGCCACATCATCTGGACCAGCACGCTGGAGCCGTCGACCATCGCGGCGTCGACGACCTGGCCCTTGCCGGACGTCTGCCGTTCCCACAGCGCCGACAGGATGCCGACCAGCAGGAACATCGAACCCCCGCCGAAGTCACCGACCAGGTTCAGCGGCGGGACGGGCCGCTCGCCGGCCCGGCCGATGGCGTGCAGGATGCCGTTGAGCGAGATGTAGTTGATGTCGTGGCCGGCCTGCTGGCTGCGCGGGCCGGTCTGGCCCCAGCCGGTCATCCGGGCGTAGACCAGCCGCTCGTTGACCTTGGCGCAGTCCCCCGGGCCCAGGCCGAGGCGCTCGGTGACGCCGGGGCGGTAGCCCTCGATCAGCACGTCGGCCTTGGCGACCAGCTTGAGCACCAGTTCGCGGCCGGTGTCGGACTTGAGGTCGGCGGTGACGATGCGCCGGTTGCGGCTCATGGCGTCCTTAACCACCCCCCCGGGGCTATCGGACGGCCGGTCGATGCGCACCACGTCGGCGCCCAAGTCCCCCAAGATCATCGACGCGTGCGGACCCGGTCCAATGCCGGCCAACTCGATGACCCTCAACCCGCTCAGCGGTCCCGCCATGATGCGCCCTTTCATCTGCTTTGACGACCGTTCGCATCTTCGCAGCCGCCCCGCACGCCCCTGCACCCCGGTCACCTACTCTGAGCGTCATGCCGGATTCGGGAATCGCCTCGCTTGCCCCAGTCGCAGGTCTCGACGTCACGCTGAACGACGGCGTGTTGTCGGTGACCATCAACCGACCCGACAGCCTTAACTCGCTGATCACCCCGGTGATCACCGGGATGGCCGATGCGCTGGAACGGGCCGCCGTCGACCCCGCCGTCAAGGTGGTGCGGCTCGGCGGCGCCGGCCGCGGCTTCAGCTCCGGGGCGGGCATCAGCGCCGAGGACATGTCGGGCGGCGGGGGTGCCCCGCCCGACGAGATCATCCTGGAGATCAACCGCCTGATCCGGGGCATCGTCGCGCTGCCGCACCCGGTGGTTGCCGTGGTTCAGGGACCGGCGGCCGGCGTCGGGGTGTCCATCGCCCTGGCCTGCGACGTCGTATTGGCTTCGGACAAAGCGTTTTTCATGCTGGCGTTCACCAAGATCGGGTTGATGCCCGACGGCGGCGCGTCGGCGTTGGTCGCCGCCGCGGTCGGGCGCATCCGGGCGATGCGGATGGCCCTGCTGCCGGAGCGATTGCCGGCCACCGAGGCGCTGGACTGGGGTCTGGTGAGCGCGGTCTACCCCGCCGAGAGCTTCGACGCCGAGGTCGACAAGGTGCTCGCGAGGTTGGCGGCCGGCCCCGTGGTGGCCTTCGCCAAGACCAAGGACGCGATCAACGCGGCCACCCTGACCGAGCTCGAGCCCGCGCTCGAGCGCGAATTCAAGGGCCAGTCGGTCCTGCTGCGCGCCCACGACCTCAAAGAGGGCACCACGGCATTCCAGGAGAAGCGCGCGCCGGTGTTCACCGACAGCTGATCGCTTTTGGGCCGGCGAAAACGGGCAATCCTTCCCTGACCAATCGAGGGAGGAATCGATGCTGCGTTGCCTGGTGACGGGTGCGACCGGCTATATCGGCACCAGACTGGTGCCGCGCTTGCTCGACGAGGGCCATCAGGTGCGCGCGTTGGCCCGCAACCCGGCGAAGCTGGCCGACGTGCCCTGGCGCGAGCGCGCCGAGGTGGTGCGCGGCGACTTCGCCGACGTCGACTCGCTGACCGCGGCGTTCGACGGCGTCGACGTCGTCTACTACCTGGTTCATTCGATGGGGTCGGCGAAGAATTTCGCCGCGGAGGAAGACCGCGCCGTCGCCAATGTCGTCACCGCCGCCCGACGGACCGGGGTGCGCCGCATCGTGTATCTGAGCGGCCTGCATCCGGACAACGCCGCACTGTCGCCCCACCTGCGCTCCCGCGCCGCGGTGGGCGAGGCCCTCATCGCGTCCGGCATCGAGACCGCGGTGCTGCAGGCCGGCGTCGTAATCGGTTCGGGCTCGGCATCTTTCGAGATGATCCGGCACCTTACCGACCGGTTGCCGGTGATGACCACGCCGAAGTGGGTGCACAACCGGATTCAGCCGATCGCGGTGCGCGATGCGCTGCATTATCTGGTGGCCGCGGCGACCGCGTCGCTGCCGTCGTCGCGCACGTGGGATATCGGCGGACCCGACGTGCTGGAGTACGGCGACATGATGCGGATCTACGCCGAGGTCGCCGGGTTGCGCACGCGCCGGTTGATCGTGCTGCCGTTTCTGACGCCGACGATCGCCAGCCTGTGGGTTGGAACGGTGACCCCGATCCCGCCCGGGCTGGCCCGCCCGCTGATCGAATCGCTGGAATGCGATGCGGTGATGCGCAATTCGGATGTGGACAGCATCATCGAGCCGCCACCGGGCGGCCTGACCGGTTACCGGCGTGCGGTGGAATTGGCGCTGCAACACGAGACACGCGGTCTGCCCACCTGGGACGCGCTGACCGCTGAACCTGCCGAGCCGCTGCCCAGCGACCCGGATTGGGCCGGCGCGGTGAGTTATACGGCGGTGCAGACGGCCACGATCGCCGCGGGGCCCGACGACGTCAGGAAGGTGGCCGAGGACGTCGCTCACGGGAGTCGGTGGTATGCGATCGCGGGCCGCCCGGTGCACCTTCGCCCCCTGGGGCGGTCGTGGGTCGACGTCACGGTGGCGCCACGAGAGGGCGGCGGCAGCGAGTATGTGCAGCGCGCCGGCTTCGTACCGCGCGGCCTGCCCGGCCGAGTGTGCTCAGTCCTATTGCGGCCCTTGCACATTGCCGCGCTGCGGGCGCTGACGCGCGACGTCGAGCGAACCGTCACTCACCGAACAGCGGGGGCAGCGCAAGCACCATGATCAGGCCCCACACGAAGTGGGTCAGCATCGGCGCCAGGACGCCGCCGCTGGCCCGGCGCTCCAACGCGCAGACGGTGCCGAGGATGATCGCGGCGAAACCCAGCATCGGGTTGCCGCTGGCCAACGTCACGGCCGTATACACGATGGTGGAAATGATCAGCGGTTGATGCCGGCCCAGCGCGGTGTAAAGCGCACCGCGGAAAAACATTTCCTCGGCGAGCCCGTTAACCACGGTGATGAGCGCGACCAGCGGAAGCCAGCCGTGATGGGCATAGGAGAGCACCCGGGCGATCAAGTCCGCGACGGCCGGGATCTCCCGGGCGACCAACCCGCCCAGCATGAAGACGCCGCCCAGCAGCACGCCGATCGTCGTGCCCGAGATGACCGGGCGTTGGTTGCGGCCACGCCAGTTGATGCCGCCCAGATGCAGCGGACCGGAGATGACCGCACCCACGGCCCACACCGCCGCCAACGCCAGTGTCAGCCAGTAGAAGTCCGACCCGCCGGGTTTGCTCCGCAGCGAAATCCCCAACACCACGGCGCCGGCCAGTAGCGTGACGCCGACCACGATGCGCCGCCGCAGCACGACGCCGGGCGGTTCATTATGTGGCACAGCAACATTGGTGATGGCACGGCGCAGCTCGGGCAGCACGCCGGTGCGGTAGGGCGCGCCCGTTGCGCTCATGCGAACCGCACCTTCGGGGTCAGGGTGACCAGGATGTCGAGATATGTTCGCAGCGCGCCCGCGAGCGGGCCGGGAACCAAATTCACCAATCTCAAGGTGGGCCGCGCGATCGGCGGAGTCACCGCGCGGGCCAGCCGCCGGATGCGCAGCGCGTCGCCGCCGGCCCACACCGGATCGGTGTCGGCGAGGTGATGGGGATCCTCCAACGCGTTGACCGGCCGCGGCGGTTGGTTCGTCTGCGCCAGGGCCCGTTCGATCGCATCCTCGACGCCCAGCAGCCCCCCGGGCGGATCGGGCACCCGGTCCCGCAGGCCGCTGCCGGAAGCCACCATCGGATGATCGAGCGACTCGACCAGGTCACCGGCCAGCCCTTGGGGCACCGGCAGCGCGACCCCGGTGATCAGCGACGCCACCGCCGTGTCGATCGGCACCCGCACACTCGCGTGCCACCGGCCGGAGATGCGCGCGTAGGTCTTGAGCAGGGCGCGGTAGGACGTGGTGTCCGGCCCGGCGATGTCGTATTCGCCGGCCGGCACCTGCTCGGGGTCGGCGGCGGCGACCAGGTAGTACAGCACGTCGCGGATGGAGATGGGTTCGATCGGGTTGTCCATCCAGCCGGGCATCGGCATGACCGGGAACCGGTCGCCGACGTAGCGCATCATCTCGAACGATGTCGATCCGGCGCCGATGATGATCGCCGCGCCCAGCCACACCAGCTCCGGGCCGCCCTCGATTGTCAGGGCCTCGGCCACTTCGGCCCGGCTGGTCAGGTGTTGCGACAGCACGTCGTCATGGGGCACGAAGCCACCCAGGTAGACGATGCGCTGCACACCGGCATCGCGGGCCGCGGCCGCGACATTGGCCGCGGCGGTTCGGTCGGCGTCGCGGAAGCCGGGCTGACCAATCCCGTGCACCAGGTAATACACCACGTCGACCGGGCCGGCGGCGTCGCGCGACAGGGCAAACGCCGAGTGCGCCGACACCTCGTCGGAGGCGTCGAGGCTGACCGGTATGACGTCGTCGAACCAGCCGAAGCGCTTGAGGCGGGCCGGGTTTCGGCTGGCCGCCACAACCTGATGGTTGTCCGCCAACAACGCGGTGACAAGGCGCGATCCCACATAGCCGGTGGCGCCGGTGACCAGAATCCGCACCCATCCAACCTAGCCCGATGAGGACGAGTCCAAACCTCAGCCGCTCGCCTCCCGGTGCACATCGAGCAACCGCCGGTACACCTCGGCGTTGTACCGGTTGTTCGCGGCCTCGGCCGCGCTGAGCTCGCGCTGCACGCGACCCGGCACCCCCGTCACCAACGACCGGGCCGGGATCACCATGCCCTGCGGGACCAGCGCGCCGGCCGCCACCAGCGCGCCGGCGCCGACCTGCGCGCCGTTGAGGACGACCGCGCCGGCGCCGATCAGCGCGTCGTCTTCGACGGTGCAGCCGTGCACGACGGCGTTGTGGCCCACCGTCACGCCGGAACCGATGCGCACCGGGAATTCCTTGTCGACGTGCACGGTCACCCCGTCCTGAATGTTGCTGCCGAACCCGACCTCGATCTGTTCGGCTTCGGCTCGCAGCGTTGCCGAGTACCACACGCTGACCCGGGCGGCCAGGACAACCTGCCCGATGACACTGGCGGTGGGCGCCACCCAGGATTCGGCGTGCAGTTGGGGAGTGTGGCCTCGAATCGAGACGATCAGCGGCGCAGACATGGCCTGATCGTAGGCGTTCGCTTTGAACCCATCCGCCGGCGACGACGTAACCCCCTACATGAATACATTCACAGGGGGGGATTCGGCGGGGGCCGGTTCCAAAAGACCGGCACCAACCACAAACACAGCAGATCCGTTCGTCGCGGGAGTTGCTGTCAAGTTTCCGCCGAACCGGTACACGCAAAAGGAGGCCATCCGGGCGCTGACGGATTTCGCCGGCCCGGAGTTTCAGCGGTTCGCGATGAGCAGCGGGGTTGAGTTCCGGAATATCGCGCTGCCGCTGTCGCGCTACCGCGAGCTCGACGGCTTCACCGACGCCAACGACGCCTACATCGAGGTGGCTCTCGACCTGGCCGAGCAGGCGCTGCTGGCCGCGCTGGACCAGGCCAAGGTGAAGGCGTCGGAGATCGACATCATCTTCTCGACGACCGTCACCGGCCTGGCCGTGCCCACGCTGGAGGCGCGGCTGGCCGCCCGCGTCGGGCTGCGCCCGGACGTCAAACGCATTCCCCTGTTCGGCCTGGGCTGCGTCGCCGGCGCGGCCGGGACGGCGCGCATGCACGACTACCTGCGCGGCTATCCCGACCAGGTCGCCGCGCTGATCGCGGTAGAGCTGTGCTCGCTGACCATCCAGCGCAAGGACACCTCGATGGCCAACCTGGTCGCTACCAGCCTGTTCGGTGACGGCGCCGCGGCCGTCATCGCCAAGGGCGGCGCCCGCTCGGGCGGGAGTTCGCGCGCCACGGGCCCCCGGGTGCTGGCGACCCGTAGCCGCATTTACCCCGACACCGAAGAGGTCATGGGGTGGCGGATCGGCAGCGAGGGCTTCCGGATCGTCTTGTCGGTCGACGTGGCGACCGTGACCGAGAAATACGTGGGCGAAGACGTCCGCGGGTTCCTGGAAGACCACGGACTGACCCCCGAAGACGTGAGCACCTGGGTTTGCCACCCCGGCGGCCCGCGGGTGATCGAGGCGGTCGAGCACGCGCTGGACCTGCCCGACTCGGCCCTGGATCACACGCGAAACTCGTTGCGCAGCAACGGCAATTTGTCTTCGGTGTCGGTGCTGGACGTGCTTCGGGCCAACATGGCCGACCCGCCCGCGCCGGGTTCGATCGGGCTTATGATCGCGATGGGTCCGGCCTTCTGCTCGGAACTCGTGCTGCTGGCCTGGTGACCGGCTCGGCGAGCCTGGGATAGTAGATCCATGTATTACCTGTTGATCCTCGCGGTCGGCATCGAGCGCGTGGCCGAACTGGTGGTATCCAAGCGAAACGCCGAGTGGTCTTTCGCCCAGGGCGGCAAGGAGTTTGGCCGCACGCACTACGTCGTGATGGTCGCCATCCACACCGCGCTGCTGGTGGGCTGCGTCATCGAGCCGTGGGCGCTGCACCGCCCGTTCATCGGCTGGCTCGGCTGGCCGATGCTCGGTGTGGTGGTGCTGAGCCAGGCACTGCGCTGGTGGTGCATCACCACGCTGGGCCGACGCTGGAACACCCGGGTGATCGTGTTGCCGCACGCGCCGTTGGTGCGCGAGGGCCCCTATCGCTGGCTGCACCACCCGAACTATGTTGCAGTGGTGGCCGAAGGGTTCGCGCTGCCGCTGGTGCACACCGCATGGCTGACCGCAACCGTTTTCACGTTCGCGAACGCGTGGCTGCTGTCGGTGCGTCTGCGAGTGGAGAACCAAGCGTTGGGTTACACGTGAGCACCTTCGATGCCGACCTGCTGATCGTCGGGGGCGGTCCCGCGGGGCTGGCCACCGCGCTGCACGCGCGTCGGCACGGGCTTTCGGTGATCGTGGCCGAGCCGCGGGAAGGCCCGATCGACAAGGCCTGCGGCGAGGGACTGATGCCCGGCGGATTGGCCGAGCTGACCGCACTGGGCGTGGACCCGGTCGGTATGCCCTTTCGCGGAATCGCCTATGTGAGTGAACGTCAGCGCGCCGAGGCGCGGTTTCG
This sequence comes from Mycobacterium conspicuum, assembly GCF_010730195.1. Lineage (NCBI taxonomy): Bacteria > Bacillati > Actinomycetota > Actinomycetes > Mycobacteriales > Mycobacteriaceae > Mycobacterium > Mycobacterium conspicuum. The sequence goes on from NZ_AP022613.1 coordinate 4,509,244, forward strand.
CACCGGGCCGGGCCGCGGCGTGCGCCGCACCACGCTGCATGCAGCGTTGGAGGCGCACGCGAAAGAGCAAGACACCGAATGGATTCGAACGCGGGTGACCGGCGTCGAGCAGGACGCAAACGGGGTGACGGCCGCGGGTGTGCGCGCGAAGTGGTTGGTGGCCGCCGACGGGCTGCACTCGGCGGTGCGGCGCTCCGTCGGGATCACGGCGACGGCCGGGACACCGCGGCGCTACGGGGTGCGTTGGCACTACCGGGTGCCGGTGTGGTCGGAGTTCGTCGAAGTGTATTGGTCCCGTTGGGGTGAGGCCTACGTGACACCGGTCGAACCCGACCTGGTCGGGGTCGCCATCCTGTCGGGCGGACGACCCGACCTCGCCTGGTTCCCGCGATTGGCCGAACACCTGCAGGGTGCCAGTAACGGCCACCCACGCGGCTGCGGCCCACTGCGACAAGTGGTTTCGCGCCGGGTCGCCGGACGCGTGCTGTTGGTGGGCGACGCGGCGGGCTACGAGGACGCCCTGACCGGGGAGGGCATCAGCCTGGCCGTCAAGCAAGCCGGCGCGGTGGTCAACGCCATCGTCGATGACACCCCGGCGTCGTATGAGGTTGCGTGGCAACGGGTTACCCGCAATTACCGGCTGCTCACCCGCGGGCTGGTGCTGGCCACCACCCCGCGCGCGGTCCGACGCGCCGTCGTTCCGGCGGGCGCACGACTACCCAAGGTGTTCGGGCGCGCGGTGAACATCCTGGCGAGCTGAAGTTAACGCGCCTTCCAGACCGGTTCGCGCTTCTCGGCGAACGCCAACGGTCCCTCCCTGGCGTCCTCGGACTTGATCAGCGAACGCATCTCGTTCATGGTGCGCCGCCAGCCCGCTTCGTCGGCCGTGATGACGCCGTCGTCGACGCCATACGCGATGCGCTTACTGGCCTGCACCGACAGCGGGGCGTTGACGGTGATGCGGGCCGCCAGCGCCAGCGCCGCGTCCAACACGGTGTTGTCCGGACCCTCCTTGACCACCTGGTTGATCAGGCCCCATTCCCAGGCGTCGGAGGCGGTCAGCGGCTCACCGGTCATCAGCAGCTCCATCGCCACCTTTTGGGGCAGCTGGTTCACGATCCGGAAGACCCCACCGGCGGCGGCGACCAGCCCGCGCTTGACCTCCGGCAGCCCGAACTGGGCCAGCTCGTGGGCCACCACCAGGTCGCTGGCCAGCGCCAATTCGGTACCCCCGCCCAGTGCGGTGCCGTTGACCGCGGCGATGGTGGGCTTGTCGATGAAGTGCTGCACGTAACCGGCGAAGCCCCACTCGGGGTGTTCGGGATGGTAGAGGTTTTCCCGGCGCGCGATGGCCTTGAGATCCGCTCCGGCGCAAAACGACTTGTCGCCCGCGCCGGTGATCACCACGGCACGCACGTCGGGGTCGCGCTGCGCCTCCTCCAGCGCGTTGCCGACACCGATGCTCACCGCGGCGTTGACCGCGTTGCGGGCCTCGGGCCGGTTGATGGTGATGATCAGGACGTTGCCGGAGCGGTCGACCAGGACCGCGTCAGCGTCCGTCACAGCAATTCCACGATGGTGGCGTTGGCCTGGCCGCCGCCCTCACACATCGTCTGCAGGCCGTACCGAATCCCCTTGTCCCGCATGTGATAAAGCAGCGTGGTCATCAGGCGCGCCCCCGAACCGCCCAGCGGGTGGCCGAGCGCGATGGCGCCGCCGTTGGGGTTGAGCTTCTTCTCGTCGGCGCCGATGTCCTTAAGCCACGCCAGCGGCACCGGCGCGAACGCCTCGTTGACCTCATACGCCCCGATGTCGCCGATGCTCAGGCCGGATTTCTTCAGCACCTTCTGGGTGGCCGGGATCGGCGCGGTGAGCATGATCACCGGGTCGGCCGCGGCCAGCGTCGCGGTGTGCACCCTAGCGAGCGGCTTGAGCCCCAATTCCTTTGCCTTCTCGGCGGACATGAACAGGAGCGCCGCCGAACCGTCGGAGATCTGCGAGGAGTTGCCGGCGTGGATCACGCCGTCCTCCTTGAACGCCGGCTTGAGCGAGGCCATCTTCTCCATCGGGGTGCCGCGGCGGATGCCTTCGTCCTTGAGGACTACGTTGCCGTCCTGATCCTTGATGCCGACGATCTGGTCGTCAAAGGCACCCGAATCCTGTGCGGCGGCGGCCTTTTCGTGTGAGCCCAGGGAGAACTCGTCCAGCGCGGTGCGGTCGAGTCCCCACTGCTCGGCGATCATCTCGGCGCCGATGCCCTGGTTGGGCGTCTGCTGGTAGCGGTCCTTGAAGCCCCGCGGGTACGGGTTGCCGCCGTTGGCCAGCGACGCCCCCATCGGGGTCCGCGACATCGACTCCACACCGCCGGCCACCACGACGTCGTAGTGCCCGGCCACCACGCCGGCCGCGGCGAAATGGATGGACTGCTGGCTGGAGCCGCACTGGCGGTCGACGGTCACGCCCGGGACGCTCTCCGGCCAGCCCGCCGCCAGCAGCGCGGTGCGGCCGATGTCCAGGGCCTGCTCGCCGGCCTGGCTGACGCAGCCCCAGATCACGTCGTCGACGAGCCCGGGGTCGATGCCGGCCCTGTTCACCAAACCGTTGAGCACCTGCGCGGACAGGTCGGCCGGGTGCACGCCGGACAGCCCGCCGTTGCGCTTGCCGATCGGTGAACGTACAGCCTCGACAATGACGGCTTCAGCCATGATGGGGTCTCCTTTGACACTGATTCTTTGCGTCGATTGTCGACCAACGCGTTGGGCGGGCGGGCGGCGGGGTGGCTTTCTTAGCTCGGCTAGCTGAAACGCACCGGGCTAGCCCGGCTGGGACGCCACCTGCATCAACTTTTCGGCCACCCAGTCCGGCGCGGTGATCATCATGTCGTGGCCGGTGTCGAGATCCCACACCCGACCGTCGGCCTTCCGCCGCAGGCCCTCCACATCGCGCCAGTACATGTACTTCGTGGTGCACAGATGCGACTGCGGGATCCGGGCGAGCGCGGCCTGATTGGTCAGCCGCAGCGGCTGCTCGAAGCATTTCCACGGGTGCGGCGTCAACCGCGCTTTCATCCACTCGAACTGGACAGGGTCGCGGACCCCGTAGTGGCGCACCGCGTTATCGGTTGGGTACAAACACATTTCGACACCGTCGACGATGCGGCTCTGGGCGCGCGCCGCGGCCATCATCTCGGGAGCCTGGTCGACGAGCGTCTCGCCGTCGGCCGGTGTCGCGGCGTCAAGGTAGACGAGATGGCCGACGCGGTCCGGCGCGCGGTCGGCGGCGCCGGTGATCACCATGCCCCCGTAGCTGTGGCCGACCAGGATCACGTCGCGCAGGTCCTCGAAATGCAACAGGTTGACGATATCCGTGATATGACAGTCCAAGTCGACGCCGGCGGCGAACAGATGTGCGCGCTCCCCCAGTCCGGTCAGCGACGGCGCGTACACCTCGTGGCCGGCCGAGCGCAGCAGCCGCGCGACCGGTTGATAGCACCAGCCGCCGTGGCCGCCACCGTGCACCAAGACATAGGTGGCGGCCATGGTCCCTGCTCGACTCGCGACTTAGACCGCGGGGTAGGCGACGGACTTGATCTCGGTGTACTGGTCGAAGCCGGCGACACCGTTCTGCCGTCCCACGCCGCTCTCCTTATAGCCGCCGAACGGGGTGTCGGCGCCGTACGGCGCGCCGCCGTTGACACCCATGAAGCCGGCCTTGATGCGGCGGGTCACCGACAGCGCACGCTCGAGCGTGCCGGCAAACACGTTGCCCGCCAACCCGTACACGCTGTCGTTGGCGATCCGGATCGCGTCCTCCTCGTCCTCGAACGGGATGACCGACAGCACCGGACCGAAGATCTCCTCCTGCGCGATCGTCATCTTGTTGTCGACGTTGGTGAACAGCGTGGGCCGGATGTAATAACCCTTGTCGAAACCGGTGGGCGCATCGGGGCCGCCGACCAGCGCGGTCGCACCCTCCTCGACACCCTTCTTGATGTAGCCCGTCACCCGGTCGAACTGGCGTTGCGAAATCACCGGCCCGCACAGCGTTCCCGGGTCCTGGGGGTCGGCGCAGGTGACGTTCTCGTAGATGTTCTTCAGGATCTCCACGCCCTCGTCGTAGCGGGACCGCGGCAGCAGCAGCCGGGTGGGGTTGGCGCAACCCTGACCGGCGTGCATGCACGGCGCGATGCCCACCATGCAGGCCGTGCCGAAGTCGGCGTCCTCCAGCACGATCGTGGCCGACTTGCCGCCCAGCTCCAGGAACAGCCGCTTCATGGTGGCCGCGCCCTTTTCCATGATCCGCTTGCCGACCACGGTCGAGCCGGTGAACGAGATCAGGTCGACCTTCGGCGACAACGTAAGTTCTTCGCCCACAAAGTGATCCGACGCGGTGACGACGTTGACGACGCCGGCCGGGATGTCGGTCTTCTCGGCGATCAGCCGGCCCAGCCGGGTCGCGTTGAACGGGGTGTTGGGCGCGGGCTTGAGCACGACGGTGTTCCCGGTGCCCAGGGCCTGGCCGAGCTTGTTGAGGGTGACCTCGAAGGGGAAGTTCCACGGCACGATGGCGCCGACGACGCCGACGGGCTCGCGCCACACCTTGCGGGTGGTCAGCGTGCCGGTCAGGCTGATCACCTTGTCGCCCAGGTCGGTCTCCCAGGCGTACTCGTCGATCAGCCGGGCCGGGTACTTCAGCCCGTCTTCGAGCGGGGCGTCCAGCTGGGGGCCGAAGGTGATCGCCCGCGGCGAACCGACCTCGAGGATCAGCTCCTCGCGCAGCTCGTCGATCTCGGACACGATCGCGTCGTGCAACTGCAACAGACAACGCTTGCGCAGCTCCTTGTTGGTCGACCAGTCGGTCTCGTCGAAGGCGCGCCGGGCGGCGTCGATGGCCCGGTGCATGTCCTCCTTGGACGCGTCCGCGACCTCGCCGAGCGGCTCCTCGGTGGCCGGGTTGATGTTGGTGAAGGTGCCGGCCTGGCCATCGACCAGCTTGCCGTCGATCATCATCTTCGGCTCGAACCGGACCTTTACAGTGTCAGCCATATCTGTTCAGCTCTCTTTTGACGAGGCGCTGCTCAGAGCGCCGGGACGTGGACAGGCCATCCTCAAACTAGCCGATTAGCAAGCTCCCGTGTTCACTGGGCGTCGAACAGCACCGGCACCGCGGTCGGGGACCGGAAAACCTGCCCGCGGATGTGTGGGTCGTCGGCGTCGGGATCCAGCCGCAGATTCGGCAGCCGATCCAGCAGCAGGTTGATCGCGGTGCGCATTTCCAGCCGGGCCAGATGCATGCCGAGGCAGACGTGCACACCGTGCCCCCAGCCCAGATGCGCCCGGGCCTCCCGATGGATGTCGAACTTGTCCGGATCGGGATAGCGATCTTCTTGGCGGTTCGCCGAACCAAGCATCGGCATCACGGTCGCGCCGGCCGGTATCGCCACGCCGCCGAGTTCGGTGTCGCGCGTCGCCACCCGGGTGATGGTCAACAGCGGTGATTCCCACCGCACGCCCTCCTCGATAGCCTGGGGCAGCAGCGACCGGTCCGCGCGGATGGCGTCCAGCTGCGCCGGATCCGACAGCAGCGCCAACAGCAGGCTGCCCAGCGACCGGTAGGTCGTCTCGACGCCGGCGGGCAGCAGCAGTCGCAGGAACGAGAAGATCTCCTCGTCGGCGAGCTTTTCCCCGTCGATCTCGGCCGCGGCCAGCGCGCTGATCAGGTCGTCCTTCGGTTCGGCCCGGCGGGCCTCGAGGATGGGCGCGAAGTAGTCGCACAGGGCTGCCGAGGCGGCAAGCCCGCGTTCGGGGTTCATCAGCCAGCTCAGCAGCGAGATCGACCAGCGCTGGAATTGCGGATAGTCCTCTTCCGGCAAACCCAGCAGCCCCGCGATGATCTGGCTCGGGTAGTCGAAGGTGAATTCCTTGACCAGATCCGCCTTGCCGTTGGGCGCGAACTTGTCGATCAAGCCGTTCGCCACGCGGCCGACCAATTCGTCCTGCCAGCGCGCTAATGACTTCTGCGAGAACGCCTTCGACACCAATGACCGCAACCGGCCGTGGATCGGCTCGTCCATGCCGAGCATGACCCCTTCGCCCAGCACGGGGCCGAACGCGGCGATGACAGCGGAGGAGGAAAACGTCTCGTTGTCGCGCAGCATCTGCTGGATGTCCTCGTGGCGATACACGATGAACATCGGCAGGGATTCCTCGTGCGGCAGCGCTCCCGAGGTCTCGAGCCGCTGCACCGGTTCCTCCCGGCGCAGCCGCGCCAGCTCGGTGTACGGGTCACGCACGTCACCGGAGATGGCTTCGTCGAACGCGCCGAAGTCCTCCAGGTCGTCGAAAAGCTGTTCCATTACTGCTACCCCTTCTTGTTGCGGCGAGCCGCCAAGCGCTGTAACACCGGCTGCGGAATCACCCGCGCGGCAAGGACCATCGCCTTTTGCGCCGTCGTCAGTGGCCATGCCCCGTCCCGCATCGTGCCAAAGCGCGGTATGCCCAGCGCGACCCGCGACATGTGATGCATCCCGGTCGGCGGCAGAATCCGATTGGCCACCAACAGCATCGACGCATCCGGGCCCACCCCTCGGCGCCGAAACGCCGCGGTGTCCGCGAGCGCCCTGACCAATCCGTCGGTGAACCGCTCGGGCGCACGAGCGAGGCCGACCGCGAACCGGCCGCGGCTGTTCATCGTCTGGTGGATCCGGGCATAGGGCCCGTCGAAATTGCGGTCGTCGGTGGTGCCGGCATCGGTGATGATCTCGGTGTCGTACATGCCGGTCACCAGGATGCTGACCCCGAGACCGAACGGCGCGATCTCGCCCGCCATCGACTCGCCCCAGCGCTCCAGCGCGCCTTTGGCCGCGGAATAGGGTGCGGTGCCCGGCTGACCACGCACCCCGTTGGCGCTGGAGACCAGCACGATGCGGCCCTCGCCCGCCGCCCGCATGGACGGCAACAGGGCCTTGGTCAGTTCCACCGGACCGATGACGCTGGTGGTAAACATGTTCTGCCACAACGTCGTATCCGCCTCCTCCACCATCCCGGCGGCGGAGATCCCGGCGTTGTGCACGATGGCGTACGGGGCGCCGACGGCCTCCTCGATCGCCTTGGCCGCCGCGGAGATCGACCCGATGTCCAACAGGTCGAGCTGGACCCCGATCAGCCGATCATCGTCATCGGCGGCCCGGACCGCTTGCCGCAGCAGCGGCAGGCCCTTCTCGGGGGTGCGCATCGCGGCGACCACCCGCCAGCCTTCGCGGTAGAGGCGGACCGCCGAGGCGGACCCCAGGCCGCGGGACGCGCCGGTGATGACGACGGCGCGCGGCTCAGCCATTCTTGCTCGCACAGGGTCCCTGACCCGGCGGCGGTGGGTCGACGTGCGGCCGCCCGTTGGGCTCCCCGCTGGCCCAGGTCGACCAGATGCCGACCGAGAACGGGCCCTGTGCGCCGGCCTTCTCGTAAAAGCCTTGTGGATCATAGACTTTGGCCTCCGGATAGGGCCACGGGCAGGCCACCGAAGTCGCCGCGTGGCTGGCCTTGATGGCCCAGAACCAGGCGCCGTAGGCGAAGTAGGAGATGTTGATGATGGCGAACATCACCAGGAAGGTGCCGAGCACGGGGCGGCTCGGGAACATCTTCGCCTTCGCGGCCAGCTTCTCGGCGACCGATTTACCGGTGTCGTCGCGGTAGCACAGGATCGCCGCCGGCACCATCACGAAGGTCACCGAGAACGACTCCCAGATCAGCGGGAATTGGAATGTGGTGCCGGTGAATACCGAGCCCCACGGAATGACCTGGGAGTAGATGTACATGCCGGCGTGCACGAGCTGGATCTCCAGCCACGCGTCGAAGATGAAACCGATCACGCACGTCAACAAGCCCAGGCTCACCAGCGGGTGCCGCGACACGAAGGCGTCGGGTCCGTATTTGGCCTGCAGCTTGCGCAGGATCCAGATCGCCGGGAAATAAGGGCCGAAATAGAAAGTCACGTAACCCAATACGACGAACGGTTCGACGGTCGGCGAGATGGACACCAGCGGCCACGACTCGGGCCAGTGGATGAGGTCGGGGTTGTAGACGGCGAACGGCGACCAATTCATGATCGGGTCCTGCCACACGATCAGCGTGGTGCACAAAAACATCAGCATCACCGGGCTGCCCGGATTGCGCCGCCAGCCGCTGATGAACACCACCAGCAGCACCAGCAGCATGATGCACGTGGAGATGTGCAGGAACGTGATGTAGTCCAGGCCAAAGAGGAACTTCACCGGGCGCGGCCGGCCTACCACGTTCGGGTTGGCGACGCGCGGATCCAGGGCCACACGACAATTCGCGATGAAGAACAGCGCGAACGCCGCCAGGGCAGCCCCGGCTATCCAGCCGCCCCAGCCGCGCTTCTTGGTTGCGCCCGGCGGTGTGGGTTTCTCGTCGGCTTGTAGCGGTGCGGATTGCTCGGTGGACATCTCAGCCTTCCTCTCCGAAACGATCGACCAGATGCGAGTTGACGCCGTCGGCATCGAGGGTCCGGGCCACCAAATAGCCGGCGCCCATCCAGGCGCGGCGGGTCCACTTGCCGAAGGACACCCGGGTGCCGGGAGCGCCGGACGCGGCGGGCATCATCTTGACCCGCTCCAGCGCCTCCTTGACGCCGCGCGGGCTGAGCGGATGCGAGTCGGAAAACGCACGCACGAGCGTGGCCGCGACGTCGCGGTTGACTACCGAGACGCAATATTCGGGGCGGCTGCCGTTGTATTTCTTGGCGTAGCGGTCGAGGAAGTCCTGGCCGATCTGGTTTGCTTCGTCGTACTGATCGACCCCGGTCCAGCCCATGAAGGCGTTCCACATGATCGGGTTCACCCAGGCGTTCTGCCATGCCGTGGTGCTGAATCTCGGTGGGTCCCAGTCGACGGCTTCCAAGGCCGGGTTGATGAAGACGATCCCGAAGCCGAAGCCCAGGTGGACGATCGCTTCGGCCTTGGCGTCGTGCAGGGTGCGCACGGCTCCGTTGATGTCCTGCGCGGTCTGCGCGACCGCCACTTCGGCGACGATCCGAATCCCCTTGCGCTGGCACGCACTTCGCAGATTCTTCAGGTAACTCTGCCCGATGAGGCTCTGCTCCATCAGGACGCCGATCTCGGTGAGTCCCCGCTTGCCGAGCAGGTCCGCGATGAAGATCGGCTCGTCGGTCATCGATCCCTGCGGGAAGGAGAAGGTCCACTCGCCCAACCAGTCGTCGGTGCCGGTGACACTGATGGCCGGGACCTTGAACCGCTCCTCGATCGCTTCGCGGGTGGGCACGCAGTTGTCGGTGATGTGCGGCCCGAACACCACCAGGCAGCCTTCGTCGACGAGTTCGCCGTAGGCGTCGATGACCGACTTGACCGACCCCTTGGGCAAACCCTCCACCTCGCGGTAGATCATCCGCACCGGCCGATCGAGCACACCCTGTTCGACGGCCTCGTCGAAGACCAGGTCGAAAGTCTGGGTGAACGAGGCGCGCAGCTCCTCGGGGAACCCGGGTGGCAGCGTGAAGTCCATCAGGTAGCCGACCTTGATGGGCTCAGCGGTGCTCTCGTAGGACATCCGACCTCCTGGGTAGTAACCTAAGATTTGTTCTGCGCGCCGCGGCGGGATCGCAGTGTCAAGCGCCCGATCCCCCGCCCAGATAGACGTCGATCATCTCGTTGAGGCCCCTGCCCACGGCCGAATCGTCGGTGAGCGGGCCCGCGATCGCCGCGCGCGCCGCCTCCGGCGCGGACAGCCCCTCCGCGATCAGCCGGCCCGCGGCGATGAGCACGCGGGTCGACGCGACCTCGCGTAAACCGCCGGTTTCCAGGCGGCGGATGGCCTGGCCGAAGCGCACCAATTCGGCCGCGGTGGACCCGTTTACGCCCGCCTCGTGCGCGACGATCCCCTCCTCGACATCGGCTGCCGGGAAACCGAATTCGATGGCGACCATCCGCTGGCGCGTCGAATCCTTGAGATCCTTCAGCACGCTTTGATAGCCCGGGTTGTACGACACCACCAGGCCGAATCCTGGCGCGGCGTCCAGCGTGACGCCGAGACGCTCGATGGGCAGCTGGCGGCGGTGGTCGGCGAGCGGATGCAGCACCACCGTGGTGTCCTGCCGGGCCTCGACCACCTCGTCCAGGTAGCAGATCGCGCCCTCGCGCACCGCCCGGGTCAGCGGGCCGTCCACCCACACCGTCTCGTCGCCGCGCAGCAGATAGCGGCCGACCAGGTCCGCGGTGGTGAGGTCGTCATGGCAGGCCACGGTGATCAGCGGCCGGCCCAGGTCATGCGCCATCGCCTCGACGAACCGGGTCTTGCCGCACCCGGTGGGACCCTTCAGGACCAGCGCCAGGCCCTGCCGGTAGGCCGCCTTGAAGATGGCCTCTTCGTTGCCGATCGCCTGGTAGTAGGGCCGCACTGTGTCTTTCTCCGAACCTTCCCCGTCCGCCTCGGACGGGGCGCCGTTCCGGTAAGCGATCCCGGACTCGTTGGCCATAGCGTCCCTTCTGCCGTCCGCCGCACTGCGGTGTTCCGAGCCTAACCCGGAACAGATGTTTGTTTCAATCTTCATGACACCCTCCGGCGCACCTCGACCGAACGCAGCGCGGACCGGAACAGCGGCCCGATCACGCCGGCCAGCTGATCGGGGCGCGCGATCGTCGCGTGCGCGGTGCTGCCGAACACCGCGCGCAGCGAGCGCCGCTCGCTTTCGGAGGCCCCCGCTCCAATGGTCAGGCACACGCAGCCGGTGCCCCGGCGGCGGGCCTCGACCAACGCGCGACGCGCGTCCGCGGCCCCGTAGGGCCTCTCGTAGCCGTGGTCGTAGGCCAGCCCGTCGGACAGCACCACCAACAGCCGCCGCGACGTACCCCCGCGCGCCTCTAAGACCGCCGAGCCGTGGCGGATCGCCGCGCCGAGGCGGGAATACGCTCCGGGCTCTAAGCTGTTGAGCCGTCGCATGATTCGGGCGTCGAGGTGATCGTCGAACCGTTTGACGGGCACCATGCTGACCGCCCCCCGACCCTGCGAGTAATACGCGTAGAGCGAGACCCGGTCGCCGAGGTCGTGCAGCGCGACGGTCAGGTTGGCCACCGCCGCGCGCTGTTGTTCGTGCACCGTCCGCCCGACCGTGCCGGGCTCCGCCGTCGACCCCGACACATCGAGCAGGAGCAGCACCGACAGGTCACGTCGGCGCCGCAGGCTGTCCAGGTACACCGCCTCGTCGGGCACCGATCCGGCCCGTACTTCGACGCGGGCTTCCACGGCCGCGTCGATGTCGATGTCGTCGCCCTGCGACTGCCGGTGCCGGCGGTGCAGACCCATACCGAGCCGGGACAGCGGGCGTCGCACCCCGATCGCGCCGTCGATCGCCTGCGTGGCCGTCACCTTGATCGTCGGCTCGACCTCGCGCACGGTGCACCACGCGGGCCGGTACGCCTTGCGGGTGACGTCCCACTCCGGGTATTTCACGCCGTCCGCGGCGACCTCGTGATCGTTGATATCCTCGCCCGGCGTCGAGGCCAGCGACGACACCGCATGCAGTCCACGCTTCGACGAGTTGGTGCGATGCGTCGGGCTGTCCGCGCCGGGTGGGCCGCCGCCGCTGCCGGTCTTGCGCTGTGACGACAGCAGCTTCTTCAACCACTTGCCGATGAAGCCGCCCCCGCCGACCGGGCTGCTGAACAAGTCGGGATCGTCGGAGTCGTCGACCTGCGTGTCGTCCAACTCCTCGAGTTCCTTGTCGCCGCGTTTGGCCGGGACATGTTGCACCTCATCGTGCTGTTCGGCCACCCGCGCGCACGCGGCCAGCACCTTTGCCGCCCGGATCACGCCGAAACCGGGCGCCGGGTCGCCAATCGGGTCCCGCCCGGTCGCGATGCTCAGCGACTCGGTGGGCGAGCCGCTGCGGCGCGCGATGTCGGGGTCGCCCATCGACGCGAGGCTGCCCGGGAGCAGGTGCGCGTTGCTGACCAGCGCCCGGTGACCCTCGATCGCCAGATAACGCCTGGCCAGCCGCGGGTGGCGGACCAGCGGGCGCACGACGTCGGGCTTAAGGCTGCCGGCGGCGATCAGCGACGCCTGCACCGCGATGGCCGGGAGTCGCCCCGCGACCGAGCCGTCGACGTAGATCGTCTGACCGTCGGTCCATGACGGCTCGCCCGCCGGCAGTTCGGCAACGGCGACGGCCCGGCCCGCCAGCGCGGAGGCGAGCATGCCCAGAGATTGCAAACGAACGCCCCGCCTTCGTTGACCAAATATCTGTTCCACCGTAGAGTCCGGTTCGGCCGGGGTCAATCGGATCGGGGACAGCGTGGACGACGAGGAGCTCAGAAACCAGGTCAGGCTGCTGACCGACCGTTCGGAGATCTGGGACTGCATGCAGCGCTACGCGCGCGGGATCGACCGGCAGGACCGCGCGCTGCTGCGCTCGGCCTACCATGACGGCGCCGTCGATGACCACGTCGGATTCGTGGGCGTCGTCGACGATTTCATCGATTGGGCGCTGGCGTATCACAGCACGCAGACGCGATACCAGCACTATCTGCTGAACCACACGGTCGACATCGATGGCGACGAGGCGCACGCCGAGACCTACTACCTGTTCGTCGGGACCGACCGCGAACCGGCGAATCACCTGACGATTTCCGGCGGTCGCTACATCGATCGCCTGGAGCGCCGCGACGGACGGTGGGCGATCGTCGACCGGGTCTGCCTGGTCGAATTCATGGACGAATCGCAGTCGCTGCTCACCGACGAAGCCATCGCCGCCGTCGCGGGCGCGCGCACCCCGCACCACGGCCCGACTGACCCCTCGTACGACCGCCCGTTCACGGCGGCGCGGGCGGTCAATCGCTAAGGGGGACAGCATGATTGACTTCACCGACCGGGTGGCCGTCGTCACCGGGGCCGGCCGGGGTCTCGGGCGGCTGTACGCGCTCGACCTGGCCCGCCGCGGTGCCGCGGTGGTGGTCAACGATTTGGGTGGCTCGATGGCCGGCGATGGTTCCGACTCCCGCGTCGCCGACGACGTGGTCGACGAGATCACCAGGGCCGGCGGCACGGCGGTGGCCTCGTATGACTCGGTCGACAGCCTGGCCGGCGGCCAGGCGATCGTCGACGCCGCGCTGGACGCCTTCGGTCGGCTCGACGCCGTGGTCAGCAACGCGGGCATCTTCGGCAGCGTGCCGTTCGAAGACCTCTCGGCGGACGCGTGGGCCCGGATGCTGCGGGTCCATCTCGATGGCGGCTTTTACCTGGCGCAGCCGGCGTTTCGCGTGATGAAGAACAACGGCGGCGGCAGGTTCGTGTTCATCTCATCGTCGGCCGGGATCTTCGGTCAGCCGATGGAGGCGCATTACGCCGCGGCCAAGGCCGGCCTGGTGGGCCTGACGAACGTGATCGCGATCGAGGGTGAGGCGCACGGCATCCTCGCCAATTCGGTTATGCCTACCGGCTTCTCGCGCATGGTCACCGAAACCGTCGGGGACGAGAAGTTCCTGGCCGAATCGGGCTTCATGCGGGCGATCCGCCCCGAACTCGTCGTGCCCCTGGTGACCTTCCTCGCCAGCACCGCCTGCACGTTCACGCATCGGAACTATTCCGCGTCCGCCGGGCGCTATGCTCGCGTGTTCGTCGGCCTGAGCGAGGGCTGGCTGGCGGAGCTGGAGGACGGTGCGAGCCAACCGACCGCCGAGGACATCGCGGCGCATCTCGAGCAGATCTCCGCGACCGAAAGGTTCATTGTGCCTACCTCGATCGTCGACGAGGTGCTGGAAGTGTGCGAGCGACGCGGCATCAGCGCGATGCCCGGCAATGCGGAGGTAGCATTCCCGGAACCCCAGCGCGGACTGTAAGAAAGAACAGTGGACTTCTCCTATCCAGCGGAAGTGGAACAGTTCCGCGCCGAGCTGCGCGACTGGCTGTCCGCGAACCTGACCGATGAGCTCATCGCCGCCCGCCGACCCGCCGGCCGCGACGACGCGGCGTTCGAAACGCTGCGCGGCTGGAACCGGACGATGGCGGACGCGGGATGGGCGGCGGTGTCCTGGCCCCGCGATTACGGCGGCCGCGGCGCGACGGTCCTCGAGCAGCTGGTCTACACCGAGGAAACCACCCGGGCTCGGGCGCCGATGCCGCTCAACGTGATTGGGCTGAACAACATCGCGCCCGCGATCATGCAGTACGGCACCGAAGACCAGAAGAAGACGCTGCTGCCCCGCATGATGCGCGCCGACGACATCTGGTGCCAGGGGATGTCGGAGCCGGAGGCGGGATCTGATCTCGCCTCACTGCGCACGAAAGCGGTGCGGGACGGGGACGAGTTCGTCGTCAACGGCCAGAAGATCTGGACCTCGCTCGGGCACCGCGCCGACTGGTGTCAGCTGTATGTGCGCACCGACCCCGATGCTCCCAAGCACCAGGGGATTTCCTGCCTGATCGTCGACATGAAGCTGCCCGGCATCGAGGTTCGCCCGTTGGTCACGCTGAACGGCGACGCCGATTTCGCCGAGGTGTTCTTTCACGACGCCCGGGTGCCGGCCAGCGCGTTGCTGGGTCCGCTGAACGGCGGCTGGGGGGTGGCCACCACCACGCTCAGCCACGAGCGTGCCGGCGCCGCCCGGTTGTACGCCGAGATGCAGGTGCGGCTCGAAGAGCTGGTGGATGACTTCGCCGCCGCCGACGCCGGTCTGCTCGACGATCCCGTGACGCTGCGCCGCCTTGGTGAAATCGCCGTTCGCATAAAGTATCTCGAAGTCCTGTGCCAGCGATCGATCTCGGCGACTCTGCACGGGGGTGATCCATTCGGGTCGGCCAGCCTGGCCAAGACCGTGTGGGGTGAAATCGGGCAAGAACTGGCGGCTTTGGCCTTCGACGTGCTGGGTGACCGTGGTGCTGGCGCGGTGTGGGCCAACTACCGCCTCACGTCGCGCTCGCTGACCATCGCGGGCGGCACGACCCAGATCAACAAGAACATCACCGCGCAGCGCGTATTGGGGTTGCCTCGAAAATGAACCTCGAACTCACCGAAGAACAAGTGGCGCTGCGCGACACCACCCGGCGCTTCCTCGCTGAGAAGGCGCCGATTTCGGGCCACGTGCGCCCGTTGCTCGACGATGCCACCGGCACCACCGAAGCGGTGTGGCGTGGCCTCGCCGACCTCGGCACCACCGGCCTGCTGGTGCCCGAAGACCATGGCGGCGCCGGCATGACGATGGTCGAGGCCGGCGTCATCGCCGAAGAACTTGGCGCCGCACTGCATCCCGGGCCGTGGTTGTCGACCGCGGTCGCCGCCCCCCGCGCGCTGACCCGCCTTGGCGCCGCGTCGCCCAAGCTGTTGGCCGGGATAGCCGAAGGGACGACGATCGCCACCGTCGGCTTCTTGGATGGGGGGAATTCCTCGGTGGTGTCCGACGGGACCGTGCTGCGCGGGGAGATCGGCGCAGTACCCGACGCCGCAGCCGCCGACGTCTTGCTGATCCTCGCCGAAGATGCCGAAGGCACCGGGCTTTTCGCCGTGCAGGCCGATGCGCCCGGTCTATCGCTAACGCCCGAACGCGGTATCGATCAGACGCGCAAGGAGTTTCGCGTCGCGCTGGACTCCGTACCCGCCCAGCGGCTGGCCGCGGCTTCGTCGGAGGCCGTGACGGCGGTGGTTGACGACTTTCTGATCGCCGCCGCCGCCGACGCGCTCGGCGCGGCGCGGGCGGTCATGGACCTCGCAGTCGAATACGCCAAAGCCAGACAACAATTCGGCCAGCTGATCGGCTCGTTTCAGGCGGTCCAGCACATGTGCGTGGACATGTATGAGACCGTCGAGATGGCTCGCAGCGGCGTGATCCACGCGCTGTGGGCGGCAGATGCCGACCTGCCCGCCGAGGACAGGCACCTGGCGGCGGTGCGCGCAAAGGCGTTCGCCGGGCGGCTGGCCACGGTGGGCGACACCGCCATTCAGGTGTTCGGCGGCATCGGCTACACCTGGGAACACGACGCTCATCTCTACCTCAAGCGCCTGCTGAGCTGGAGCGCTCTGCTCGGCGGACCCGATCGTTACCTCACCGAACTCGGTAAGCACTTGACGGCGAGGGCCAACCGATGATGGACGCTGATTACCTGCTCAACAACACCCGCTCGGCACGCAAGACACTCGATCTGGACGCCTCGGTCGAACTCGCCGATATCCGGGAGTGCCTGCGCGTCGGGCTGCAGGCCGCCAACGGGTCGAATCAGCAGAACTGGCGGTGGCTGGTCGTCGCCGACCCTGCGGTGCGGGCCGAGATCGCCGAGCTGTACCGCAAGGCCTACCTGCTGCGGGTGGGCGGCGAGCTATTCGCCGACAAGATGCCGCCCGGCACCGCGGCAACCCGCCTGATGTCGTCGACGGAGTGGCTGGTCGTCAACATGGCGAAGGTGCCCCTGCTGGTAATCCCGTGCTACGAGGCCTATTTGCCACGCATCGACGGGGACGAATCGTTTCACCTGGCGACGCTGTACGGCTCGATCTTCCCGCCGGTGTGGAACTTTCAGCTGGCCCTGCACACCCGCGGCTACGGCACCTGCATCACCACGCTGCACCTGCAGTACGAAGCCGAAGTCCGCCAGCTGCTGGGCATCCCGGACACCTATGTCCAGGGCTGCCTGCTGCCGGTAGGACGGCTACGCGCCGGGCATACCTTCCGGCCGGCGCTCCGAAAGCCCGTCGAGGAGGTGGTCGCGCTGGACCGTTGGGATGGACCGCCGCTATAGGATGGGCAGATCACGGCGGTAAGCAGCGCCTTTCTGCGGGGGCGGTTTGATAGCCTTTACCAAAGATTTGGTTCGAGGTATTTCCGGCGCTGGGAGGACTGGCTAGCCATGGCCAAAGCCGATGCCCTGGCCGAGGGCCGACGGTCGACGGCCGGCGGCGCGGACGACGGGACGCGTCGGACCGAGATCCTGCAGACCGCGGCCTCCCTGATCGCCTCGTCGGGCCTGCGTACCTCGCTGCAGGAAATCGCCGACGCGGCAGGCATTCTCCCCGGCAGCCTGTATCACCACTTCGAGTCCAAAGAAGCGATCCTCATCGAGCTGATCCGCCGCTACCAGGACGACCTGAATCGCATCGGCCTGGAAGCCCAGGCGAGGCTGGACGAACCCGACGACCGCCCCGTCTCGGAGAAGATCATCGAGTTGGGTTCGACGATCGCCAGATCCGCGGTGCAGCACCGCGCCGCCCTGCAGATGTCGTTCTACGAAGGGCCGAGCGCCGACCCCCAGCTCATCAAGCTGACCCGGCAGCAGCCCGTCGCGATCCAGGAAGCCATGCTGCAGACGCTGCGTGCCGGCCGCTGGAGTGGATACATCAAACCCGACCTGGACCTGCCCACCCTGGCCGACCGGATCTGCCAGACCATGATGCAGGTCGGGCTCGACGTCATGCGGCACAACTCGCCGACCGACCAGGTGGCCGGGCTGCTGTGCCGGATCATCTTGCAGGGGTTGGCCGCTCAGCCGGCCACCGACGCGGCGTTGGACCGGTCCGAGGCGTTGGCGGCCGCGACCGAGGTCGTCAAGACCTGGGCCGACGACAACGAGGCCGATGCCCGCGACAAGGCCGCGCACGTCCGCGCGGTGGCCCGCGCAGAGTTCGGCCGCAAGGGCTATGAGGCCACCACCATCCGGGATATCGCGGCGGCGGCGGGCCTGGGGACCGGCACCGTCTATCGGGTCATCGGATCCAAGGACGAGCTTCTCGACTCGATCATGCGGTCCTTCGGCCGCAAGGTCGAGGCCGGCTGGGTCGGCGTGCTGCGCACCGACGCGACACCCGCGCAGAAACTGGACGCACTGAGCTGGGTCAACGTCAACGCCCTGGATCAGTTCTCCGACGAGTTCCGAATCCAGCTCGCCTGGATGCGGCAGTCACCGCCGACCGCCAACCCGGGCTGGTCGTACCCCACCCGGCTGCGTCAGATGAAATCGCTTCTCGCCGAAGGGATCCGGTCGGGCGAGATCCAGATCGGCGCGCCATCGACCGCGATGCTGGCGCGCTGCGTCATCGGGCTGCAGTGGATACCGGAGAACATCCTGCGCGCCGTCGGCAAACGCGCGGCGCTGATCCATGTGCGCGACACCGTGCTGCGCGGCGCCGCGGTCCGTGACGGCTGAGATCTCGCAAACAGAACCCGGTATTGAACCAAAAAACTGTTACCCATACAGTTGGGCCAGTAGAACCTCATTGGCGTTGGTTGAGAAGGGGATTTCCATGTCTATTGTCGATCGGTTGCGCTACGACGGTAAGCGCGCACTGGTTGTCGGCGGTGCGACCGGCATGGGCGCGGCGGCCGCCAAATCGGCCGCCGAACTCGGCGCCGAAGTCATCGTGCTGGACTACGCGCCGGTGGATTACGACGTCGCCCAGGCGGTGCAGGTCGACCTGCGCGACCCGGCCTCGATCGACGCCGCCCTCGAGCAGATCAGCGGGCCAATCCACGCCGTGTTCTCCGCGGCCGGGGTGGCCGACGGGACGACCGACCTGCTGAAGATCAACTTCATCGGTCACCGCCACCTCATCGACCGGTTGCTGGAAAAGGACCAACTCCCGAACGGCTCGGCGATCTGCTTCATCTCCTCGGTCGCCGGCATGGGCTGGGAAAACGATTTGGAGTTGATTAACGAGTTCCTGGCGACACCGGACTTCGCCGCGGCGGTGGCCTGGTCGGAGGCCCACGAGGCCGAGGGCATCATCCACTACGGCACCAGCAAGAAGATCATCAACCAGTACGTGGCCATGCAGGGTTACCCGTTGGCGAAGAAGGGCATTCGCATCAACGCGATCTGCCCGGGCCCCACCGACACCCCGCTGGCCCAGGCCAACGCGGACCTGTGGCTGTCCTTCGCCCAGGACTACCGCGACGAGACCGGCTGCAAGGTGCACACCCCCGAGCAGATGGGCGACGTGATGGCGTTCCTCAACAGCGAGGCCGCCTGCGGCGTCAGCGGGATCACCCTGCTGGTGGACTCCGGCCACACCATGGCGTCGATGACGGGCTCCTGGGCGGCGGGCAAGCCGATCATCGACCTGATCATGGGGAAGGTCAAGCTCTGACATTTCCGCGTACCGTCGGGACACATGGCACGCGTAGTCATCATCGGCGGGCACGGCAAGGTCGCCTTGCAGGTTGCGCGCATCCTGAGCGAGCGCGGCGACGCGGTCAGTTCGGTCTTCCGTAACCGCGACCACTCCGACGAGGTCGCCGCGACCGGGGCGAGCCCCCTCGTCGCCGACATCGAGCGCCTCGACACCGACGCGCTGGCCGAGCTGCTGGCCGGGCATGACGCGGTGGTGTTCTCCGCGGGGGCGGGCGGCGGCAACCCGGCGCGGACCTATGCCGTCGACCGCGACGCGGCGATCCGCGTCGTCGATGCCGCCGCCCAGGCGGGCGTGCGGCGGTTCGTGATGGTGTCCTACTTCGGGGCGGGCCCGGATCACGGTGTGCCGCAGGATGATTCGTTCTTTCCCTATGCGGAAGCCAAGGCGGCCGCCGATGCGCACCTGCGCACCAGCGACCTGAAGTGGACCATCCTCGGGCCCGGGCGGCTCACGCTCGATGACCCGACGGGCCGCATCATGCTGGGTGAAGGGAAGGGAAACGTGTCGCGTGCCGATGTCGCGCTTGTCGTGGCCGCGGCGCTCGCGGACGACTCGACCAGCGGCCGCACCATCGACTTCAACAACGGCGACATCCCTATCGCCGAAGCGCTGGCAGGCTGACGTAAACTCCACCTCGCTACTGGTCTGCTGACGCCGCTCACGCGGCGCCGGCATCGAGCGAAGCGTGTTAGGAGGCTTCGCAAGAGGGAACCCGGTGCAAGTCCGGGACTGTCCCGCAGCGGTAAGCAGGAACGACCGCCGTCAAAAGCACTGGTCACCAGACTGGGAAGCGACGGCCATTAGGAGCACCACTGGAGTGCGCGCCTGCGAGTCCGAAGACCTGCCAGCAGTACCGGGCGCGCCGCGCCCGGTGGCTCATCGCCTCGTGGAATGGGCGTTCGGCCGAAGCCGTTGCGGTATTTGTGCACCGCTTATCGGGTCGGCTGCGTGTCCGCGGGCGGTGACCATACCGTCAATAGAAGGACCAGCTCGTGACCGCTAAACCATTCACCGCAACCATTATTGGTTCCCCGCGCATCGGCCCAAAACGCGAACTCAAGCGCGCCACCGAGGGCTACTGGGCCGGCCGGACCAGCCGATCGGACCTGGAATCCGTGGCCGCGACTCTGCGCCACGACACCTGGGCTGCCCTGGCGGACGCCGGCCTGGACTCCGTGCCGGTGAACACCTTCTCCTACTACGACCAAATGTTGGACACCGCCGTGATGCTCGGCGCGCTGCCCGCTCGGGTGGCCGCGATTCCTGACGAATTGGACCGCTACTTCGCCGCGGCGCGCGGCAACAAGGATGTCGCGCCCTTGGAGATGACGAAGTGGTTCGACACCAACTATCACTACATCGTTCCCGAGATCGAGCCCGCGACGAGGTTCGCACTGAACCCGGACAAGGTGCTCTCCGAGTTGAAAGAGGCTCTCGCGCAGGGCATTCCAGCGCGCCCGGTCATCATCGGCCCGATTACCTTTTTGCTGCTGAGCAAGGGCGTGAACGGCGCGGGCGCACCGGTCGAGCGATTGCAAGAGCTCGTCCCGATCTACTCCGAGCTGTTGTCCCTGCTGGCCGACAACGGCGCGCAGTGGGTGCAGATCGACGAGCCCGCGCTGGTGACCGACATCTCCCCCGACGCCCCCGCACTGGCCGAGGCGGTCTACAACGCACTGGGCAAGCTCGCCAACCGGCCCGCCATCCACGTCGCCACCTACTTCGGTGACCCCGGCGACTCCCTGGCGGGGCTGGCCCGCACGCCCGTCGAGGCGATCGGCGTCGACCTGGTCTATGGCCGGCACACGGCGATCGCCGCGGTGCCCGAGCTGGCCGGCAAGACCCTGGTGGCCGGCGTGGTCGACGGGCGCAACATCTGGCGCACCGACCTGCAGGCGGCGCTGGGCAAGCTGGCGAGCCTGCTGGGTTCGGTGGCCCACGTCGCGGTCTCGACGTCGTGTTCGACGCTGCACGTGCCCTACTCGCTGGAGCCCGAGACCGACCTGGACGAGGCGCTGCGCAGCTGGCTGGCTTTCGGCGCGGAAAAGGTGCATGAGGTCGCGGTCCTCGCGCGCGCGCTGCGCGAGGGTCGTGAGGCGGTCTCCGACGAAATCGAGGCGTCCAACGCCGCCGTCGCCTCCCGGACCAAGGACCCGCGGCTGCACAACGACGAGGTCCGGGCCCGCATCGCCTCGATCGTCGCCTCCGGCACGCACCGCGGCGACGCGGCCGGCCGCCGCGTCAGCCAGGACGAGCGCCTGCACCTGCCCCCGCTGCCGACCACGACGATCGGGTCGTTTCCGCAGACCGCCGAGATCCGCAAGGCCCGCGCCGCGCTGGTCGCCGGTGAGATCGACGAGGCCGAGTACGACCGGCGGATGAAGCGGGAGATCGCCGACGTCATCAAGCTGCAGGAGGACCTCGGGATCGACGTGCTGGTGCACGGCGAGCCGGAACGCAACGACATGGTGCAGTACTTCGCCGAACAGCTGGACGGCTTCTTCGCCACCAAGAACGGCTGGGTGCAGTCCTACGGCAGCCGCTGTGTGCGGCCGCCGGTCCTCTACGGCGACGTCGTCCGCCGGCACCCGATGACGGTGCAGTGGGCACGATACGCGCAGTCGCTGACCGACAAGCCGGTCAAGGGCATGTTGACCGGACCGGTCACGATCCTGGCGTGGTCGTTCGTGCGCGACGACCAGCCATTGGCCGACACCGCCAACCAGGTGGCCCTGGCCATCCGCGACGAGACCGTCGACCTGCAGGCGGCCGGCATCGCGGTGATCCAGGTCGACGAGCCCGCGTTGCGTGAGCTGCTGCCGCTGCGCCGCGCCGACCAGCAGGAGTATCTGCATTGGGCCGTAGGGTCTTTCCGCCTGGCCACATCCGGTGTCGAGGACTCGACCCAAATCCACACCCACCTGTGCTACTCGGAATTCGGCGACGTGATCGGGGCCATCGCCGACCTGGATGCCGACGTCACGTCCATCGAGGCGGCCCGCTCGCACATGGAGGTGCTGGACGACCTGAACGCGATCGGCTTCTCCAACAGCGTGGGCCCGGGCGTCTACGACATCCACTCGCCGCGGGTGCCCAGCGCGGAGGAGATGGCCGCGTCGCTGCGCGCTGCCTTGAAAGCTGTTCCGGCGCAACGGCTGTGGGTCAACCCCGACTGCGGCCTGAAGACCCGCAACACCGACGAGGTGACCGCATCGCTGCGGAACATGGTCGCGGCCGCGCAGGAAGTTCGGGCGGGGGCCTAGCGACCCTCGCTTCGGTCGCGAGCTGGGGCTACTCGGGGGCGGCCGGCTCTTCTGCGGCCTCCGACAGTACCTGGACCGGCACATCGTCGGCCCAGGGCTGTCGGGTCACCATGTCGGCGACTTTGACTGTGCCGCGCTCGAATTCGCCGGTCGCGGCGTCCACCAGGCGGTAGGCCTGCGTCTGCTTGTGGATCGGCTGCGCGTCGAGTAGCACCACACGCACCTCGCCGGGCAAGAAGCCGCAACGCTGCTGCATCGCGGTGATTAGCTGCTCGTTGTGCATGTGACCGTCGCCGAAGTTCCACCCGATGGCGGTGCTGCAGATCCGTTCGCCGTCGGTGAGGACGTAGTCGTCCTCGTTCTGGCCCGCCATCGCCCGGTGCGCCAGCGTGAACAGCGCCCTGCCGTGAGTGTTCATGGCGCGGAACGCATATCCGAGGTACATCCCGAGCTGTGCCTGCTCCTTGCCGAAGTACCGCTCCAGCTGGGCCGCCGGCATGCTGGCTATCGAGACGATGTTGTGGGTGATCTTCTTATCCGCCGACGGCTTGATGCACCACAGCGTGGTGTCCCAGTTGCCGGCGTAGTAGCGCATGCCGGGCAGAAACGAGATCTTTCGCGGAAACAGGTTGCCGGCGATCACTATTCCCGCGACGAACGCGATGAAAACCCCCACCAGCACAGGGCTTTTCAAGTCGGTCAGGCCGAGCTTGGCATGGCCGACGAACAGCGCCAGCACCCCGCCGATCATGAACACGTTCCACTCCAGCGGAACGCCCATCGGGATCGCCGTGAGGATCCCGAGGTGGAAGATCACCATGATCGCCGCCGGCACCGCCGTCCACCAGCCGCCGTGCGCGACGAACAGTGCGACGGGCACGCACATCTCCACGAAAGTGCTGATGTGAGCAAAGATTCGCGACAACCGGCCGGGCCGCAGGTCGTCCGGGAACTTCTCGAAGAACATCCGCTTGATGAACCGCGGCCGGAACAGCGGGTTGTTGGACATCATCGTCGACATCACGAACGGGAAGTGCTTGTTGAGCTTTGAGGTCGCCGCGCCCATCCAAATCACCAGGAACACCAGCTTGGCAGCGACGATCATATCGACACCGCCGAACAGGAACGTCACCGCCAGCGTCGCGTAGACCTCGCCGCGAGCGGCCAAAAAGATCACCTTATCGCGCAACCCCAGGATCGCGAGGATCACCAGGATCACCCAGATCCGCCACATCGGCAGCAGCCCGACGTGGGTGCCCAGCGCCGGCACCGGGCCGGTGCCGTTGGCGAACAGCGTCCCGAATGTCATCAGCAACAGCCCCGCGTACAGCGCGACGTCCAGCAGAGTGCGCGCGGTGCCCTTGGTGAAGGGGACCCGCGTCGGCCACGGTGGCAGCCGGATGGTGTCGGGACGCAGCCAGTACAGCGCGGAGCCCATCGGCGGGACGAACCGGTTGTTCAACGGCCCGAAGCCGCAGCCCAGCCCGATCACCTCGAACAGCAGGGTGTAGAGCACCACCTTCTGGAACACGATCGGCTCGGCGTACCAGCCGAGGACGTCGGTGGCCCCGGCCAAGCCGTCGGTGGTGGCCACCGCGAACAGCCACGCGCCCAGGACGTACAGCACGACCTTGACGACGTAGAACAGGTGCATCACCACCGGCGTACCGAAGCCCACCTCGGCCCAGTGCCTGGCCATCGGGCGGATCTTTTCGCTGCGGGTGCCCTTGCTCCACTCGGCAATGTCGATTTGCGGCATCTCCGGCTTGAACAATCCCATGGACGTCAGATTAGAGCGCGCGTACCTGCGATTCGCTGAACTATCCGCGAAACTTTGCCCGCCGGCGCGTTGGGGCGTTACCGTCACATCATGCGCAAACTGCGGTTGCTCGTCGTAGCGATGATTGCTGCTGTCTGCGCCGGTGCCGCGGTTCCTCTCGCGAACGCCGACGCGCCCTCGCCCGGTGATGCGTGCACGCTGTTGCACGCCACCACCCAGGACGCCAATGGCCGCCAGATGTGGTGCAACCCGACGATGACCGGCAGTCACAGCCTGGTGTGGCAATACGGCGGGCCAAGCAACTAGGCAACGGCCCGATTCCGCCAAGCGGTTTCGTCATAACGCCGCGCTGCGCCGTGACTCGGCGCAGAATAAAATGCCGTTCGTCCCAAATGAGTTTGCCGACATGGTACGAGGGAAATCATGTTCAATTTTTTCCGGATCGGATTGTCGGCAGTGACGATTATTCTCGTTTTCACCGTTGCTGCATGCGGCCCGCCTTGTCCGCCGGCAGACAACTGTCCGGACACGTCCGAAGAGTCGAGCGCCGGACAGGGTATGGACGGCATGGCTATGCCGACCCGGCCCTGTCCCTTGGTTTACCTCACCAAGAACGATCCTGTGCCGCCGCCGCTGTATCCCGCCATCGGAAGCGCGCATTGGCATGTGCCATGGGCGCAGGATTATTTCGACCAGGGCCTGCGATTTTACTTCGCTTTCAACAACCGTGAATCCTACCGAGCATTCCGCGAAGCGGCTCGCGAGGCCGAGGACAGCGGAATTCCTTGCTCGGCATGCTACTGGGCGCAAGCACTCGTGCTCGGAGTGGACCTCAATATGGGGACGCAATCAGAAGACGACCGGGAGGCGGCGAATAGTGCGCTCCACCGCGCCATCGACGCCAATCCGAATCCGGAAGACTGGGAGATTATTCGGGCTTTGTTC
Organism: Mycobacterium conspicuum; assembly: GCF_010730195.1. Classification (NCBI taxonomy): domain Bacteria; kingdom Bacillati; phylum Actinomycetota; class Actinomycetes; order Mycobacteriales; family Mycobacteriaceae; genus Mycobacterium; species Mycobacterium conspicuum. Next base: position 4,534,375 of record NZ_AP022613.1, read on the forward strand.
GGACGGTATCAGAATTGCAATCCCACGAAAGATAAGAAGGAAGAGAGGAAATGCCAGGGGATCCGCAACGAAGCCTACTATAACGGAATGGAAACGGTGCTGAAAGAGTTCGGCAGTGATGATCCCAACGTCATCGCGCTTTTCGCCGACGCGGCCATGAACCTGACGATATGGAATTATTGGGACAAGCAGGGAAATCCGGTCGCTGACTATTTCGCGGCGATCACGGAGACGAAGAACCAACTCGTGAGAGCTTTGAAATTTGTCCAATACCCGCAAAACGAGGGGCCGATCCATTGGTATATCCATCTGATGGAGCAATCGCCCACACCAGACGCGGCCAAACGCTACGCGGACATGTTGGCCTCCCTCGCACCGAATGCAGGCCACCTGGTCCACATGCCGTCGCACATCTACTTCCGCATGGGAGACCTACGAAATGCGATTAGGGCCAACAAAGAAGCGGTCGACGTAGACGAGAGGTATTTCGCGGTTGAGCCGAATCTGTATCGTCCGGACGGCGACCGTTATAGGTACGGATATTACCCCCACAATATCCATTTCATAATCGCCGCCGCGGCGTTGAGTGGCGACGACCAAGAACACGATCTCACCCGTTATGCGGATAAGCTACTGCAGTCGCTGCCGGATAAGGCAAGCGGAATGCGTGCGGACGAATACACGGCCGCCTACTATCTCACAAAGGTGAATTTCTCCAGTACGGCGGATATCCGCAAATTCCCGCAACCGGACACTGACACAAAGCAGCCGCTCGCAAACCTTGCGTACGATTTCACGCTACTGATGGCGGAGATCTGGGATAAAAACAAGGCTAATGCTAAGCGGTTGGTTGACAAACTCGGTGCCGACGTCGCCAGCTATCGCGACAAGGCGCCCGACGACGTAAAACGCGGGAACCCGAACTGCGATCTCAACCGCAAACTCCCGAAAATCGAAGTGTGTCTGGCCGCGGTCCTCGATGATCTGGGACATGCGCAGGAGGCGGCCTTGAACAGCAACTGGGCCGCGGCGTTTGACAACGCGGATGCCGCTCGCAAAATCCAGGACGCAGTGCACAAGAAGCAATATGAGGAGCCTCCCATGTGGCCCTACCCCGTACGCCAGACGCTGGCCTCGATCCTGATCCGGTGGGCGGACGCTGACCCGACGCGTCGCAGTACACACCTGACCGATGCCAAGAATGCGCTGTTGGAAAGCCTGAACGGACCCCCGGGCACCCCTGCCGGCGAAATCCCGACAGGGACTTTCCCCGGAAACGGCTGGGCGTACTACGGGCTGCTGGAGATCGCGAACCGCGACGGCTCCGTCCCGGCCGACGTTGCTAAGGCCCAGGCAGACCTGGACGCCCATTGGTTCGGGGACCCCGGATTCCATACGCTCGATCGCATGTAGGTCGGAAGGTGTTGCAGCCGAATGCTTTCCAGGGCTGTCCGCACCCGGCCGGTCAGCCGAAGATCCCCGGCGGGATCGCCGGCGCCTTGTCCAGCACGCGCGGATCGACAACGACGTTGAGCGCGCCCAGAGCGCCGGCCCGCAGCTCCGCCAGAGAATCCACCGCAGTCAAAAACCGTTGCTGCTCAACGGGTTCCACCACATCCTCGGCGAGTTGGGCGAACTTCTGCACGTACTGCTCGCGTCGGAAGGGCCGGGCGCCGAGCGGGTGGGCGTCGGCGACCGCCAATTCGTCGGAGATCACCTCACCGTTCTTCAGCGTTACCTCCGCGCGCGCCCCGGCCGCCTTCTCGGCCGGATCTGTCGAGTGATAGCGGCGGGTCCATTCCGGGTCTTCGACGGTCGAAATCTTGTGCCACAGTTGAACGGTGTCGGGCCGGTGCGCCCGCTCTGGGGCGTACGAGCGTTCGTGGTGCCAGCTGCCGTCCTGCAGTGCGACGGCGAAGATGTAGGGCAGCGAGTGGTCCAGCGTTTCCCGAGATGCGTCCGGATCGAACTTCTGCGGGTCGCCCGAGCCGGTTCCGATCACATGGTGGGTGTGATGGCTGGTGTGTAACACGATCTTGGCTATCTGGCCGAGATCGCCGATCCGCGCGCGCAATCGGCGGGCCAGGTCGATCGGCGCCTGGCTCTGATATTCCGCCGAATACTCCTTGGTGTAGCTGTCCAGAATGGCGCGCTTGGGTTCACCGGGAGCGGGCAACGGCACCAGGTATTCCCGCTCCGGCCCGCCCAGCAGCCACGCCATCACACCGTCCTCGCCCTCCCAGATCGGTGCCGGCGATCCCTCACCGCGCATCGCGCGGTCGACCGCTTCGATCGCGATCTTGCCGGCGTGTGCGGGGGCGAACGCCTTCCAGCTGGAAATCGCACCTTTGCGGGATTGGCGGGTGCTGGTCGTCAGGTGTAACGCCTGGCCGATTGCCTGATAGATGGTCTCGGCGTCCAACCGCAGCATGGATCCGATGCCCGCGGCCACCGCCGGGCCGAGGTGCGCGACGTGGTCAATCTTGTGCTCGTGTAGGCAGATTCCGTTCACCAGGTCAATCTGAATCTCGTAGGCGGTCACCACACCCCGTATCAGGTCGGCGCCGCACACACCGAGCTGCTGGGCGACCGCAACCAGCGGCGGGATGTTGTCTCCGGGGTGGGAGTAGTCCTCGGCCAAAAAGGTGTCGTGGAAATCCAATTCGCGCACCGCGACGCCGTTGGCCCAGGCCGCCCATTCCACCGAATAGCTGCCGCCGACACCGAAAACGTTGGCGCCTTGAGCCTTTGGATGAGCAAGCGCCTGCTGACGAGCAACCGCGACGGGGCGGCGCAGCACCGCCGCGGCGCTGACGGCGGCGTTGTCGATGATCCGGTTGCGCACCATCTCGGCAACCTCCGGCTCGACGGCGACCGGGTCGACCGCAACTTCCGCGATCTTGGCGGCCAGGTGCTCGCCGCGCGGAAAATCGTCGGCGCTGCGCCAGACCCGGACCGGATGGATCAACATAATGCGCACATTAGGCAAACTCAGCCGCAGAACTCCACCTGCCGGTGTAGCTTGCTGCTGGGGCGGTACTGCGAGCGAGGAGCCACCATGGCAGAGTTCGACTACTGCGTCGTCGGAGCGGGTTTCGCTGGTTTGACCGCCGCCCTGCGACTGAAGCAAGCCGGCCACTCGGTGGTCCTGTTGGAGGCTCGTGACCGCGTCGGCGGTCGCACGTTCACGGTGACCCGCGACGACGGGGTGTGGATCGACCGCGGCGGGGCGTGGGTGGGGCCGGGCCAGGATCGGATCCACGCGTTGATGGACGAGTTCGGCGTGCCGGAATACAAGCAGCACAACGACGGCGAGGCCATCATGATCGTCGGCGGCAAAAAGCACCGCTACGGCGGCACCATTCCCTGGACGATGAGCCCCTGGGCCGTCGCCAACCTCGGCCTCGGCTTGCTCTCAATGGAAAAAATGTGCAAATCCATTCCCCGCGAATCCCCTTGGGAGGCAAAACAAGCCGAGGAGTGGGACCGCATCAGCCTCGGCGAATGGCTACAGAAGAACACGGCGTCCAAGCAGGCTCGCGAGATGCTGGACATGGCGCTGGCCGGCGTCTACACCTCGGCCGCGTCGGAGACCTCGTTGCTGTGGGTGCTGCTGCAGATGGGATCGGCCACCAGCTCGACCATCGGCGGTCCCACCTTTGTCATCTCGGGCAAGGGCGGCGCACAAGACGCCCGCCCGGTCGGCGGGATGGGCGCCATCTACCGCCAGATCGCCGCCGAACTGGGTGACGCACTGCAGTTGTCGCGGCCGGTGCGGCAGATCGCCCAGGACGCTGACGGTGTCACGGTCCGCTCCGACGATCTAACGGTGCGCGCACGGCGGGTGATCGTGGCGATCCCGTTGGCGATCGCCACCTCGATCGACTACGAGCCGATGCTGCCGCTGGATCGGGCCTTCCTGCACCAGCGGATGCCGAGCGGCGCGGTCATCAAGACGTCGATCTTCTACGACGAGCCGTTCTGGCGTGCCGACGGATTGTCCGGCCAGTCGACCTCCCCGGGATCCCCGGCCACCCTGACCATCGACGCCTGCACGGACACCGCCGTGCCCGGGATCATGTGCGTCATCACAGAGGGACCGGCGGCACGTCAACTGACGAAACTCGATGAGGCGGAACGCAAATCGTTGGTCGTCGGCGAATTGGTCGACCGGTTCGGCGGCAGGGCAAGCACACCCGTCGAGTTCCACGAGCAGAACTGGTCCACCGACCGCTATTCCGGCGGCGGGATGATCGGCCACGCCCCGACCGGCGTGCTGACCCAATTCGGCTACACCCTGCGTCCGCCGTGTGGTCGCATCCACTGGGCCGGAACGGAAAGCTCGGCCACCATGTGCGGCTGGATTGACGGTGCGGTTCGTTCCGGAGAACGTGCCGCGACCGAAGCAATCGCGGCCGAGACCACGGCCGCGGTTTCCTAAGCTCTTACACCCCGGCCCGCGGCACCACACAGGGCCGCTTCGGCAGCACCTGCGGACTGGCCCCGCCGCGGCCCATCCCGGCCATACCTGCCCCGGCCCCGCCCATGCCCATGGGCATCGGCATCGGCGTCATACGGCCGCCGGCGGCGGCTCCCGCTCCCTGCAAGTCCGCGGCGGCATGCATTGCGCCCATCCCTCGCATCGCGGAGCTGGCCATCCCGGCCGGCGTCGAACCCTGCCAAGTCGAGGGCACCGACATCGCTCCCACCAGCCGCGCCTTGCCAAGCCCGGCCGACATCGCGGACCCCAGCCGCCCGGCGCCCAGCGCCTTCACCCCGGAGAGGGCCCCGCCCGCCAATTTCGGGATGCTCGCCGGCAACCGGGCAGCGGCGGCCGCGGTTCCGGGAACCCCCGCCGTGGAGCCCCGCGCCGCCATACTCATCATCGACATCAACGGTGACATCGCCATGCTGGCGGGATACATCAGCATGGATACCTCCTGCAAGGGCAGCGCCTTCAAAGTCGACAACATGGCGGGAACCGCGGCCTCCGCGCGCTGCACCGCCGAGGACAACGACGACGTCAACCCGGCGAGCTGCGCACCCAGCCCTTCAAACGGCGCCAAGGTCGCGGCCACCGACGTCGCCCCCGAGTGATAGCCAACCATGGCAGACACGTCCTGAGCCCACATCTCCATGTAATCGAACTCGTTGGCCGCGATCGCCGTGGTGTTCTGACCCAGAAAGTTCATCGCTACCAACCTCGGCAACGACGCCCGATTGGCCGTCACCACCGCCGGATGCACCATGGCCGTCAGCGCCGTCTCGAACGCGGTCGCCGCCACCCGAGCCTGACCGGCGGCCGCCGCCGCGTGTCCCGCCGCCGCGTTCAACCAGCCCACATACGGCGTCGCGGCCGCGGCCATCGAATCCGACGCGGGCCCGGTCCACGGTCCAGCGGTCAACTCGACTATCACCGAATGAAACGACGTGGCCGACGCCTGCAAATCCTGGGCCAGGCCATCCCACGCCGACGCCGCCGTCAGCAACGGTCCGGATCCGGCACCACCAAAGATCAGCGCGGAATTGATCTCCGGCGGCAACCAGGAAAACTCCGGAATCATCGCAACTCCAAACATTGGCGACATTCACGAACCACGCGGTCGACCCGCCACGGATGTGCGTCGCAGCAGGAGCATCACCCAAATCACACCAGAGAGTTGTGTGGCGACACCGTCAATTCAGGAGCCACCCAGGAAAGAGGCAGGACACTGCCAAGCTTGTCGAGACGCCCCGGGCCCGCGGCTCGGGGCGTTAGTCGAAGAGTCCCGCGGCGTCGAATCGCTTGTTGAAGCCGCCCGACTCCTCTTCCCCCGAGTTGCCGACGCCCGAGTCGTCGACGCCCGAGTTGCCAAACCCCGCGTTGAAGACGCCCGAGTTGGCGATGCCCGCGTTGAATCCTCCCGAGTTATCGATGCCCGCGTCCTGGAAGCCCCCGTGGTTGCCGACGCCCGCGGTGAATTCACCGCCGGTGTTATGCACGCCGGAGTTCTCGAAGCCCGAATTGAAAAAGCCGGAGTTTTCCTGGCCGGTATTGCCGAAGCCGGAATTTTCGACGTTCTGGTTGACCGCGCTGCCGAACCCGGTGTTGAAGTTGCCCGAGTCGAAAGCCCCGGTATTGACGCTGCCGGAGTTGCCCCACCCGGTGTTGAGCTCACCGGAGTTGAAGCTGCCGGTGTTGAGCAGCCCCGAGTTGCCGTTGCCCATCTCGATCGTGCCCGCGTTGCCGAAGCCGACGTCCTCGGCGCCCGAGTTGCCGCCGCCGACGTCAATGGAACCCGAGTTCCCGAACCCGAAATCCACGCTGCCGGCGTTCCCGAAGCCGGTGTCCGCGGACCCCGCATTCCGAAAGCCGGTGTCGGCCACACCCGAGTTACCGGAGCCGACGTTGTGGTCGCCGGAGTTGAAGAAGCCCACGTTGCCGTCGCCCGAGTTGAAAAACCCGATGTTGTTGTTGCCCGAGTTGCCGATCCCGATGTTCCCGCTGCCGGAGTTGAGCTTCCCGATACCCATCTGGTTGTCGCCGGTGAGCCCGAAACCGATGTCGTTGTTGCCGCTGTTGCCGAAGCCGACGTTGTTATTGCCGCGATTGCCGAAGCCCATGTTGTGGTCGCCGTGATTACCGCCGCCCATGTTGAAGTTCCCGGTGTTGCCGCTGCCGACGTTGGAGTCGCCATCGTTCCCACCGCCCATGTTGCCGCTGCCTTCGTTTCCGCTGCCGAAGTTCCGGCTGCCGATATTTCCGCGACCGATGTTGCCGCTGCCGAAGTTGCCGCTGCCCCGGTTGGTGGCGCCGAAGTTTCCGCTGCCCACGTTCTGGTTGCCGATGTTGCCGTTGCCCACGTTGCCGCTGCCGGTGTTCCCGCCGCCGAAGTTCTTGCTGCCGGTGTTTCCGCCGCCGACGTTGGCGTCGCCGTGGTTTCCGTTGCCCAGGTTGCCGCTGCCCATGTTGCCGATGCCGAAGTTGACGCTCTGCGCGTTGGCCGCCTCGACTTCGGCGTACAGCCGCCCGCCGGCACTCATCGCCTGCACGAACTGCCCGTGAAAAGTCGCCGCCTGGGCGCTCAGCGCCCGAAACGCGTGACCGTGTGCGGCGAAGAGCGAGGCTATCGCGGCCGAGACCTCGTCGGCACCGGCGGCCAATATTTGCGTCGTAGGGACCGCCGCCGCGGCATTTGCCGCATTCAATGTCGAGCCGAGGCTCTGCAAATCCGACGCGGCCGACGCCAGCATTTCCGGTGCCACCACTAAATACGACATTGTTGCCCTCCGCGACAGGCTTATTTCGAATTGACTCAAGGATGCGGATTGGCGCGCGGAATAACGTCAGTCAGAATGCGTAGATAGCACGCAAATGGGGTCGTATTTTGTCGAGCGCCCTATCCGACCCCGGCTCGAGGCACCACGCTCGGCCGGTTCTGGACGACATGCGGACTGGCGCCGCCGCGGCCCATCATCGCGCCGCCGGCTCCCGCACCGCCCATCGGCATCGGCATGGGCATGCCGCCCAGCCCCGGCGCCGCCGTCGTCGGCGCGGTGTCGGGCATCGCGGCCAGCCCCGACATCGCGGCACTGGCGCTGCGGGCGGGCATCGATCCGGCCCAATCCGCGGGCACCGACAGTGCCCCGACCAACCGGCCCTGGCCCAGGCCCGCCGAAACCCCGACACCGCCCAGCCCGGCGGCACCGCCCAACGCCTTCACGTCGGGTAGCGCCCCGCCCACGGACAACGCGGCCGCCGGCACTGCGCCGGCTGCGTTGGTCAGAGCCGCGCTTTGCGTAGAACCCTGCATGGCCGCGCTCATCAACATCATCAATGGCGATATGGCCGTGCCCACCGGGCTGGCCAGACCCTGCACCCCCGACGTCAGCGCCTGCAGCAACGACTGCAACGTCGGCAACGAAGGCATTGTGGGCGGCGTCATCGGTGGCGGGTCGGCCGGCGGCGGGTCCGATGCGGCCGCCGTCGCGCGAAAAGCCGACCCCACCAACTTGATTGGTGGCGTCCCGAACGGCGTCAACGTCGACGCGACCGACATCGCGCCCGCATGATAGGCGACCATCGCGGCCACGTCCTGGGCCCACATCTCGGCGTAGTCGAACTCGGTGGCGGCGATGGCCGGCGTGTTCTGGCCCAGAAAGTTGGTGGCCACCAACGCAATCAACTGCACCCGGTTGGCCGCGACGGCCGCCGGGTGCACCGTCGCCGCTCGGGCCGTCTCGAAAGCCGTTGCCGCGGAGCGGGCTTGGGCGGCCGCCTCTTCGGCCTGGGCTGCGGATGCGCTCAGCCACCCCTCGTATGGGGCTGCCGCACCCGCCATCGCCAACGCCGCCGGGCCCGACCATACCCCGTCGGTGAGGGCCGAGAGCACCGCCCGAAACGCCGCTGCCGAGGCGTACAGATCCGTCGCCAACGACCGCCACGCCGCCGCCGCCGTGAGCAACGGCTCGGAACCCGCGCCGCCGTGCATCCGGGTCGAGTTGATCTCCGGTGGTAGCACGAGGAAATCCATCACAACGGTCCGTTCTCGAAGTTGCTAGTGGAAGAAGCCCGACTCCACGTCACGCCTGTTGAAGAATCCCGAGTCGCTGTTGCCCGCGGTGCCGATGCCCGAGCTGAAGAGACCGGTGTTGAAGAAGCCGCTGTTCACGAAGCCGCTGTTGGCGATGCCGGTGAGGTTGCTGCCCGCGTTGAAGAAGCCGGCGTTGCTGCCGTTGCCCGAGTTCATGAAACCGGTCTGGAAGGCGACGCCGGCGTTGCGGAAGCCCGAGCTGTCGCCTGCGGAGTTGAAGAAGCCCGAGTCGTCCAGCCCGGTGTTGCCGAAGCCCGAATGGGTGACGTTTTGCGAGGTCGTGCTGCCGAAGCCGGTGTTCAGGTTCCCGGAGTCGAATGCCCCGGTGTTGGAAGAACCCGCGTTCGCCCAGCCCGTGTTGACGTCGCCCGAGTTGGAGCCGCCCGTATTCAGGCTGCCGGAGTTGTGGCTGCCCGTGTTGAACGAGCCGCCATTTCCGGAACCGAAATTATCGCCACCGCCGTTTCCGATGCCGACGTTATTGAGGCCCGCATTCCACATGCCGAAACTGTTGTTTCCGGCGTTTCCGAAGCCCGTGTCGGTGAAGCCCGAATTGCCGGAGCCCGTGTTGAGGTTGCCGGAATTCCCGATGCCGAAGTTGTGCGATCCGGAGTTGAATATTCCCACGTTCCCGGTGCCCGAATTGAAGAAGCCGATATTTCCGGTGCCGGAGTTGCCGAACCCGATGTTCCCGCTGCCAGAGTTCAACCCGCCGATCCCGACCTGGTTGTCACCGGTGAGCCCGATGCCGATGTCGTGGTTGCCGGTGTTGCCGAAGCCGACGTCGTTGTTGCCCAGGTTCCCGGCGCCGATGTTGCCGTTGCCGCGGTTCCCGAAGCCCCTGTTGGAGTCGCCACGATTGCCGCCGCCGGTGTTGGAGTCGCCGAGGTTTCCGGTGCCGATGTTGCCGCTGCCCTGGTTTCCGGAGCCGAAGTTGTTGACGCCGTCGTTGCCGCTGCCCATGTTGTTCAGGCCAAGGTTGCCCAAGCCAACGTTCTTCTCGCCGTTGTTCCCGGAGCCCACGTTGCCGTTGCCGCGGTTTCCGTTGCCGATGTTTTGGTTGCCGAGGTTTCCGCTGCCCAGGTTGGAGTCGCCGAGGTTGCCACCTCCGACGTTGCCCGTGCCCAGGTTGCCCAGGTTGCCCAGACTCAGCTGCAACTGTCCGGCCACGGCGGCGGCCCCGCCGTGATAGCCGACCATCGCGGCCACATCCTGAGCCCACATCTGCTCGTAGGACGCTTCGGCAGCCGCGATGGCCGGCGCGTTTTGGCCGAACAGGTTCGAGACCACCAGCGAGACCAGCCGGTTCCGGTTGGCCAGCACCGCCGCCGGATGCACGGTCGCCGACACCGCCGCCTCGAAGGCCGACGCCGCGGCGCGGGCCTGCCGGGCCGCGCCCTGGGCCTGGGCCGACGCGGCGGACAGCCATCCCACATACGGGGCGGCCGCGCTCGCCATCGCCGTGGCCGCCGGGCCCTGCCAGGCCCCGCCCACCAGCCCGGACGTCACCGACCCGAACCCGTCGGCGGCCGCATCCAGCTCGCCGGCCAACTCATCCCACGCCGCGCCCGCCGACAGCATCGGCCCCGGCCCCGCGCCCAGATACATCCGCGCCGAATTGATCTCCGGCGGCAATACCAAGAAATTCACCGCACTCATCCCCTTGCCTCGAAACGAGTCCAGGATGCGGGGCCCGCCGCGCGACGATCGTCGGTCACAACGCGTAAATCCCTGCTTACGGGGGTCGTAGATGCGCAGCGAGGTGGGGTCGTAGGTGGGGGTCTCAGGTGGGTGCACAGCCCCGCGCCAGCGGGTTCCGGGGCGACTCAGCAAAACTTTTTCCACTCGTGTTGAACCGTTGCCGGCCCGCGTGCGTGAAACGGAACGACCCCGAATTCCACGACGACGGGGCCACGGAAGCGGAGTGACATGTGCTGAGCGAGTTCCTGTCGACGAGGACAGTGACCCTGTTGCTCGCCGAGGCCGAAACCTCGACTCAGCTGTGGCAGACGCAGCCTGAGGCGACGGCGGCCGCGCTCGCCCGACTCGATGACGTTGCGCCCAAGATCATTGCTGCCCACGCCGGTGTCGGACCGGTCAAACAGGGCCCGGACGCCAGCGGTACCGACGGCTTTCTGGCCGTATTCCCCCGCGCCGCCGACGCGCTCGCGTTTGCTGTCGAGTTGCAGCGGGCACCGCTGGCACCGGTCCAGCTACGGATCGCGGTGCACACCGGCGAAGTGCAGGCGGACCCGGCAAGCAACTACATGGGCCCCGCCCTCAACCGGGTGGCGCGGCTGCGTGATCTGGCGCATGGCGGCCAGGTGGTCGTGTCGAATACGACCCTAGATCTGGCCATCGACCATCTCCCCGCCGACGTCTGGCTGACCGACTTGGGCACCCATCAGCTCCGCGGTCTGCCACGTCCCGAACGCGTCGCGCAGTTGTGCCATCCCGACCTGCAGGTCGAATTCCCGCCGCTGCATGGCCCCAATGACCCTGCGCCGCATGGCCTTCCGACGCACCTTACCCGTTTCGTCGGCCGTGCCACGCAGATCAATGACGTGCGCAAGCATCTGGCCGACAACCGACTGGTCACCCTGGCCGGCGCGGGCGGTGTCGGAAAAACGCGGTTAGCGGCGCAGATCGCCGAGCACGCGGCGGCCGAATTCGGCGGCGGGGTGTGGTTTGTGGACCTCGCCCCGGTGACCGATCCCGAGGTGCTGCCGGTGGCGGCGCTGCGCGCCCTGGGCCTTCCGGACCAGCCGGGCCGCTCCGCGATGGATACGCTGACGCGATTCGTCGGCGACCGGGACGCGCTGGTGGTGTTGGACAACTGTGAACACCTGGTCGACGGGTGCGGTGCGCTGACCGAGGCGCTCTTGGGCGCCTGCCCCCGGCTCACGATTCTGGCCACCAGCCGTGCGCCGATCGGGGTGCCCGGCGAGCTGATTTGGCGAGTGCCGTCGCTGTCGCTCGACGACGAGGCCATCGAGCTCTTCATCGACCGCGCGCGGCTGGCCAGGCCGGACTTCAGTATCACCGCCACCGAAGCCGTTGCGGTAAGCGATATCTGCGGACGTCTGGACGGATTGCCGCTGGGAATCGAGCTCGCGGCGGCGGCCGTGCGGATGATGTCGCTGAACGAGATCCTCGACGGGCTGCGGAACCGCTTCCGGCTACAGATCGACGGCGCGCCGACGTCGTTGCGGCGCAACGGAACTCTGGGGGCGTCGGTCGACTGGTCCCACGCCCTGCTGAGCGAGCCCGAACGTGTCGTGTTCCGCCGGCTGGCCGTTTTCAGCGGCGGATTCGACTACGAGGCCGCGCGCGTCGTGTGTTCTGGCGCGCGGCAGGATTTGGTCTTCGCTCACCTCGCCGCGCTGGTGGACAAATCCCTTGTGGTGGCCGAAACAACCGGCGACCGGACGCGCTTCCGAATGCTGGAGACGGTGCGCCACTATGCTTCGGAGAAGCTGTGCGAGGCCGGCGAAGCCGACGCGATAAGCGCGCGGCACCGCGATCACTTCACCCGGTTGGCCGCGCTGCTCGACAGCCCCGCCGACACCGATCACCACGGTCGCATCGAGCAGGTGGAAACCGAGATCGACAACCTGCGTGCGGCGTTTGCCTGGAGCCGCCAGAACAACGACGTCCAGCCCGCGTTGGAGCTCACGTCGGCATTGCAGCCGCTGTGGTTGACCCGCGGCCGGATCCAGGAAGGGCTGGCCTGGTTCGACGCCGTCCTCACCGATCAGACCGCACACCGAACCGACATCTCGGCGTCGGTGCGGGGGCGGGCGCTGGCTGATAGGGCGGCCCTGGACGCGTCGCGCAGCGTGCACGACAACCTCGATCAGGCGCAAGAAGCCGTGGCGATCGCGCGCGAAATCGACGACCCGGCGTTGCTGGCCCGCGCGTTAACTGCCTGCGGCGCAATAACTTCCTACAGCGCGGACGCGGCCCGTCCCTACCTCGACGAGGCGATCGGCATTGCCCGCGAACTTGGCGACCAGTGGCGGCTGACCCAGATCCTGACCTGGCAGGCGTACGGGGCGTTTTACTCCGGTGACCCGGTCACCGCGCACGCGGCCTCCCAAGAAGGACTCGACCTCGGCGATGCGATCGGCGACCGATTCCACGCGCGGTCGTGCCGTTGGACCCTGGGCTTGGCGCAGATGATGGAAGGCGACTTACCGGACGCCGTCGCTCAATTCCGCGCGGTGACCGCCGATGCCGACGCGGCGCACGACGTGCTGTTCAAGTGGGGCAGCCGACTCGCGTTAAGTAACGCGCTCGCGTTTCACGGTGACACCGACGCGGCCCGAGCCGCGGCCAACGCATCCCTGGCGGCCGCCGCCGATTTGTGGCCCCACAACGAGGGATTCAGCTATGCCGTATTGGCCACCGCGGCAGTGGCGGCCGGCGATGTGGCAGCGGCGGCGGAGGCGAGCGAGGCAGCGCGGCAGCGGCTGAGTGTGCAGGGCGAGCTGGCCGGGGCCAACACCAACCCGATGGCCGAAGTTGCCTTGGCGCGAGGGGATTTGATCACGGCCGGGCGCTGGGCCGACCAAGAGGTGGCGGCGTCGTCGGGGTGGCATCACGCCCGGGCGTTGACTACCCGTGCTCGCATCGCCCTCGCCAAAGTCGAACCGGATCAGGCGACACGCGACGCCCATAAGGCGCTGGCCTGCGCCGCAGAACACAAGGCGCACTTGGCCGTTCCCGACATACTCGAGTGCCTCGGCCGGCTGGCCGCGGACGGCGGCAGCCATCGTGACGCGGCACGACTGCTGGGCTCGGCGACCGAAATCCGGCGCAATATCGGCGCCGTTCGGTTCAAGATTTACGACGCCGACTACGAACACACCGTCGCGGCGCTTCGCAAGGCCATGGGCGAGCGCGACTTTGACGCCGCATTCGCCGAAGGCGCCGCCCTTTCGCTTGACGAAGCGATCGCCTACGTGCGGCGCGGCCGCGGGGAACGCAAGCGTCCCTCCAGCGGCTGGGCGTCCCTGACTCCGACCGAGCGCGACGTCGCGCGACTGGTCGCTGAGGGGTTGGCTAACAACGAGATTGCCGCCCGGCTCTTCGTTTCCCGGCGCACGGTACAGACCCATCTGACGCACGTGTACGCCAAACTCGGCATTGGCTCCCGGGTACAGCTTGCCCACGAAGCGGCCAACCACGGCTGAGCGAGCCGGCAAATCTACGACCCCCGCCGCGGGATATCTACGTCTGATGACCGACGTACTTCGCCTCGCCACCTCGCATCCTGAACCCAATCTGTAGACCGGGAGGACAGGAATGTCGTTTGTAGTAGTGGCCCCCGACGCGTTGGCGGCGGCGGCGACCGATTTGGAGAACATCGGATCCGCGCTCAGCGCCGCGCATGCGGCGGCGTCGGCCCCGACCGCCGGGGTGCTGGCCGCCGGCGCTGACGAGGTTTCCGCGGCGTTGGCGTCGCTGTTTTCCGGGCATGCCCGGGCCTATCAGGCCCTCAGCACCGAGGCGGCGGCGTTTCATCAGCAATTTGTGCAAAGCATGACCGCCAGCGGGTCGATGTTTGCCAGCGCGGAGGCCGCCAACGCGAAGCCGATGCAGGCCATGTTCAACGCGGTTAACGCGGAGGTGCAGACGGTGACCGGACGCCCGCTGGTCGGCAACGGCGTCAGCGGGACCGCCGGCACGGGACAAAACGGCACCGACGGTGGGTGGTTGATCGGCAACGGCGGCGCCGGCGGCTCCGGCACCAACGGGGTGAACGGCGGCAACGGCGGCAACGGCGGCAAGGGCGGGTTGATCGGCAGCGGCGGGGCCGGCGGGGCCGGCGGAACCGCCCTGGTCGGCACCGGTGGGACCGGCGGCCACGGCGGGTCCGCCGGGTTGTTCGGCTCCGGCGGGGTCGGCGGGGCCGGCGGCAACTCGCCCGCGACCGCCGGGGCTGGTGGGGCAGGCGGCAACGCCGGCCTGCTTTCCGGCGCGGCCGGAAATGGCGGCGCCGGCGGCCTGACCGACAGCGTCTCGGCGCCCGGCGGGGCCGGCGGCACCGGCGGTCGCGGCGGCATGTTCTCCAACGGCGGGGCCGGCGGCCTCGGCGGAGTCACCGAGGGCGGCACAGCCGGTGCGGGCGGCGCCGGCGGGGCGGGCGGGATGTTCGGGTCCGGCGGTGCCGGCGGTGCCGGCGGAGCCACCGTCAGCGGCACCGGAGGGCACGGCGGGTCCGGCGGAGCGGGCGGGTTGTTCGGCGCCGGCGGTGCCGGCGGCAGCGGCGGACACGGTTCGGTCAGCGGCGGGGCCGGCGGGACGGGCGGCAACGCCGGCGCGCTCAGCCTCGGGGCTGCCGGCGGCGCCGGCGGCGCCGGCGGCGAAAGCATCACCCCGACGGGCGGCGTCGGCGGGGCCGGCGGGGCCGGCGGCAACGGCGGCCTGCTCTTCGGCGACGGCGGGGCCGGCGGCAGCGGCGGGTTCGGCCCGATGACCGGCGGGCGCGGCGGGCGGGCGGCAACGCCGGCCTGATGACCGGCTCGGGCGGCACGGGCGGGGCCGGCGGCGACGGCGGGAGCGTGCTGGGCGGGGCCGGCGGCGCCGGCGGCCGGGCCGGGCTGATGGGCGACGGCGGGAACGGCGGCGCCGGGGGTGCCGGCGAGGCCGCCGCCGGCAGCACCGGCGGCGCGGGCGGCGCGGGCGGTAACGCCATGCTGATCGGCGACGGCGGCAGCGGTGGAAACCGCGGCCTGGGCGCGACTCTGGGCACGACCGGCATCGGCGGCATCGGCGGCCAACTGTTGGGCCTGGACGGCGCCAACGCCCTCGTCACCACCAACCCGCTGCACGCCGCGCAGCAGCAGGCGCTCAACGCGATCAATGCGCCCGTCGAGGCGCTGACCGGGCGCCCGCTGATCGGCAACGGCGCCAACGGGGCCCCCGGAACGGGGGCCGCCGGCGGCGACGGCGGGTGGCTGTTCGGCAACGGCGGGGAAGGCGGGTCGGCCGCGGTGGGCAGCGGCGCTGCCGGCGGCCACGGCGGGGCCGGCGGCGGCCTGTTCGGCTCCGGCGGCGCCGGCGGAGCCGGCGGCTCGTCCGCATCCAACAACGGCGGCGCCGGCGGCGCCGGCGGCAACGGCGGGCTGTTCGGCGGCGGAGGCAACGGCGGCGCCGGCGGACTCACGTCGAGCGCCGGCGCGACCGGCGGAGCCGGTGGCGCGGGCGGCAACGCCGGCGCCCTCGCCGGCGCCGCCGGGAGTGGCGGCGCGGGCGGCGCCGCGTTCAAGGCCGGCGCACCCGCCACCGGCACCGGCGGCGCCGGTGGGGCCGGCGGTGCGGGCGGACTGCTGGCCAGCGGCGGGACCGGTGGGGACGGCGGGTTCGGCCTCACCAGCGGGGCCGGCGGAGCCGGTGGCACCGGCGGGTTGATGTCCGACGGCGGGGATGGCGGCGCCGGCGGGTTCAGCAATCTCAACGGCACCAGCGGCGCCGGCGGAGCCGGCGGCAACGGCGGGCTGTTCGGCGGCGGAGGCAACGGCGGCAGCGGCGGTCACGGCCAGAGCGCCGGCGGTACCGGAGGACGCGGCGGCAACGCCGGCATGCTGAGCATGGGCGCCTCCGGTGGGGCCGGCGGTGACGGCGGGAACAACGACGGCGGCGGCACGGGCGGGACCGGGGGCGCCGGCGGCAACGGCGGCATGTTCTTCGGCGACGGCGGGGCTGGCGGCGCCGGCGGCGGCGACGGCTTCAGCGGCGGCGCGGGCGGCGCCGGCGGCAACGCGGGCATGCTGATGGGCTCCGGCGGCGCCGGCGGCGCCGGCGGCACCCCGGCCATCAGCGCGTTGACCACCGGTGGCGCCGGCGGGGCCGGCGGCAAGTCCGGGTTGATCGGCGACGGCGGCGACGGCGGCGCCGGCGGGGTCGGCATCGGCGACCCCGGCGGCAACGGCGGGAACGGCGGGAACGCGGTCCTCGTGGGCGACGGCGGCAACGGCGGCGACGGCGGGACCGGCAAACCGCCCGGCACGCCCGGCACCGGCGGCAACGGCGGGCTGCTCGGCCGGGACGGGAACATCGAGCCGCTCTGACCCGGCGGTACCGGCGGGCCGGCCCAGCCTACTGGGCTTGTTTGGCCGGCGGGCGGTAGAAGATCAGCAACTGGCCGATGGCACCGGCCAGACCCAGCCCGGCCGACAGCCATAACCCATTCCAGCCGTAGAGCCAATAGCGCTCACCGAAGATGGCGTAGTCCAGGCTGAGCTTGCCGGGACCCAGGGTGGCCACCGCGACGGCGGCGGCCGCCAGCACCAGGTTGTATTCCCAGCCTTCCTTGACGATGAAGAAGCCGTTGGCGCGGTGCACGGTCCAGGCCGCGACGATCATCAGGGAGACGAAGCCCGCCGCGGGGATCGGAGTGAGCAATCCGGCCGCCAGGCCAAGGCCGGCAGCGGTCTCGGTCGAGGCGGCCACCGTGGCGTGAAATTTACCGGGCTTCATCCCGATGCTCTCGAACCAGCGCGCGGTGCCCGGGATCTTGCCGCCGCCGAAGAACTTGTTCAAGCCGTGCGCGGCGAGTGTCAGTCCCAGCACCACCCGCAGGATCAGGAGCCCGACATCGTAGTAATTCATAGGTGCAAACCTAGATCATCGGCCGAACACGCCGGCGAATACACGCGCAACGACGCTGGGGTGTACGACTGTTCCTGTGGCTCCCGTGGTGTTCCTGGATGGCAGTGCTAATTGCCCGCGGGAAATGCTCGGCAACAAGGCCCATGGCATCGACGCGATGCGCCGGCACAGTCTGCCGGTGCCCCCCGCGTTCTGCATCACCACCGAGGTAGGCGCCCGTTATCTGGCCGACCCCACGCCGACCATGGACGCGATCTGGCACGACGTACTTGACGCGATGCGCTGGCTGGAAGCGCAAACCTCACGCACGTTCGGGCGGGGACCGCATCCGCTGTTGGTCAGCGTGCGCTCCGGAGCCACGCAGTCGATGCCGGGCATGATGGACACGATCTTGGACCTCGGCTTCAACGATGCCGTCGAACAGGCGCTGGCGGCGTCATCCGAATCGGGCGCCGAACAGTTCGCCCGCGACACCCGCCAACGCTTCGTCCGCATGTATGAGCGCGTGGTGGGCGGTGCGGAGCGCGTACCTGCGGACCCGTACGCGCAGCTGCGCGCCGGCATCGAAGCCATCTTCACGTCCTGGAATTCACCGCGCGCGGTGGCCTACCGCTCACATTGGGGACTGGACGATCGGGGTGGGACCGCGGCGGTGGTACAGGCGATGGTGTTCGGCAACCTGAGCGCCAATTCCGGTGCGGGAGTGTTTATTTCCCGCAACCCGATATCGGGCGCCAACGAACCCTTCGGCGAATGGCTGCCGGGCGGCCAAGGTGACGACGTGGTGTCGGGATCGGTGGACGTCGAACCGATCACCGCGCTGCGCGATGAGCAACGCGCCGTCTACGACGAGCTGATGGCCGCCGCCCGCCGCCTGGAGCGCCTGGAGTCCGACGTTCAGGAGATTGAATTCACCGTCGAAGACGGCACGTTGTGGCTACTGCAGACCCGTACCGCGGAGCGGTCGGCGCAGGCGGCGGTGCGACTGGCCCTGCAATTGCGACGCGAGGGCCTGATCGATGACCACGAGACGCTGCGCCGGGTGACCCCGGCGCACGTCGAGACCCTGTTGCTGCCGTCGTTGCGACCCGAAACACGTTCGACCGCACCGCTTTTGGCCAAGGGTCTGCCCGCCTGCCCGGGCGTAGCATCGGGGCAGGCGTACACCGACGTGGATGCGGCCATGGACGCCGCGGACCGCGGCGAGCAGGTCATCCTGGTCCGCGACTACACCAGGCCCGAAGACGTCTCGGGCATGCTCGCGGCGCAGGGCATCGTTACCGAGGTCGGCGGCGCCGCCAGCCATGCGGCGGTGGTGAGCCGCGAAATCGGTCGGGTGGCCGTGGTGGGCTGCGGCCCTGGAGTCGCGGCCACGCTGGCCGGCAAGCAGATCACTGTCGACGGATCCAAAGGTGAAGTGCGCGAAGGGAATCTGGTTCAGTCCGGCTGGTCGGTGGACGATACGCCGGAGCTGCGGGAGCTGGCCGACATCGCGCGACGGATCAGCCCGCTGCGCGCGCACCTCACCGGCGATTACCCGAGCCTGGCCGATGCTTCCGAACCCGCCATCCGCGCCGCGTTGGACGCCGGGCATTCCGACGTCGTCTCGCCGACCCCGCTGGCCGCGATGCTCACCGCGCTGCGCATGACAAGGTGATCACCCCGTGACCGAATTGAGTGTGCTGCAGGCGGTCCGACTCAAGGGCCGGGTGAAACCCGCCGACCTGGCGGCAACCCTGGGCGCAGATCCCGCCGAGATCAGCCGGACCGTCGGGCAACTGGCCACCTCCGGCTTGCTGGTCGAGGACACCACGCTGCGAATCAGCCCCGCCGGCCGGGCCCGGCTGGAGGAACTGCTCGCCAACGAGCGCAAAGCCGTCGACACGGCCGCGCTCCGCGCCGCCTACCGCGACTTCGGCTCGGTGAACACCGATTTCAAGGCCGTGGTGACGGACTGGCAGCTCAAAGGGGGCTCCGGCGGGCAGCCCAACACCCACGAAGACGCCGACTACGACAACGCGGTGTTGGCTCGTCTCGAGCAGGTGCACGAACGGGTGTTGCCGATCATCGCGGCGGCCACCACGGCGCTGCCGCGACTGGGCGCCTACTCGACAAAGCTGGGCGCGGCGCTGGCCAGGGTCAAGGCCGGCGAGGTCGCGTGGTTGACCCGGCCACTGATCGACTCGTACCACACCGTGTGGTTCGAACTGCACGAAGAGCTGATCCTGGCACTCGGGATGACGCGCGAAGAAGCGGCGAGATCCGATGACGCTCACTAGGTTTCAGGTCAGGGCCGCGTCCAGCCGCTGCACATAGCCGTCGATGTCGGCCACGGCCGCCTGGGACGCGTGGACGCTGATCGCGACGGTATCGCCGATTCCGTGCACGCCGTGGGTCAGGCCCATCAGCGGCGACAGCGCCGGATATCCGGCCGTCAGCACCACCGGGGCGTCCCCGAAGCTCAAATCGGCGGCGCCGCGGTTGACGCTGGACACCACGGTGTTACCGGCAACCTGCGCCGGCCGGGCATCGGGGTCGAACAGGGCGACGCCCCAGCGCACCAGCGCCGCGGGTACCGCGGCGAAGGCCCGATCGGCCGACCGCGCGGCCGGATGCTGCAGGCGACGGCGGCCGTTGGCCACCTCCGTCGCGATGCGCGCGACCCGGGCATCGTGATCCAACTCGGGATGCAGCCCTACGGTGACGTTGGCGAAGTGGTTGTTTGCATGCGGCACACCGGGTTTGACCATCGGGACCTCGGCACCCAACGAGTCGACCGGCCCACCGAGCAGACCGGACAGCGCACTGGACACCGCCGCCAGCACCGCGACCGTCACCGTCGGCCCACGCAGTTGCGCGCGGCGGCGCACCAGCGTGCGCACGAAGCGGGCACCGCCGGGTCGGGCGTTGGTGGATAGCAGCGGCCGCTGCCCAAGTCCGGGTGCCAGTAGACCCGCACGGGTGTCTTGCACCAGCCGGCGGTGGGTGCGGGCCGCGTCCACGGCCCGCCACGGCAAGAAGCCCGCCCGTGGCGGCTTCACCTCGGGCACCGGAACATCGCGGCCGAAGAGCCAGCCCGCCATCGCGGCCCCGCGGATGCCGTCGGCCAGCGCGTGCGGCGCCTGCAGCACCACCACGGACCCGGGCCCGGTGACGCCCGGAACGCCGACCACCGGGGCGAAAACGTGTAACCGCCAAGACATCCGGCGCATGTCCAGCTGCCGGTCGGCCAGGTCGGCCACCGCCGCCAGACAGCCGCCCCAGCTCTGGTCGGTCAGATCGTGGCACACCACATGCTCGGGGCCGACGTCCGCGGGCACCCAGCGCGGGTAGCTCAGGGTAGTCCCGTGCTCGACGCGCACGGCCAAGCCGGGGCAGGCGCGGGCGCGACGGCAGACCCGCTCGACGGCGCGCTCCAATTCCGTTGGTACGCCGTCGAATGCGTAGAGCAGAAATTCGTCGTTGGGGACCTTGGCCGACAGCCAATAGAACTGCGCATCGACGGCCGTCATCCGGTGCCCGACCATCGGCCCCTCAGCTGGACGAGCCGGGCGAACCGATAAACGCAAGGATCAGGTCGGCAACCTTGTCGGGCTGTTCGAGCTGCAGGAAATGCCCGGCGTGGTCCACCACCTCAACCTCGCTGCCGGCCGGGAGCACCTTCTCGGCCAAATGCGCGAAAGCCGGTGTCATGCAACCGTCGTCGAGACCATGCAGATACAGGCTCGGCAGGATGGGCACTTCGGTCCAGCGCTGGTTCAGCTCGGCGTAGCGCGGGGGCGCAGCGGTGTTTCGGATGGTGGCGCGATATGAGCCCAACGCCGCCTGCCAGCTTTCCGGTGTCCCGATCGCGGCGTCGACGTGACGCAGATCCTCGTCGGCATCGCGATAGCCCGGCGACCAGCGCCGCCACAGCAGCGGCAGCACCCAGGATGCGGAACGCTCAGGCAGCCACGGCAATTGGAAGTAGAGGATGTACCAACTGCGCAACAGCTGGCGGGCCAGCTGACGGGCGAGCCGGGCCCGGTCGGCCGGCCGACCCGCCGCGCGAAACGCCGCCGAGGGCGGCACCGACATGATCACCGCCTTGGCGAACGGGCTGTCGGGCAGGGCGGCCAGACCGGTGGCAGCGATGGCGCCCCAGTCGTGGCCGATCACCACGTCCGCGTCGGTGCCGCCCGCGGCCGAGCGCACCCGCAGGGCGTCGTCCATCAACGCCCCGATGTGGAAGCTGCCGTCGGCGGGTATCGACGACGGCGCATACCCGCGATTGAACGGCGCGACCACCCGCCACCCCGACGCCGCCAGCTTGGGGGCGACCTTGCGCCAGCCGTAGGCGGTGTCGGGAAAGCCGTGCAGGCATAGCGCGAGCGGGCCGTCGGACGGACCCCACGTCAGTGCCTTCAGGTCCACTGGAGGGCCGGGCACGTCGACCCAGCGCGGCTCAGTCATAGGAACTAACGTAACTCAGCTATGACGGCTCGCCGCTGGGCCAAGACCGGCGCCACCCAGCAGCGAATCCTCGACGCGGCGACCGAGGCGTTCGCCACCAAGGGCTTCACCGCGACGACGATGGCCGACGTGGTCGCCGGTTCCGGGGCCAGCGTCGGCAGCATCTACCACCACTTCGGCGGAAAGCGCGAGCTGTTCCTAGCCATCTTCGAGCGGATGGCCGATGCCGTCGACCGCCGCATCGACGCGGCCATGCGTCACGCGGACGGCCCCGACGACGGGCGGCGCGTGTTCGAGCTGCACGTGCGGGCCTACCTCGAGGCGATGTGGGAGAACCGGCGCCTGGCCGGGGTGCTGACGTCCGGAGACACCCCGCCCGGGTTCGACGTCGCTCGTCGCGACCGCATGCAAGCCGCCTTCCGGAGTTGGATGGCGGTGCTCGAGCTGGACACGTCGCTGCGCGGGCAGCTGCTCGGCCGGGTGCTGGTGGCGATCATGGCGGAGTCGTCGCTGCTGGTCGCGGCCTGCGAGGACCCCGACGAGGTGCCCCCGATCATCGACGCGACGATCGATTGGATCGACCGGCTCATCCGGTGAGCTTCGCCGCCGCCGCCCGCTCCAGGTCGGCGAGGACGATCTTGCGCATGCCGTACATCGCCTGGGTGGCCGCGGTCGCCGCGTCCGGATCCGGGTGGCTGACCAGCTCATAGAGCCGGTCCGGAATGATCTGCCAACTCAGGCCGAAGCGGTCCTTGCACCAGCCGCACTGCGATTCCTCGCCGCCGTCGGTCAGTCGTTGCCAGTAGTAGTCGACCTCGTCCTGGTCCTTGCAGTGGATGGTGAAGGACACCGCTTCGCTGAACTGGAAGTGCGGGCCACCGTTGATGCCGATGAAGCGGTTGCCGTCCAGCACGAAGGTGGCGGATAACACCGAATTCGGTTCGCCCGGTCCGGCGTCGGTGGCCCGGTTGAGGTCCTCGATCCGCGAGTTCGGGAACACCGAGGTGTAAAACCTGGCGGCCTCCTCCAGGTTGTGGTCAAACCACAGCGATGGCGTGATCGATGGCACGGCTGTTGCCCCCTTCGTCGTTGGTATCCGTCCCTGGATAGACCCCGACAACGGCCGAAAATCACCGCGCTACACGCGCACGGCCGTCATGTTCATGTCGATCGTGCCCTTGCACGCGCCGCTCGCGATCTCGGTGTGCATGACGCCGGCGAGGGACCCGTCGGGTTGCGGGGTGTAGTGCACCTCGGCGTGCGCCGGATTCCATTGGATCGTGGTGTCGGGCAGCATGCAGTCCCATTGGAAGTCGCTGACTTGCCGCCACGACGAGCCGTCCCAGGTGAACACCACGGGCTGCGGGACCGTCGGGTTGGTCGGCGGAGGGCCGCTAACGATTGTGGCAGTGCACTTTCCGCCCGTGCAGCTCGATTGGAACCCGTAGGTTTCGGTGTGCTGTTCCTCGGGGTCGCCCGCCGCCAGGCTGGTCCCGGACTTTGGCCCAACCATGAAGGTGATCGCGTACTGGCCGTTCCAGGACGGTTGGTCGGCGGCGGCGCTCGTCGCTAGCGGCAGCGCGCCGGCGAGCGGCGCGGCGCACAACGCGACTAACCCGGACAGACGGTGCAGGGCCATCGGTTTCTCCTCTGTGTCACCCCTCAGGCAAGCGATCGGGCGAAGCCGCTCACATCGCGCATGCTGGCCATGAACACCTCCGGCATGAAGCCCGGCAGCAGCAGGTCACCACCGTGGCAGGTGCCGGCGACCATCCGGCCCATCGCCGCCACCCCGGCGCGCACCAGGCGACGGTAATAGTCCAATCCTTCGTCGCGCAGCGGATCAAGCTCGTTGACGGAAATGATGTGCGGAGGCATGCCGCTCAAGTCCGCATCCGTCGCGGCACTGGGCCAGCAGGCCGGGTCGTCGCAGTGCGCGCGCTCGGGGTCGTAGAGCGACCCGAACACCGCGAGCTGTTCGCAACTGACGAAGTAGCCGTCGTTTTCTTTCATCGACGGGAACTCCTCGGGCTGTTCCAGCCACCGGTTGGAGATGAAGGGACACTGCGCGTATGCGCCGGCGATCTCGTGCAGCCAACCCTCGCGCTTGGCCTTGTGCATCACCGCCAGCGTGAGGTTGCCGCCACCCGATTCCCCGGACACGATCAGGTGAGTGACGCCGAGCCGCTCACGGTTGGCGAACACCCAGCGAACCGCGGCCGCGCAGTCGTTCAGCCCGGCCGGATAGGGATGCACGCCCAACTTGCCGGCCGAGTTGCGGAATTCGACGCCGACGACGACAACGCCTGTGCCAGCAAGGCTTTCGCGTCCGCGCAGGACCGAGGAGTCGGCGGCGCTGAGGAAGGCCATGCCGCCGCCGTGCAGGTGCACGACACATGGCAGGGCCGTGTCGGCCTCGGGCCGGCTGACATACAGCGTCAGGTCTTGGCCGTCGCCGCCCGCGATGGTGACCGTCGTGGTGGTCACCCCCTCGGCGATCGGCGTCGCCTCGGAGAACACCCCGAACAAGGTGCCACTCATTTCTTCGGTCTTGGCGGCGAACGCCAGCCGCTCCTCAAGGGGCGAGTCGACGCTGACACGCGGCGCGGGCGCCAGCGCGTCCATGCCCAACGGCGCGAAGGCCTTGACCATTCTGGGGTCGGAGCGTGGATCGGTACCAAGGCAACAATCGGGATCGGCGAGTCGACCGTGGGGCATGACGGACATCGTAGATCCCTCAAGATCATTGACAGTTTTAGAACGCGATTCTAATGTCCGAGTATGACCGCGCTCGCCGAGGAGCACCCCGTCAAGTTGTGGGCCAACTCGGGCGACTCGCATTTCATCGAACCCGAGGACCTGTGGCGCTCACGGCTGCCGAAGCGACTGGCCGAACTGGTGCCGCGTAGCGTAAAGGACCCGGACGGCACCTGGGAGTCCATTCACGTCGACGGCCAGGTCTTTCGCCGTCGGCTGCCCAGCCCGGCCCAACAAGAGTTCATGCACGCCACGGTGGCCGCCGCGGGCGCACGCGACGTCGGCAAGCGGCTGGCCGATCTCGACGCCGAAGGCATCTGGTCGGAGCTGGTGTTCCCGTCGTTGGGCATGTGGGCCGGCTCGTTTCGCACACCGGAGCTGATGCAAGCGACCATGCGCGCCTCCAACGACTGGGCCAAAGAGACGATCATGGACCACTCGCCGCGGCTGATCCCCACGGCACAGGTCTCCACACTGGACATCGGCGACGCGGTCGATGAGCTCAAGCGTTGCGGCGCAATGGGATTCAAGGCGGTCTTCCTGCCTGTGGAGCCGCATCCGGCGCAACGCGACTACAACCGCGACGAGTGGGAGCCGTTCTGGGCCACCGCGGAAGACATCGGCATGGTGATCGCCTTCCACATCGGCAGCGAGCCAATCGATTTCGCCGCGGGCAACAGCATCGGGGTGACCCACCACGGCCCGGGCGGCGCCGTGCTCAACTACACCGAGACGTCGTTCGGCGGCCAGCGCGCGGTGGTCAAGCTCGTCGCATCGGGCGCCCTGGACCGGCACCCGAACCTCAGGGTGCTGGTGTCCGAGGGCGGGGCGACGTGGGTACCCCTTCATCGCCGACCGGATGGAAGAGGGCTATCGCCAGCACGCAATGGTGGTGCGGCCCAAGCTGAAACGCAGCCCACGCGAGATCATCTACTCGCAGGTGTATGCGTCGTTTCAGCACGACTCGTCGGCCGTGACGACGGTGACGGCGATGGGCTTCACCAACGTGCTGTGGGGCAGCGACTACCCGCACATGGAGGGCACCTTCGGCCACACCCAGGCCACGCTGCATCAGTTGTTCGACGGCGTCGATCAAGCGACCAGGGACCGCATCCTGTTCGGAAGCTTCGGTGAGCTGTTCCCGGACGCGCCCCCGCCACCCGACGCTCGTCCTGCCTGACCCGCGACCGCGACCATCTGCGCGGCACGCCGAAACTGGCGGTACCGGGAAAACGAGATCGCAAGGTTGGCTAATGTCTTTGAGATGGCCGAGGCACTTCCCCGAATGCATCACGTGGCGATTGCCGTGTCAGCGGAGCGGCACGACGAGACGAAGCGGTTCTTCGGCGATCTGGGTTTCACGTTCGCCGACTTCGAATTGCCCGACGTGGGCCTGCATGTGGCCCTGGACTGGGAGCGCGGCATCGAGTTGCTGACCCCCACCGCCGACGCCGCCGGCCGGGAAAGCGCGGTCGCGAAGTTTCTCGCCCGCCACGGGGACGGCCTGTACTCGGCGGTGCTGCGGGTGCACGACGCCGCGGCCGCCCATGAGGTGGCCCGCCGGCACGGGTCGACCACGTTGTTTGCCCAGCACCGCGAGGTCGGCGAGTTTTCGCTCGACGAGATCGAGCTCGACGTGCGAGGCATCCCCGTCACGGTGCTCTCGACGGACCTGCCATGACGAGCACCCCCCAAACGGTCGAGTTTTCCGGTGCCGGTGGCATCACCCTGATCGCCGACGAATGGAACCGCGGCACCCAAACACCGGCCAGTCGGCCCACGATCCTGATGTTGCACGGCGGCGGCCAGAATCGCTTCTCCTGGAAGAACACCGGCCAGATACTCGCCGACGACGGCTTTCACGTCATCGCGCTGGATTCCCGCGGTCACGGGGACAGCGACCGCGCGCCGGATGCGAACTACGACGTCGAGACGCTGACCGCCGACGTCATGCGCGTGCTGAATGCGATCGACCGGCCGGTGGTGATCATCGGCGCCAGCATGGGCGGGTTGACCGGCATCCTCGCCGCTGACCGCGCCGGCCCGGCCAAGGTGATCAAATTGGTCCTCGTCGACGTGGTGCCGCGGTTCGAAAAACAGGGCAGCGCCCGCATCCGCGATTTCATGATGAGCGGGCTGGACGGTTTCGAGACGCTGGAGCAGGCGGCCGACGCCGTCGCCGCCTACTTGCCCTACCGCAAAAAGCCGCGCAGCCCGGAGGGGCTGAAGAAGAACCTGCGCCTGCGCGACGGGCGCTGGTATTGGCATTGGGATCCGGCCTTCATGACCAAGCCCGGCGACGATCCCGAGTTGCGCACCGAGAACTTTGAACACGCGGCGAGAAACCTGGCCGTCCCGGTGCTGCTGATCCGCGGTCGGCTCTCCGACGTCGTCAGCCCGGAAGGCGTCAAGCATTTCCTGGCCACCGTGCCGCGCGCCGAGTTTGTCGAGCTGTCCAACGCGGGCCACACCGCCGCCGGCGACGACAACGACGCCTTCAGCGACGCCGTGGTGCAGTTTGTCGAGCGGTCCTAATTCGTCCTAGTTCGCCGGCTTCTCCGCGTGCCCGCCGAACTGCTTGCGCATCGCCGATAGCGCCTTGTTGGCGAAGTCGTCCAGGCTGCGCGACGCGAAACGGGACTGCAGCGCCGTCGTGAGCACCGGCGCGGGAACGCCCTCGTCGATCGCCGCGATGGCGGTCCACCGGCCTTCGCCGGAGTCGGAGACCCGGCCGGAGAACTCGCTGAGTTCGGGCGACTCGTGCAATGCCGACGCGGTCAGATCCAGCAACCAGGAGCCGACGACGCTGCCGCGACGCCACACCTCGGCGACGTCCTCGATGTGGAAGTTGTACTTGTAGCACTCCGGATTCGACAGCGGCGCGGTTTCGGCGTCGCCCTTCTGGATTCGCGTGCCGATGTCGGCGTTGCGCAGGATGTTCAACCCCTCGGCCAGGGAGGCCATCATCCCGTATTCGATGCCGTTGTGCACCATCTTGACGAAGTGCCCGGCCCCGGACTGACCGCAGTACAAATAGCCCTTCTCGGCCTGCGCGACCTCGCCGGTGCGGCCCGGGGTACGCGGGGCGGCGTCCACTCCGGGGGCGATGGTGGAAAACAGCGGCTCGGCGTGGGCAAAGGCGTCCTCGTCGCCGCCGATCATCAAACAGTAGCCCCGCTCCCGGCCCCACACGCCGCCGCTGGTGCCACAGTCCAAGAGGTGAATACCCTTCTCGGATAACAACTTCGAGTGCTTCAAGTCATCGCGGTAATAGGAGTTGCCACCGTCGATCACGATGTCCCCGGATTCGAGTGTCTTGGCCAGCTCCTCGATCACGGAGGTGGTGATGTCGCCCGCGGGCACCATCACCCACACCACGCGTGGGGCGGTCATCTTCTCGGCCAGTTCTTCCAGCGAGTAGACCCCGGTCGTCCGCTCTTCGCCGTCCATCGCCTTGACGGCGTCCGAATCATGGTCGTACACAACGCATTCGTGCCCGCCGGCGGTCACCCGGCGGGCGATGTTCGCACCCATTCGGCCCAGGCCGATCATCCCTAACTGCATTGTTCCGGTCTCCTTACTCGGCGTCCTGCGTGGCGCGAGGCATCCATGGCTCGTGCCAATGGTGGTGGCCGCGCATCAACGAATCCGCGGCCTCGGGTCCCCACGACCCGCGCTCGTAGTCGTGGATTTCGCACGGCTTGTCCAGCAGCGGCTGCACGATGCGCCAGGTCTGCTCGATGCTGTCGATCCGGGCGAAAAGCTGGCGATCGCCGGTCAATGCCGCGTGGAACAGCACCTCGTAGGGCGCCTCCGGTTCGCCGAGGTCCGCGGCGAATGACGAGTCGAGGTGAACGTCGCGCCACTTGTCACCCACCTGCGCGGACAACTGCAGGCGCATCCCCGGGTCGGGGTCGATGCGCAATACCAGTTGGTTGGGCTCGGCCGGCCGGCGTTGCGGCAGGAAGCTCAACCCGGGCACTTTACGCAGGAACAGCCGCACCTCGGTGACCCGCTCGGGTAGACCCTTCCCCGCCCGCAGGAAGATCGGCACCCCGGCCCAGCGCCAGTTGTCGATCTCGGTTCGCAGCGCGATGTACGTCTCGGTCTGTGAATCCTTCGCCACGCCCGGCACGTCGGTGTAGCCGTCGTACTGACCGCGCACGCAGTGCTCGGGATCCAGCGCCGGCATCGCGCGATACACCTCGGCCCGCTTGTCATTGAGATCGTCGGCGCTGGAGCCGACCGGGGGCTCCATCGCGACGACGGCAAGCACCTGCAGCAGATGGTTCTGCACGACGTCGCGCAGGGCGCCCACCGCGTCGTAGAACTTGCCGCGGTCCTCGACGCCGAAGTTCTCGGCCATCGTGATGTGGATTTCGGCGACGCTGTGGCGGTCCCACACCGCGGCCAGCGCCTGGTTGGCGAACCGCAGGTACTCCAGTTCGACGACGGGTTGTTTGCCCAGGAAGTGGTCTACCCGCAGGATCTGGTCTTCCTCCAGCACCGCGCGCAGCCGGGTATTCAGCTCGCGCGCGGAGTCCAGGTCATGGCCGAACGGCTTTTCCACGGCGACTCGTGCACGCTCGAGCAACCCAACCTTGGCGAGGTTTTCGACGATCGGCGCGAACAACGCAGGCGGCATTTCCAGGTAGAACAGCGGACGATAGTCCGACCCGATCATCTCCGCCAGCTGGTGATAAAGCTGATCATCGGTGACGTCGCCGTGGATGTAATCCAGGCGCTCCGCCAGCCGGCCGAACACCTCGTCGTCGATCTTCTCCCCGGCGTCGTTGATCGCTCCCCGCGCCCGGTCGACCAAATCCTCGACGCTGATGTCGTCGCTGGCCACACCCAAGATCGGGCAATCCAGCAGCTTGCGAGACTCCAACCGGTATAAGGCCCGAAATGTCATCTTGCGGGCGAGATCGCCGGTGATCCCGAAGATCACGAACAGGTTCGACGAATCGGCACCGCCGTCAGCCACGCCGCACCTCCCGAAAATCACTATCGGCTCACGTCAGACGCACTACCCGCGGCGGTCAAAACTCAACCCTAGACACTGCTCAGGGGTCCGACAAGCGCAAGCGATCGCGGAATTGCGAAGATGCGTGACGTGGGTAACGCGCTGCAAATTGCGGTCTTTGTGCTCGCCGGCGTTGGGGTGATCGAAGCATGCGCGCTGGTTGTGTTGTGGAGATTGCTGGTGCGTAGCCGCCAGGAGACCGAAGAGTTAAGGCAACGCACCGACGCCCGAGCCCGCCTGCTGTCGAGCGGGCGCGAGGCCGTCAAGACGGTGTGGAACACCGCGAACATCATGCGCAAGGAGGGGTTTGGCGCGGCCGTGCGCAGCTCGATCGAGGACCTCGCCGACTGGGCCGAGGTGGAGCGGCCCGACCTGGCCCGGGTCACCCGCGACGGCCGCGTGGTGATCATGTTCTCCGACATCGAGGAGTCCACCGCGTTGAACGAGCGGATCGGCGACCGCGCGTGGGTCAAGCTGATCGGCTCGCACGACAAGCTGGTGTCGCGACTGGTGCAGCGCCAGTCCGGGCATGTGGTGAAGAGTCAGGGCGACGGATTCATGATCGCCTTCGCCCGTGCCGAACAGGCGGTGCGGTGCGGTATCGACATGCAGCACGAACTAAGGAAAGACGGAAAACGCAAGCGGCACGAGGAAATTCGGGTGCGCATCGGCATCCACATGGGCCGCTCGGTGCGCCGCGGCGACGATCTGTTCGGGCGCAACGTCGCAATGGCGGCCCGGGTCGCCGCGCAAGCGGCCGGCGGCGAGATCCTGGTGAGCCAACCGGTGCGCGACGCCCTGCGCGACAACAACGAGATCAGATTCGACGAGGGCCGCGACGTCGAGTTGAAAGGCTTTTCCGGCAGTCACCGGTTGTTCGCGGTAGAAGACGAGCCCGATCCCGATTTGGACTGAAAACCGTCCGCCTCGTATTCGGCCAGCTTCTGGTGTAGCCGGGAGCGGATCTCGTCGGGGGTGTAGGCGCGCCGCTTGCGCTGGTCGCGCGCGACCAGAACGCCGCCGGCGACCACGCCGGCGACACCGGCCAGGCCGATCCACTTCCATACACTGCGCATAATTGACAGGCTATTACCGCCGTGGAAGAAGTAGCCAGCTTTCATGACAATGTCGCCGTCATCAACGGAGCTGACAGTGAGAGGCAAACACCATGAGTGACAACCGATCTGAGGGGCTGGAAGTGCTCAGGCAGCTGCTGCCCGGCCTGCCGGACACGATCAGCAGCCTGCGCGACGGCGGAGTCGCCGACGAACTCATCGAGCTGAGCCTTGAGCACGTTTTCGGCGCGTTGTGGACGCGTCCCGGCCTGGATCGCCGGTCCCGCAGCCTGGTAACCCTCGGCGCGCTCATCGCGCTGCGCGCCAGCGACGAATTGAAGCTCCACTTCCAGATCGCGCTGAACAATGGGCTGACCCTCGAGGAGATCGAAGAGGTGATCTACCACCTGACCGGCTACGCCGGCTATCCGGCGGCCGTCAGCGCGCGCAAGGTGGCGAACGAGGTGCTCAAGCGCTGATGTTGAGCCTCGACCAAGCACTCGACGAAACCCGGACCGGCGATTTGTGGTTGTTTCGCGGCGGTTCGGGACCCGACCGTGCCATCCAGACCTTGACGAACGCGCCGGTGAACCATGTCGGGATGACGGTGGCCATCGACGACTTGCCGCCGTTGATCTGGCATGCCGAACTTGGCGACAAACTGGTCGACCTGTGGACCGGAGCCAATCACCGTGGGGTGCAGCTCAACGATCTGCGCCAAGCCGTCCTGCAGTGGACCGGGCGCTACCACCAGCGCTGCTGGCTGCGCCAGCTGACGCCGGACATCACCGGCCAGCAAGAGAACGCGCTGCTGCGGGTGATCGCGCGGATGGACGGCACGGCGTTTCCCACCACCGCGCGGTTGACCGGCCGCTGGTTTCGTGGCCGGCTGCCCACCATCAACGATTGGGTCAGGGGGATCCCGGTGGTGGACAAGAAGGTTCGTGAACAGACGCGGCGGCGCCGGGAAGAACGCAAGATGAGCCTGTCTACCGCGTACTGCGCGGAGACCGTGGCGATCACCTACGAGGAAATGGGACTGCTGGTCACGGATAAGGAAACCCACTGGTTCGACCCCGGCAAGTTTTGGAGCGGTGACACGTTGCCGCTGGCGCCGGGTTATCAGTTGGGTAACGAAATCGCGGTGGATGTCGAGTGATGTAAACCACAAATCGGCCGGCGATATGGCCTCGGTCATACCAAGGCCATTCGCCGGCCGATTTATTCGGCAAATCAATTCAATTGCCGAATGGAGAATTGTTATGTATTCGCGATTCCGGGGGCACCGATTGGCTCCGGAGCCGGGGGCGGCGGCAGGTCTGGAGCCGGAGGCGGCGGCAGGTCCGGAGCGGGAGCCGGCGCGTCCACCAGGATCGCGGGCGATGGTGGCGGTGGCGGTGCGTCGGGCGGCGGCGGGAGGCCCGGGCCCTCCTCCGGCATCGGCAGGAACATGTGGTGGGTGAATTGCGGCTGATAGGCGCCGCCACCACCGATGCGCACGCCGCCACCTTCACCGCTGGACACCGGCGTTCCGTCGGGCAGGGTGGCCGCCGTGTGGTGGCCATTCCAGCCGACGACCAACGCGTTGGGGGCGGTTCCGTATTGGAAGCCCCGCGCCAGTAGGGCCGCTTCTTCGTTCCCGGTGTTGAAGCGGCTGCCGAAAACCGGCCGCTCGGTAGCCGCATTTGTAACCCATGAAACCAACCCCGAGCAGTCGGTCCCAGCAGGAGAATCTCCACCAGCAATATAGGGCGTGCCGGAAACCTGATTAACAAGCGCCAGCAACGTCGCAATAGTAATCATGGGGAGCGAGGCTAGCAATAACATACTTAGCGAACCAAAATTTGTGACTGGCGTCACGCCTCAATTGAATAATGGCTTGCGGTATATAACCACACAATGTCACATAAAGGCGAATAAACGAGAACAAAAGCGCTTTGTTCATTGTCAATCGCGCTGACCTGCCCCGAGGTGCTGACGAGTACGGTTCAAGTCGTGCCGCTGCGCTATGTCGACCCGCACCAGAAGCGAGGCCGCCTGTATCGGGCCACTGTCCGTTTCGGGCGGTCTCGGGCCGGCCAGTTCATGGCGCGCCACATCGCACGCCACACCGATCCCTATTTGTTCCGGCTTACCGGCGGCCGGGTGAACATGGGCGCGATCATCAACGCGCCGCTCGTCTCGACCGGGGCGAAGACGGGCCAGCGGCGTGAGGTGCAACTCACCTACTTCCACGACGGCCCCGACGTGATCCTGCTGGCGTCGAACTACGGGGGAAGCAAGCACCCGCAGTGGTATTACAACCTGAAGGCGCATCCCGACTGCGAGTTCGGAGGCCAGAGCTTCACGGCCGGCGAGGTCACCGATTCGGACGAATACGCGCGGCTCTTTGTACTGGCCGAGCGGGTCTACGCCGGGTATCGCGATTACCGCGACCAGACGTCACCCGTCGGCCGGCGGATTCCGATGTTCCGACTCAAACCGCGCTAGGCCGGGGTCCAGATTCCGTTGTTCCAGAACCCCCACACCCCGGTGGTCGGGTTCCACATCAGATGAGCCCCCGGCGCCCACGCTGGCGGCGCAGGAGGCGGCGGCGCCCACCCCGGCATAGGCCCCCACGGTCCCGAACCCACCGCACCGTTTTGGCCCGCCAGACCTTGCCAGTCGTGGCAGCGGCCCCAATCCCAGTCGTAGGCGGTGCCCCAGCCCGGGTTCCAGGGATCACCCGGACACCAGTGATTGCCGGGCGCCGGAGCCGCTTGCGCCGAAGTGCCACCGGCCAGTCCGAACGCGGTGAGAATGAGACAGCTGCCCGCAAGTGCGCCGCCGAACCACCGAATCCACTGCTTGATCGTCGCCATCTCCCAAGCATTTCGCTTCGACCGAGATCAAGCAATAACTGAGTCAAAGTCAGCTCACCGTCGATTCGGACGACGTGTAGCGCACACGGCCCGCTGAGCGAAGGGCCACGTGAAACCCCTTCTCGCGCAGGACCTAATTACCGATCCGCGCGAATGCCTCGAGCTCCCGGGCAACGTCGGGACCCGAGGGAGTGTACATAACCTCCTGGTGACCCGCTGCTGCGAGTCGGCCGATCGTCTGTCTCATAACCGAGGGGCCACCGACCTTCAGCGCCAACACATTTGAGATTCGACTGTTGAGGTCCAGGTGCTCAAGCAGTGAAACGTCACGTTCGGAGAGATGAGTGGCGTGGCCCTCAAAAGCGAGCAAATGACGTTCCTCTGCTGGGCCCAGCGCCTCGAGGGAGGCTCTCCAGGCAGCCCCGCCCGGCAACGCGTCGACCGCGGCCGCGCCGCCATAGTGATAAGCCGTGTGCCACACGGCCACTCCCCATGGTCCGACCGCCCGCAGAACGCGAGTTGAGCGCGGATCCTCACCTTCGTCGAGCACCGTGCCGGCAATCATCGTGGCGGACGGCAGCTTCGGGTGAGGCGGTCCGATTACCCCGTCTGCCACTTCATGCGCCCGCTCGTTACCGCGTGGGCCCAGCACACTGAGCCAGAGCGGGGCTTGGACCGGCCGCGGAGCCGACATGCCTGGCCAATGCAGCATGCGCACCGGCTTGCCATCAAGCACAACGGTCTCTCCCGCCAGCACGCGTCGCAGCGAGCCGACGTAGTCGAATAATGCGCTCAGGGGCATCGGGGGCTGACCCAAAGTTGCATGAGCCGTGTTGCCGGTGCCGAAGCATGCGCGGAATCGGTTGCCGGACAGTCGAACGATCGTCGCGATCCCCGATGCCATCGCCATTACCGAGCGTTGCGACGGAATGAGGACTGCGGTGGCCAGCCCGATCCGCGTCGTCCGGCTGGCCGCCAACGCGAGGTGCGCGAACGGGTCCTCCCACAGCGGAGCGGAATCGAAGATCCACACCCTCGCGTAGCCCAGCGATTCGGCCAACACCGCCAGATCGGCGAAGTCGGGCCCCGGGGGCAGCCCACAGGAGAGTTCGATATCGGCCATGTCGTTACATCTAAGCGACGTGTGGCTCCGTTGCCAACGACGTAGACGGGGGCCCGCACAAACTGGACGGGCGCGTGGTTACATGAAGCAACCTGGCGAAGGCAGCGACACGGGCTGGTCCAATCCCCTTCGCCCCGTCTAACGTTCAGGAGTCATCATGGGCGACGCCGATGCCGCAGCAATCCGCAAAGTGCGAAGCGACTGGATCAGCGAGCACCTCGAGACCTATCTGACCTCCGCCGGCACGCGGGGCCACATCATGGACCTGACCGAGATCGGCGGTCGGGCGGTGACCACGCACTGCCTGATCAAGTATGTGGGCCGCAAGTCGGGCAAGGTCTACATCACGCCGCTGATCTATGGCAACGTCGGAGGCGAGATCGTCGTCGTCGCATCCAAGGGCGGCGCCGACACGCACCCGGGTTGGTACTTGAATATCTTGGCCAGCAACACAATCGGAGTGCAGATCGCAACCCAAGCGTTCGAGGCGACGTGGCGGGAGCCCGAAGGCGAAGAGCGCCACCAGGTATGGGCGTACATGGCTCACCTGTATCCGCCGTACCTCACCTATCAGCAGTCGACCAGCCGACAAATCCCGCTGGTGATGTTGACGCTGGGCCGCCCGATCGACGTGTTCACCGCGGAAGGGTGATCCTGGTAGCCGTCGCCAAAGACGTTAAGGCGCAGCGGATTTCTGCTCTAGACCATGTCCACCCATACAATCTGGCCCGCGACCAGGACGGCGACGACACCGATAAGGATCACGTCGGTTGTACGCAGACGTGCTGTGTCGGCGGGGTTCATCCGTAACTCGCGGGCGATGAGAAACAGCGGGAACGTGACACTTATCGCGACCGCGAAGCCGCCGAGGATGTACAACCAAACAAACTTGACACCGTGCTTTCGAGCCTCGACCACCATCAAGATCACGGCGGCGAGCGCCAACATTACGAGATCACCCGCGTACGAGCGACTCGCCGGCGTGACCCTGAGGTCGTTCATGAAGTTGTGCATGAACCCGTCGAACGTATAGTCCAGATTCGCCCCCCACGTCGCAACGAGCGCGACGACGGCGATAAATCCGTACACGGCACACCGAAGCGTGCGCGAAGTGGAGCTATGGGCTGCGGAGTCGGGCTGGCCAGTTGTTGTCATCCACTCACGGTAAGTGACGCAAGCGCTCGGCGAACTTGACGCGCGCCTCCTCCGTGACCGGGGTGAACAAATTCACCAGGTTCCCATCTGGATCTCGAAAGAGCAGAGCACGATTACCCCACGGCATCGTGGTCGGTGCGGTCACCACTTCGCCGATGCTCCCGCGCAGCCGTTCGTACTCGGCGTCGACATCGTCCACGATGAACTCGATGATGGCGCTTCGGTTCGCCGCCGGCTCAGCAGACCCTTGTCCGAACAGCGCCACCGTCTTGTCGCTACCGATGGCGAGCACGCCAACCTCCGTAGGGATCTCCGCGAACAGTTCGTTGCCCCAGACGGCGTCAGTCTCGGTGACCATTTCGTAAAAGGCGACCAAGCGGCTGACATCTGCTGTGATGATGCGGGTCGAAACAAA
Organism: Mycobacterium conspicuum; assembly: GCF_010730195.1. Classification (NCBI taxonomy): domain Bacteria; kingdom Bacillati; phylum Actinomycetota; class Actinomycetes; order Mycobacteriales; family Mycobacteriaceae; genus Mycobacterium; species Mycobacterium conspicuum. Next base: position 4,570,408 of record NZ_AP022613.1, read on the forward strand.
TTTCATGAGGTCTCCGTCCACGGCCTACGTCGCGCTGCCTCCACAGCGCCTTCGGCCACGGAGGGTACGCAGCCCCACCGACAGATGCGGTTGTCCGATCGGGGCCTGCCTTGCAAGCGTGCGTCAGCCGTCCGCTGCCTGAGGCGAAGCGGTAGACGTTCGGCCTGCGAGTTGCGGTCGCCGGCCTAGGACCGGCACACCCGGGTACCGCGGGCTAGGGCTATCGAGCTGACGTCGCATGAGCACGTGCTGATTCCTTCGACGGATTGCGCAGCATGTTACTCCAAAACTGTTGACGCCCAACACTTCAGCATTCGAGCGGGTCACCGGTAAACGTCACGACGGTGCGCGATATGAATGACACGCACCACGACTCGCTCGTCGAAGATCTGGTAGATCACCCGAAATTCGCCCCGGCGCGCCGAGTACCGCCCCTCAAGCCGATCGCGAAGTGGTTTGCCAACTTGCTGAGGGTTTTCCGCGAGGGGACCCCGAATGAACTCCCAACACGCGACGGCTGCCGCCTCGGGTAGGCGATCGGTTAGCGCCTGCTTCGCCGCTCGCGTCAACTCGATTCGGTAGGTCACCGCGGAAGTCGACCGTTAGCACGCATCTCCTCGGTTACCTCGTCGAGCGTGTACAGCTGGCCGTCCTCGGCCTCGGCCTCCGCTGCGCGGATTTCACGGAGGAGTTCTGGGTCGCTTAGGATGGCCAGGGTTTCCATGATCGAGTCATAGTCGTCGGCACTGAGAATTACCGCCGCCCGGCGGCCCTGCCGAGTGACCTCGATGCGCTCGTGCGTGCGGACCGCCTCGTCAACCAGCTTGGACAGGTTAGCCCGGACCTCGGCCAGCGGCAGCGTCGTCATGTACAGAATTCTAGCGTGATAGACGCCGACGAGCCGTGTGTCGCAGTATGGCTGTTACACGTTGAACCGAAACTCAACCACGTCGCCGTCGGCCATGACGTAGTCCTTGCCCTCCATCCGGACCTTGCCGGCCGCCTTGGCCGCCGCCATCGACCCGGCGGCGATCAGGTCGTCGTAGGACACGATCTCGGCCTTGATGAAGCCCTTTTCGAAGTCGGAGTGGATCACCCCGGCGGCCTTGGGTGCGGTGTCGCCCTGGTGAATCACCCACGCGCGCGCCTCTTTTGGGCCCGCCGTCAGGTAGGTCTGCAGCTTGAGGGTGTGAAAGCCGGCCCGCGCCAACGCGTCGAGGCCCCGCTCGGTCTGCCCGATCGACTCGAGCAGCTCGGCGGCCGACTCGTCGTCGAGCTCGGCCAGCTCGGATTCGATTGCAGCGTCCAGGAATACCGCGTCCGCGGGTGCGATGAGCTCGCGCAGCGCGGCCACCTTCGCCGCATCGGTCAGCACGCCCTCGTCGGCGTTGAACACATACAGAAATGGCTTGGTGGTCAACAGGTTCAGTTCACGCAGCAGCGAGGTGTCCACCCCTGCGGAGAACAACGTCTTGCCGCTGTCCAGCACCTGCTGGGCGGCCAGCGCCGCGTCGTAGAGCGGCTTACGCTCCTTGTTGGTTCGGGCTTCCTTCTCCAGCCTGGGCAGCGCGCGCTCCAGGGTTTGCATGTCGGCCAGGATCAGCTCGGTCTCGACGATCTCGATGTCGGACTTGGGATCAACCTCGCCGCTCACGTGCGTCACGTCGTCATCGGAGAACACCCGCACCACCTGACAGATGGCGTCGCATTCGCGGATGTGGGCCAGAAACTTGTTCCCCAGCCCGGCGCCCTCGGACGCGCCCTTGACCAGGCCGGCGATGTCGACGAAGGTCACCGGCGCCGCGACGATGCGTTCCGAGTGGAACATCTCGGCCAGCTTGGCCAGGCGCGGGTCAGGCAGCGAAACGACGCCCTCGTTGGGCTCGATCGTCGCGAACGGATAGTTGGCCGCCACGACGTTGTTCCGGGTCAGCGCGTTGAACAGCGTCGACTTGCCGACATTGGGCAGACCTACGATTCCCAGGCTCAGGCTCACAGGGAGCCAAGTCTAGGGCGACCCCGCGCATGGCACGCCAAGGCATCTCTACAAGGTATTTACGGGGCTTTGGGCCCATTACCGGTACGGTTCTAATGTGCCAGAACAGCGGGCGGGATCGGTGGTGGAGGCGTCCCATCGGTCTGTCCACCCGAACATCCCAGGTCTGCCATGGTGGGCGGCCCTGCTGATCGCCACCATCGCGACGGCGATCGGCTATGCGATCGACGCCGGATCTGGCCACAAGGACCTCACCGACGTTTTCTCTTTCCTCTACATAGCTGGCTGTGTGGTGGCCGTCCTGGTGGTCCGGCAGTCGGGGGTGTTCACCGCCGTCATCCAGCCGCCGCTGATCCTTTTCTGCGCGGTGCCCGGCGCCTACTGGCTGTTCCACGGCGGCAAGGTCGGCAACCTCAAAGACCTTTTGATTAATTGCGGCTATCCGCTGATCGAGCGTTTCCCGCTGATGCTGGGAACGTCCGGCGGGGTGCTGTTGATCGGTTTAATCCGCTGGTATTTCGGGTTGACCCACCGCCCGACGACGAACGCCGCCGATGCTTCCGACGCCGCGGAAACGTCCGAGACAAAGTCGGTAGTCAGCGGCATGGCCGCGAAGCTGGCGTCGCTGCTGAGCCGCGACGCCAACGACGAGGACGAGGGCTCGTCCGCTGACGCCGAGCGGGTCAAGGCCGTCGAGCGTCGCAGCCGGTCGGCCCGCGGCACTAGGTCCGCCGCGCAGGCATCCGATCGGCGATCCGCCCGAACCCGCTCCCGCCATTCCCGGGCCCCGCTGGAGCAGGACTACGAGGCGCCGGCCGAACGGCGGCGGAACTCTAGCCGCCGTGGCTCCGGTTCGACCCGCGATTTCGACCCGAACGAGCGTCGGCCGCGACGCCGCCCCAGGCCGGCCGGCGACTACGAGCCGAATGCCCAGCCGCCGCGGGAAACGCGCCGCGATCCCTACGGGCGCCGCAGCGGCTATGAGCGGCCGGCCCCTCGCGGCGATCGCTACGGCGACTTCAGCCCCTACGAGGCGTACGAGCCCTATGAGCCGCCGCGCCGGCGGACCCCGAACGGCACCGCCCCGACGCACCACCCGATTTCGCAGGTCCGCTACCGCGGGTCAGCGCCGCGCGACCCGTACGACGAGGAACCCCGCCCCGAGCGGCGCGGGCGATCACGCACCCCAGGCCGGCCCCCGGCACAGTCCTGGGAGTATGACGGCTAGTTCTTCTTCGGAACTTTCCGAATTTCGCGGGGCAGCGCGAACACCAGCGTCTCCTGGGCCGTCGTCACCGGTTGCACCACGCCGTAGCCGCAATCGGCCAGCCGTTCCAGGACGCCCTGCACCAGGATCTCGGGGACCGACGCACCCGAGGTGACGCCCACCGTGGTGACGCCCTCCAGCCACGCCGGATCGATGTCGTCGGCCCAGTCGACCAGGTGAGCGGCGCCGGCGCCGCCGCCCAGCGCCACCTCGACCAGCCGCACCGAGTTCGACGAGTTGCGCGAACCGACGACGATGACCAGCTCGCACTCGGGTGCCATCGCCTTGACCGCGACCTGCCGGTTCTGCGTCGCGTAGCAAATGTCGTCGCTGGGCGGATCCTGCAGCTTGGGGAACCGCTCACGCAGCCGCTCGACGATCTCCATCGTCTCGTCGACCGAGAGCGTGGTCTGCGACAGCCAGATGACCTTGTTCTCGTCGCGGACGGTCACGTGGTCCACGGCGGCGACCCCGTCGACCAGCTGGACGTGCTCGGGCGCCTCTCCGGCGGTCCCGATGACCTCCTCATGACCCTCGTGTCCGATCAGCAGGATGTCGTAGTCGTTGCGGGCGAATCGCCGGGCTTCGTTGTGCACCTTGGTGACCAGCGGGCAGGTGGCGTCGATGGTGTGCAGGTTCCGTTCGGCGGCCGCGGCATGCACCGTCGGAGCGACGCCGTGGGCGGAGAACACCACGATGGCGCCCTCGGGAACCTCGTCGGTCTCCTGGACGAACACGGCGCCGGCCTTTTGCAGGGTGTCGACCACGTGCCGGTTGTGCACAATCTCGTGGCGCACATAGACCGGGGCGCCGTGCTTTGCCAGCGCACGCTCGACCGTCTCGACGGCGCGATCCACACCGGCGCAATACCCGCGAGGCTCGGCAAGGAGGACCCGCTTCTCGGTGGGGCCAGCTGTGACCGACCTGGATGCGCCAGGAATTCCCATGTCAACAGTCGGCGGCATGGTTCCAGGGTAGCGACTGCGGGCGCCTGGGCGCTGTCCGCATCACTTGTCGTCGGCCGGTGGTACATTCGAATGTATGTTCGATAGATCGGTGCTCGACGAGTGGGCCAAAGAGCTCGGCGACCGCTTTCGCCAGCGCACCCCGACCCGCGAGTCCACCGACTGGCTCGACCAGGTCTCTGCTGCGGTGCGCATCGAAAACCAGGCCGTGGCCGCGCAATTGAGCGCGATCGGGGGACTGTTCCGCTACCGGCTCTCCCAGTCCTCGACCGAGACCGAAGACTGGGCCATCGACACCATGGACGCCGTGGCCGCCGAAGTCGCCGCCGGCCTGCGGATCTCGCAGCGCCACGCGCTCGAACGCGTCGGCTATGCGCGCGCCATGCACGAACGACTCCCCCAGGTCGCGGCGGTGTTCGCCGCCGGCGACATCGGCTATGCCGCGTTCACCACCATCGCCTCACGCACCGATCTGATCGTCGATGCCGACGTGATGGTCACAGTCGACGAACGGGTGGCCACCAATGTGGCGCGCTGGCCCTCCCTGACGCGGGGGCGCCTGGCGGCCAAAGTCGATGCCATCGTGGCCCGCGTCGACGCCGACGCGGTCCGCCGCCGCAAAGAACGCCAGACCGAACGCGAAATCTGGATCTCCCCGGCCCTCGACGGCATCTGCCAAATCGGGGGCAGCCTGTTATCCCCCGACGCCCACGCGCTGGACGCGCGCCTGAACGCGCTGGCCGCCACCGTGTGCGAACACGACCCACGCCCTGTGGCCGCGCGCCGCGCCGACGCCCTGGGCGCCCTGGCCGCCGGTGCGGACCGGCTCGGGTGCCGCTGCGCGCGCCCGGACTGCACCGCCGGGACACGGCGGCCCGCCTCGCCGGTGACCATCCACGTCATCGCCTCCCAAGACAGCCTCACCGGCACCAGCGACGCCCCGGCCGCCGAGATCAGCGCCGACGGACTGATCACCCCCGAACTCCTCGCCGAACTCGCGGCCTCGGCCAAACTGGTACCGCTGATCCACCCCGGCTACGCGCCCCCCGAACCCGGCTACCGGCCCTCGAAAGCCCTGGCCGATTTCGTACGCGCCCGCGACCTGACCTGTCGCTGGCCCGGCTGCGACGTCCCGGCCACCTACTGCGAACTCGACCACACCGTCCCGTTCGCCTGCGGCGGCAAAACCCACGCCCACAACATCAAGTGCTACTGCCCAACACAGCAAAGACTCGCGGAAAACACTTCAGCGCCACCGCATTACGTGTTCTGATACGTTCTGACGCTTGGTGACACCATACCCAAACGGTGAGACGATCCAGCCATGATCACAACACGAGCGCTCGTCGTCGCTGCGGCTGCTGCGCTGCTGTTCGCTGCACGCGCTCGCTGACAACTCGACACCAGCACCCAGCCCCGGCTACCAAATCCCCTCGCCTGACGGCTCGCGATTCCCCGGCGCGCAAACGTACTCACCGCACTGCCTCAGCTACATGGTCAGCTGCGGCTTCCGCTTCGACCCCGACACGCAGACGTGGGACGCACCGGGCGACGACGACGACTGAGAGCAGAGCGGTACGCTAGCTGGCTGGTGCGCGCTGCACCGAGCCGGCACAAAAATGGGGCAACGTGACGCTGAACATCACCACGGCGGCGCGGTGGCTCATGGCCCAGAGTTCAGATTTTCGTCTCACATTCACCGACGCCGACGGAAAAAGAGACGTCGACAGCGACACGGCTCAAAAACAATTCGTTCTGACCTACCCCAAGTGGTCAGGACTGCTCTGTTACACCGGCATCGCCAGGCACTACGAACATGACACGGCGACCTGGCTCGAAAACTTGTTGGTGCATTCGCCCGATGAGCGGAGGAACCCAGAAGACATTGTTCGTTTGTTGAAGCGCGAGGGCAACTGGCTGCGTGCGATCGCTCCAGAAGACAGACGCACCACCTTCACGATGATCGCCTACGACAAGAACAGCATTCCCCGCATATGGGTCATCAGCAACTTTGAGCGCCCGGACCAACCGCAGAAAGAGAAAGGGGAGGACAACCTGTTCTGCACCCGCATCAGAGCGGGGCATCCTCGTAACGTCATCACTGGGTGGCCAAAGGCGGTCTTGCCGGAACAACGGCAGGCGCTGCTCGACCTAATCTCCCGAAATCCCGACCGAGATGACCTGAGCGATGCGGTCGCCATCACTAACCGCGACGCTGCCCCAAGGGCAAAGAGATCCGCGAACGACGCGGAAGAAGTAAGCAAAGAGTGCGTCGTTGCCACGCTTTCCCCGGACGGGTCCGGACAGATCGTGGTGTACGGCGACCTTCCCAAAGAGTTCCTACCGTGCATAATCCAGTGTGGCAAAAACGTTCCCGCCCTTGGTCAGATGAAAGAGAACGCCAAGGGCAAGATGCTTGATTCGGTTTCCTGGCCGGCGAAGAAATACCTCAGCATCGGCGTGATGGGGGCCGTATGCATGAGGGTCAGATACCCCGTGGGCTTTAAGTGGCCCGACGATCCGAACGCGCCTCCCCGATTCCAAGCCCCCGTCGAGTTCACCATGGAACCCAACGATCAAGCCCCGCCCGGCAGTAAACCCACAAAGGTTGAATGGTTCCATCGAGAGGGCCTCCCCTGACAGCGCGCACAGCAGCGACGAACTGGGAGCCGTTGTGGTGGTGGTTCTGGGCGCGACACGCCGAACGTGGAACTCTCGCTCAACACTCCGATCAGACTTCGCCAGACTGTTTGACGACCGAGGAGCTCTTGTGAAGAATGAACTCGACAACTGAAGACACCAGTCGATCCTCAGCAGTTCTTGCGCTGCGCGCCTAGCTGAGTAGCTCCGCCGAGGCGGGGTTTATGCCCGACGAAGCTCCCCATGGTTCTCATGGGAGTGACGGGAGATCCGAGTTAGCGACAAACCTTGTCGCGCGCTCGGTCTTCCTGACCTCCAAAGGAACCGAAAAGTGGAGTACATCACCCGTAAGCAGTACGGCAAGCTGATGCAAGTCAGCATGTCGACTGTCGACCGCGGAATCCTCGACGGAACAATCCCGCATGTTCGCGTTGGCAAGCGGCTCATACGCATCCCGGTGTCTGCTGTCGAAACCCCCGACGCCGACTCGTACGTGTCGCTGCTGCTGTCACTCGCGCCGAAGCTCAGCGACGAGCAACGCGTCGCACTCGCGGAGCTGCTGAAGCCGGTGCGCCGGTGACCGCGTCGGAGCCGTCGCTGTTCGACGACGACGAGTGGCGAGTCGCTTTGAAAGAACTGTCTGAGCGGATCGCCGGAAACGAAGCGGACAGCATCCAAGCGCGCTGGGAGTTCGGTCGCGTGCTGCGGCAGCGCCGCGACGGTAAAAAACAGCTACCGCCAGGTGTCATGGCCGAGGTCGTGAAGACCCACGGGATCAGTCAGCGCGAGGCCAACTACCGGATGAAGTTCGCCGACAAGTTCACCACCGAAGACGAAGTTCGCAACGCGTTGCAAACTTACGGATCGTCGTGGCGCAGCATCGTCAGTAAGGCGTTGCCTGCTGAGCCGCCGAAGCCGAAGTCCCCGCTTGCGGCGAAGATCAGCCGTCGCCTGTACCGAATGGCGAAAGACGCCCAAGCGCTTGAAGATTTGTTCAGGGACAGGGACTTTGGGCGGTGTGTCGACGAGTTGCGCGAAGAATGGTGCGACGACGTGCGCGACGAACAGAACCACGCCAGGCCCGGGATTCGTTTCGTGCACCAGCGCGTCACCGGATCAATGAACAAAGCGCTGGACGAGCTGACCGTTGACCAAGGTCAGCTGTTCGTGTTCGACAAGGACCAGAGCGTGCTGTTCGACGACGACGGCGGGGCCGAATGAATCCGTGGGCAAGGCACTACCAGCGGGCGTGGGAAGAGCGCGCCAACGACAGGAAACTGCCCCTATGGTTACGCGTCGCGTGCCTCGCCTATGCGAGACATGAAGCGAACGGGCACGCGACTTTTCGCCGCGGACAGCTCTCATGGATATTAGGAACCCCGCCCACGGACAGCAAACCGTTTGAGCGGGTACCACGACAGCGCGTCGCTGAGGCCATCAACCGGGCGATCCGGTTCGAATGGCTCGACAACGAATCCTGCGCGGAATGCCTTGTCGTGCCGGGTCACGCCATCCAGGGCGGAATGGGCGACCCTAATCGTCCTTGTCCTGTTCATGAACGCAAACGCGAACGCCGCCGCGAGCAGCAGCACAAAGCGAAGCTTCATGTTGTCGCAGACGGGGACAGTCATGACGCAATGTAACGGTGCGACCGTGCTCAAACCCCCGAATGTAACGGTCCGACCGTTACGAGGTAACGGTCACACCGTTACATTGGTTTCCAGAACCGCTGCTCAAAGGGTGTTTCTCATCCGCCGCTCTTATATATCTTCTCTACGTCCTTGGTCCTTGTTCGGTGCTTGGGTTGCTTTTTGGTTCTGGCTTTTTGGGATACCACCAACGGAGCTGAACGACGCTCTTCGCGTCGTTCTCTTCGCACGCGCTGCGCGCGCGCTCACCGGCTCACTCAAAGAAACAACCCCACCAAGGCCACGTCTGTTCTTCTCTAGGCTTCCCGTCACGGTGGCCGGGTACGTCACCAACGCACCGGGGGACGGCACTACAGGGAAACGGCAACCGCCGCTCAGCGTCTCGCCACCAACCCGGCACGAGCATGGGTAGCGATTCCGCTTTGGTTGCGCTCGCGCTGAAGGCGTGTTCCTGCCGACGCGACTACTTATGCCCGTTCTGCCGGCGCTGGCTTGAACCGTTGAGGAGCACGAGATGAGCCGTCCGTACTGCCGGGGATGTAGCCGCCAGTTGAAACACCCTGCGGCGCAGGGCAAACTCTGCCCCGACTGTCTGAAGAAACGCGCTCGGCGTGTCGACGAGATTCTGAAGAAGCTGGATAACCCGTCTGCTGACGTAGACGCTGAAAAAACTCACAGAGTGCGTGTACGTGCACGCAGAGCGTAAAGTCCCGGAGAGACCCGCTGAGAGGGTGGTAACGCATGGTTGAGACCCACGTCGGGCGGGTTGCTGAGGTGTTGGTGTGCAGCAGCCCGCCCGAGGGTTCGTGTTCGTCGAATCAAACCATAGGCAACCTCCTTTCGTTCACCAACAAGGGATTAGGTGGTCGGACGCCACGTACCTGTGTCGGGGTCGAACCAGAACCCGCAAGCGATCATCGCGTGAGAGCAGACAGCAGGAAGCCGGATCACCTGCGGGGCATCACCGTTCGGCCCCGGCGGTGCATACCCAGGCGACGGATCGTCAACACCGAAGACGACGAACAGCGCCGCGCACGCGACACCCACTAGGCGACTCATGCGTGCACCAGCCGTGCGAGTGTCGCGTGTCGCAGGTGCGCAATGTGCCGTCCGAGGTGCGCGACACGCGCGACGCGAACAACCGGCAGCGCAGCGTACGGCAACGCCGCCAACGCAACAATCACCGTGTCGACGACGAGCCACGTATCCCAGCGACGACGACGAATCGCCAGCACCGCACGCACGCCGATCTCAATCCCGAAGACCCCCAACAGCATCGCGTCAACACGCTCAGCCAGTTCGGCGTGTGAAACCTCGCACCAGACGGCGACAGGAACGTTGACGACGATCATCACAGTGACAAGCCGGGAAGCGATCGCCGCGGCGTTCACGCGACATCAGCCGACGACGCGGCAGGATTCTCGACAGCAGCCGCGCGCTTCGGCTCGATGGTGATGCCCTCGGTGCGCTCACGCGCAACGCGGAAGCTGTCGACGCGCGTCAACTTCTCGTCATCGTCCACCGCTTTCTTCGCGGCGGCACGCGTCGGGAAAATCTCGTCGCTGTACACCTTCGAGCATTTCTTACGGGCGTCCCAAACTTTGATCTGGAACTGCGTGTAGTTGCTACCGGCGATGCTGTTCACCACTGCGAACAGGGTCTTACGTGCAGTCATTTCTGTTTCTCCTTAGCGGTTGTACGGGTACGGGTTAAAAACGTCGAGGTCGTCTTCGAACTCGTCGTCGAAGTCGTGTTCGTTCATCGCGTGACCGCCTTCACGGCAGCGCCGATCGAGATCGCAATGAACAGCGTCGCGACAAGCGCGGCGATGATGGCGTACAACATGATGGTTTCTCCCTTCGGGTGTGAAATGGCTGATCAGCCACTAATTCAAGTCTACTTAGCTATAACCCGTTGTGCTACAAGGAATCTCATATTCCTCGCGCGAGATATCCTGCACCGCATCATCATTCAGTGCGCATAAACTCGACGCTGTGACCGTGAGACTGTGCGCGACGTGCCTCGACCATGTGGCGGCGGCAGGCAGAGTGAAATGCCGGCAATGCGACGTCGGTCGAAACGCGACAGCTGAACGCGCGAAACCACCACCCGACGCAATCGAAGTCATTCGCGCTAGCTGGGAAACAGGAAACCCGCCGTGCGTGTGATCTTCGTTTGCTGCAGAACCCGCGCATCAACCGTTCAGCACCGCCAGCAAACAAGCGTGCGTAACCCTCTGAGCTGCGGCGATGCTGCGTCTGGCATGGCAGAGAACGTAGATGCTGCATTGATAACCCTGTGAGCTGCACTGATGGGGGGGTAGCCGGTTTCCGGCAAACTCCCGGCGGGCCGACTGCTAGGCACCCTATATTCGTACACGGAGGGTCCTGGTGTGTCAGTGTTTAACACTGCTACCGCAATCCTGCCGAAGCACCCCGTGAAAGCGCTGTTTCTGCACTTCACAGGGTTTTCTAGGTGTGAAGCACAAAAGCGCCGTGTGCTTAGCGGTGGTTTTGTTGCGGCCTTGCGGTGGTTTTGACACCGTCTTGTCGGTGCTTGATGGTGGCTTTTACCGTCAGCAAACACGCTTGTTGACCGCTGATGTTGTCGTGTGTATTTGCTAGTTTCGTTGTTGTGAAGTTCGATGTCGAGGGTCGCGCGTTCATCGCCGCATGGGATCGGTTAAAGCTGGCTCAGCGCAAGAACTTTCACGATTTACCTGACGAGTGCGAGGCGCGGCCGCTGGTCGCGCAGGCTAATTTTCTTGCGGTGCAACGGACGAATCCGCTGCATGATGTCGCCGCTACGTTACCGAGGTTGTTGCTGATCGACTTCGGTGAAGCATATTTGGCGTGGGTGCGTGATCCGCACAGTGAGAAGTCGTGGGACCGGATGTTCAACATCCGGTATTTGCTGGCTGACGAGTTCGGAGAGCCAGAATGAGCGACGACGAGTACGCCTGGCTTGATGATGGTGACGCCATCGGCGGCGACATCACGATCGACGAGTTGCTGCACGGCTGGATGTGGTCGATGTGAGTGTGTTGCGCGAGCGTGCGTCGTGTTCGTCGCTGACAGAGGCTGTCGACTGCATGCTTGCGCTTCGTCGCACGCAACGTTTCAAAGCGTTGCACCCGTTTTCAGGCCCCGATGCTTTAGCGGCACGGTTGTTGACGTACGCGCAGCTGGTGCAAAAGTGCACGACTTACACCGCCGCGGAGAAGCGGCTCGCTGAGGCCGTGACAGAGCTGATGTGCGACCCGTTGAACGAAGAACTGCTCGACAAGGTGCGCGACGCGCGTGACGCAGTCTAGAACTTGTCGTATGCATGTTCTACAATATGGTTTGCTGACGACCGCCGCTTTCTTGGCCGCCGCTTAGTTTCAGCCGCCGCTTAAGAGCCGCCGCCGCAAATTGAGCCGCCGCCGCTGTGAAGCCGCCGCCGAGCAATCCCTTGTGTTTTCGTGCGCCCGAAAGTTGGCGCGTTCCACCCCCAGGAAGGGGAAATTTTCAATGACACTCACCCCTCGTCAGATCGCCAGTCGCCGTGAGGCTTTGCGCGCTGACTCACAAACTATTTACGCGCAGCTTGTCAGCGGCGCTATCAACGAATCCGCGTTCAACAAATCGATGACGCGTCTCGAAGCGGAGAACGAAAAGTTGAACAGCGAAGAACGTACGTACACGAAAGCGAAAAGTTTCGGCGACACCTGCGCGTCATCGATGCAGCAGTGGCGCTCTCAGTACAAAGACGGCGCGCCTGATGGTCGTGCTGGTTTCTTCGGCGGCGGTAAATCGAAGTCGGTTACACCGCCCGATGGTGGCCGTCAGATCGCGCGACGCGATGACGCACTGGACATCGACCAGGAACAGCTTTACGGCATGTACCAAGCGTTGAAGCACGGCGCGCCGTTCCGCGTCGAGTGCAAAAGCTTCTCTGACAGCTCCGGTTTCAAGACGACGACGAGCGCGCCGGTTCTCGAAGGCGGGGTGTACCCAAGCGGTATTCTGCCTCCTGATCTGCGCTCAGACCTGTTCCAGGAGTACCGCTTCCCGGGTGCTGTCACACCGGTGAGCGAATACCTGCCGACGATGATGATCCAAGCGCCGTCGATCGAGTTGCCGGTGCAGGGGTCGAACACCAACCCGGCCGCTGTCGTGAGTGAAGCTGGTGTCAAAGCCGACATCGGGGTGACGCTCACCAAAGAAACGTTCGTTCCGATCAAGATCGCGGCGCTCGGCAGCGCCTCGAACGAAATCTTGGCGGACTGGCCCGTCTTCCAGGATTGGATGCCTCGTCTGGTGTCGAACGCTGTGCGCGACGCTGAGGACTCGCAAATCCTTTCTGGTTCAGGCTCACCCGGCATGACAGGCATCTTGAACACCAGCGGCACGCTCACCCGCGCATTCAACGCGGCGACCGACGACACGCCGCTGGACACGATCCTGCAAGGTTTCGATGACATTCGTCAGCAGCCGAACGTCCTGGGCGACCCCGATCTTGTGCTGCTCCACCCGTACACCTGGGGAGCCCTGAGACGCGAGAAGTCGACAACAGGCGCGTTCTTGCTGAACATCATGAGCCCGAACGAGATTGGTTCGCTCGACGACTTGTGGGGTGTGCCGGTCAAGACGAGCGTGCATGTTCCGCAAGGCCAAGCGATCATCATGGACACCGCGTTGGCGTGCCGATACCTGGTGCGACAGTCACTCGAAATCGCGGCGAACCCATGGGGTGACACCGAATGGACACAGAACTTGGTTAGCTTCCGCGCTGAGCTGCGTTCTGTGATTGCTGTGATCCGTCCCGGCGCAATCAATTTGCTCACAGGGTTGTCTCAGTCGAGCGACTTGGGTAGCTGATTATGCCGGTGATCATTGGTGCTCCGCCTGCGACACCGTCTGGTGCAAGTCTCGCGTCATGGTCATGGCCCGCGCGTCTCGCATTCAGCGGGTGGCTACTCAACGGTGTCTTCGATGTCTATGACTACCCCGAGCAACCGTGGCTGCAAAGTTTGCAGCTACAGACGTTTCATCCATGGCCGCCGACCGCTGACGCACCTGATCCTGGTGAATCACCCGGCGATGACTACGTTTACACCGAGGTTCGTGTCGCGTCGATGCACCGGGGTTGGCCAGAATCCTACGGACAGAACCAATGGTGATCTTATGAGTGTGCGGCTTCGGCATCCGGACGTGCTGTCGCCGCATGCGGTGAAGCGACCACCGCGAAAAAGAAGCGGTGACGTGCGCACGTTTTCATTCCTTTCGGCGTGCGCACGTCACCGTCTTCAAAAACTTGAATAGTGTTGCGGCGAACCGTCGAAACGGATCTATTCGCCCACCCCCGAAAGCGTTCGGCGTCAAACCGCGTACTTTATCCATACACGCGCGGATGCTCGCTCTAGACCGGCGATTTCCTTTTCGGGCCGCGAGGCGTCGACAGCGTCGAACGCTGAAAGGGGTAGCTTACTTGTCGCGCGGGGGCTGAAAGATCGGCGGCGGCAAGACGTTCCGCAACCTGGTGATCTGCTCCTCAAGGCTTTCGTCCTGCTCGGGCAACTCACCGGGCTCGTAGACAACATGCCAGTCACCCTCGCTGTCGTAGACGATCTCCATTATTTCCACTCCACCTGTACTCGGTCTTCCTTGATTCCCTTCGCTCCCGTGTGCGGGTTGATCACTTGATAGCCACCCTTGCCGACAGGCTTGATCGTCACAGTCATCAGCAGATCGACGACGCGACGGAAACGGTCGTGCGTCAGCTTGTCGACAGCTTCCCGCACTTCAGGCTTCCCAAGCGGGACGCCGTCGAAGACACGGAGTTTTTCGTCGTCTTGCTCTTGGCGCTCCAGCTCGGCGATGTCGCTGTTGATCGTCGCTGTCGCGATCTGCACCTGATCGCCGTCGAGGACTCCTCTTGCGTAGTCGACAGCCAGCTGTTGACGCCGCGCGTACAGCGTCTCTTTCTCGCGGCGAATACGCTCAGCCTCGGCCGCGTCGTGCTTCTGCGACTTGAGTAGGTCGACAGCATCCTCCATCGCCAGTCGGCCGGCGACGATCTTGAACATCAGCGGTTCGACAGCGTCGGCGCGGATCGACACACCCCGGCATGATTTGCACGAATACACGCGTGTGTTCTGCGCTGTCTGTGACCCTCCTGCGAGGCGACCTCCGCATTTGCCGCAGACGAGCACACCTGTGAGCAGGTGACGCCGTACGGCTTTCTTGCCGGGTTTGCGCTTGTCGTCGTTCAAGATCGTCTGCACCCTTCTCCACGTGTCTTCGTCGACGAGCGCTGGCCACTGGCCTTTGCCGACGATCTCGTCGTTGTGTGATCGCAAACCCGCGTTGCGGGGTGCACGAAGAAACAGCGACATGGTTGACGCGGTCCACGGTTTGCCTTTCACACCGTGCTGTCCGGCTTTGTTGAACATGCGCGCGATGTCGCTCACGGTGGTGCCCGAGAGGATCGCCGCGTATGCGTCGCGCACCAGCTCCGCGCGCACACGGTCGACTTCGACAACATCTCCGGCGCGTCGGTAACCGAACGGCATCTGCGGCCACTTCGGCAGACCCCGCTCGGCGACCTGACGCGCTGCGCGGCGCTGCCTGTCGGACTTCACGTCAGATTCGTACGCGGCGTACGTGCCGACGTTCCGGTAAGCCATCCGTCCTTCTGAAGTCGACAAGTCGAACTGGCCGGTGACGGTGACAAGGTCGACGTGTTTGAGGTTCGCGAGGTTAATGAACGCTTCAGCCTCAGCGGGTCGACGGTGCAATCGGTCGGTCTTGTATGCGACGACGGCCTGGATCTTTCCTTCTTCGATGTCGGCGATCATGCGCTCGTACTCGGGTCGCGGCTTCTTGGAGAAACTCGACGCGCTGATGTCGTTGTCGCAGTACTCGACAGGCGTCCAGCCTCTCCGCTCACATTCGCGCAGGCAGTCCTCACGCTGACGTGTGACACCGAGCTCCTCGCCGGTGCGGTCTTTCGATATGCGCAGATAGATCGCTGCGCGCGTGGTATTCGTGCTGGTCATAGCTTAAGTGTACTTGAAGAGTCGTACTCATCATCTGCTGAAGACATTTTGGGGCTGGACCGAAAAACAACTCGCCGACGGCACCCTGATCCTGACCTCCCCCAGCGGACAAACCCACGTCACCACCCCCGGCAGCGCACTACTGTTCCCCAGCCTGTGCTACGCCGTGGGCGGCATGCCCGCCCCCGAAACCGACCCACCCCCACCCCCACCCCACTGCACCAACCGCACCGCCAAGATGCCCAAACGCCGCCGCACCCGCACCCAAACCCGCACCCACCGAGTAGCGGCCGAACGCAAAGCCAACCGCCAAGCCCGCCTCGCCGCCCAACCCCGACCCAACCCCAACCACGACCCACCACCGTTCTGATCCGGCTCCCCGGACGGTCCACCCTGGGTAGCATTGCGTAGCTTTCCTGGGGTTGTCGCACCGTGGATGGGAGCCGACGATGTCGTCGTACGTGATCGCAGCACCCGAGGCTGTCGCCTTGGCCTCGGCAGACTTGACCGGGATCGGGGAGGCGATCGAGGGTGCCACCGCCGCGGCGGCGCCCTCGACGACGGGCCTCGTCGCGGCGGCCCGCGACGAAGTGTCGGCGGCCATCGCGAATCTTTTCGGCAGTTACGCCCACGAGTTTCAGGCGCTGACCGCACACGCGGCGCAATTTCACGCCCAGTTCGGGCATGCGCTGAGCACTGCTGGAACGGCGTACGCAACCGCCGAGGCGTCGAACGTCGACTTGCTGATCCGAGGACTGCAGCAGCAGTTCTTTGACCAGGGGTTCTACTCGCCCTTCACCGATCTGACCGGGCAGCCGCTCTTCGGCAAACAGGCCGTCGGGCCGGTCGTCACCGGAACCACAGGCCCCGGTCTGGGCGGCAGGCTGATCACCGCCTTCTTCAACGGAACGCTCGGGAAGGGCAGCGGCGGTGTGTCGACCGGGCCCGGAACGCCCAACGGGGTGACCGGGGTCCGGGAAGGGACCTCCTACCTGGAAATTCCGGTCGGCCCCCACGGCTACAGCGCGCCGGCACGCTGGTATTTCCCGACGCAGGCGGACGGTTCGGTGGATGCCCGCGGCGTCATCTATTTGCAGCACGGCTTCCTGGGGACGGGCGGCTGGTACGGCGACCTGGCGATCGCCCTGGCCGAGAGCACGGACAGCATCGTGGTCGTCCCCACCGTGTCGTCGTTCGCGTTGCCCGGCGGCGCCTGGCTGAGCGGCACGCAGATGCAACAGGCCGTCGCCTCGTTGTTTGTGGGCAACGAGACCGCACTGAACACCAGCGCGACCCAGGCCGGGTATCACGGCACCCTGCCGCAAGATTTCGTGTTGGCCGGGCACTCCGCCGGCGGTGGCCTCGCCACGCTTGCCGCCGGCGATTACGTCGCCGACCTCGGGGCGAACACCGTCGACAACCACCTGCTGGGTGTGGTGATGTTCGACGGGGTGGCCAACAACTCCACGGCGTTCGCGGCCGCGGTCGCCAACCTGCAGACGTTGAACATCCCCGACTACGTGATGGCCGCGCCGCCCCAAGACTGGAACGCCTACGGCGGCACCACAAATCAACTGGTCAGCCTGTACCCGGGCCAGTTCGTCGGGGTCGAGCTGGTCGACGGCTCGCATGTCGACTCGCTGCTGGGCGACAAGCCGGTCGTCGACTTGCTCGCGCAGGCGATCATCAAGTACGCCCCGGGCGGCGATCCGGCGGCCGTGTACACGTTGTCCGCCGGCTGGATCGACGACATGTACGTCGGGGCGGGCCCGACCAACCCGATGTACGGCCTCTACGGGACCCCAACCGGCTACCAATCCCCCGGCGGACAGCAGATCATCCTAGGCCCGGCCACGGGAATCGTGCTCCCGGTCGCCTAATCTGGAACCCATGGCGACTGCACCGTATGGGGTTCGGCTATTGGTCGGCGCGGCGACGGTCGCCGTCGAGGAGACGATGAAGCTTCCGAAAACCATCCTGATGTACCCGATGACGTTGGTCAGCCAGGCGGCGCACCTGGTGATGCTGTGTCAACAGAACCTGGCCGAGCTGGTGATCAAGGGCGACAGCACGTTGGAGTCGATCTTTCCGCCGAAGGACGAGAAGCCGGAGTGGGCGACGTTCGACGAGGACCTGCCCGACGACGCCGACGGGGGCTTCTCGACATCGGACGGCGTCGACGGTGATCGCCGGGCCGAGGGACGGTTCGCCTTGTATTCGGTTTCCGAGGCGGACGGGTTGGGCGACGCCCCGACCACACCGGCGCCCACCAAGAAATCGAAGAAGGCCAAGGCGACGATTCCGGCGCCCGCGGTGGCAGCCGATCTCGACTATCCAAACCTGACGCTGGCCCAGCTGCGGGCCCGGCTGCAGTCGCTGGCCGTCGACGAACTCGAAGCCCTGCTGGCCTACGAGCAGGAGACCAAGGCCCGCGCACCGTTCCAGACGCTGCTCGCCAACAGGATCACCCGCGCGACTGCGAAGTGACGCAGGGAAATTCGGCCGAAAACCCCTTCCCGGTTCGCGCGGTCGCGATCCGAGTCGCCAGCTGGATCGACAAGCTGGGCACCGTGTGGGTCGAGGGTCAGCTGGCGCAGGTCACCGTGCGACCCGACGCCAAGACGATCTTCATGGTGTTGCGCGACCCGGCCGCTGACATGTCGCTAACGGCCACGTGTTCGCGCGACCTGGTGGCGCGTGCGCCGGTGAAACTTACCGAAGGCATCCAGGTCGTCGTCTGCGGCAAGCCCTCGTTCTACACCGGACGCGGCACATTCTCCTTGCGCCTCAGCGAGATTCGCGCCGTCGGCATCGGCGAGCTACTGGCACGCATCGACCGGCTGCGCCGACTGTTGGACGCCGAGGGACTCTTCGACCCGCGGCTCAAGCGGCCAATACCCTTCCTGCCCAACACCATTGGGTTGATCACCGGCCGCGCGAGCGCCGCCGAGCGCGACGTGACGACGGTGGCCACCACCCGCTGGCCCGCGGCGCGGTTCGCCATCCGCAACACCGCCGTGCAGGGCGTCAACGCGGTCCCGCAGATCGTCGAGGCGTTGCGCGAACTCGACGCCGACTCCGACGTCGACGTGATCGTGCTGGCACGCGGCGGCGGCAGCGTCGAGGACCTGCTGCCGTTTTCCGACGAGACGCTGTGCCGCGCGATCGCGGCCTGCCGCACGCCGGTGATCAGCGCGGTCGGCCACGAACCCGACAACCCGCTGTGCGACCTGGTCGCCGACCTGCGTGCGGCCACCCCCACCGACGCGGCCAAGAAGGTGGTCCCGGACACCGCCGCCGAGCAGCAGCTCCTCGACGACCTGCGCCGGCGCAGCGCGCAGGCGCTGCGCAACTGGGTGTCCCGCGAACAACGCGCGCTGGCCCAACTACGCAGCCGCCCGGTGCTGGCCGAGCCGCTGCGGGCCCTCGATGCGCGGGCCGAGGAAGTTCAGCGCGCCCGGTCGGCGGTTCGCCGCGACGTCAACCGGCTGGTCGCCGCCGAAACCGACCGCGTCGGGCATCTGGCCGCCCGGCTGGCCACGCTGGGCCCGGCCGCCACGTTGGCCCGTGGCTACGCGGTGGTGCAGACGACGACCGGAGTGCTCCGGTCGGTCGACGACGCTCCCGCCGGTACCAGGCTGCGGGTGCGGGTTGCCGACGGCGCCGTCGCGGCAGTGAGTGAAGGACGGCTCGATGGTTCCTAAAGAACGCCCGGAGGACGGTTCGATTACACCTATTAGTGAAATGGGTTACGAAATTTGCCGGGACGAACTGATCGAGGTCGTGCGGCAGCTCGAGCAAGGCGGACTCGACCTCGAAGCGTCGCTGCAGCTGTGGGAAAGGGGAGAACAGCTGGCAAAACGGTGCGAGCAACACTTAGCTGGAGCCCGCCAGCGGATCGCTGACGCCCTCGCCGCCGCGGAGGCCGACGAGAGCTGATCGCGGCCCGGCCGGGCGCGGACCCCATTCCTTTTTGGAACACGTTTCAGTTATGCTCGCCGGCATGGGTGACGCAACGCTGCAAACCGAACTCGGGCGCGTCCTGGTCACCGGGGGCTCGGGCTTCGTCGGCGCCAACCTGGTGACCACGCTGCTCGACCGCGGATACCGGGTGCGGTCCTTCGACCGCGCGCCATCGCCCCTGCCGCAGCATCCGAAGCTGGAGGTGCTGCGGGGCGACATCACCGACGCGGGCGTCTGCGCGACCGCGGTGGACGGCATCGACACGGTGTTTCACACGGCGGCGATCATCGAGCTGATGGGCGGCGCGTCGGTGACCGAGGAATACCGAAACCGCAGCTACGCGGTCAACGTCGAGGGCACCAAGAATCTGGTGCACGCCGGGCAGCGGGCCGGCGTCAAGCGATTCGTCTACACCTCCTCCAACAGCGTGGTGATGGGCGGCCAGCGCATCTCCGGCGGCGACGAGACGCTGCCCTACACCAAGCGGTTCAACGACCTCTACACCGAAACCAAGGTGGTCGCCGAGAAATTCGTTCTGCAACAAAACGGACTGGACGGCATGCTGACGTGCTCCATCCGGCCCAGCGGCATCTGGGGGCGCGGCGACCAGACGATGTTTCGCCGACTCTTCGAAAGCGTGGTCGCCGGCCACGTCAAGGTGCTCGTCGGGAGTAAGAACGCCAAACTCGATAACTCCTACGTGCACAACCTGATTCACGGCTTCATCCTGGCCGCCGAGCACCTGGTGCCGGGCGGCACCGCACCCGGGCAGGTGTACTTCATCAACGACGGCGAGCCGATCAACATGTTCGCGTTCGCCGAACCGATCGTCACCGCATGCGGCCAGCCCTGGCCTCGGATGCGGGTGCCGGGCCGGCTGGTGCGCGACGTGATGTCGCTGTGGCAGTGGTTGCACTTCCGCTTCGGGTTGCCCAAGCCGCCGCTGGAACCCCTTGCGATAGAACGGCTTTACCTCGACAACCACTTTTCGATCGCCAAGGCGCAACGCGATCTCGGCTACCGGCCGCTGTTCACCACCGAGCAGGCGATGGCGGAATGCCTGCCGTACTACAAGGATCTGTTCGAACAGATCAAGGCGTCGGCGCAGCCGCATCTGGCGTCGGTCGTGACCGCGCCGCCGCCGGAGTAGCTAGCGGAAACTGACCATCTCGTTGCCCCAGGCGGCGAGGATGCCCGCGTCGAGATCTTGCACGACCCTGTCGTGGCGATCGATGACCAGGCAGGCGCGGTCGGCCTGCTGGTAGGCGGTCCAATCCGGCTCGCCGGCCGGCCCCTGCGGCTTGCCCTGCGCGGCGAAGTTAATCCAGCGGGTGCGCATCCGACGCGAGATCGCCTTGGCCGTTTTGGCCCCGCCGAGCTTCAACGTGGGATCCTTGGGCGCGCCGAGAGTGCCCCAGACATAAGGCAATTCGGTGGCGTGCGCGGCCCGCACCAGGAACAGCTTGAGCAGCGGCGTCGCGTAGTCGAAGCGGTACAGGTACACCGGTGCCACCTTGCTGTGCCCCTCGGCCAACCACACCGACGGCATCCGGAAGCCGACATCGGTCGCGATGCTCAAACCCCTTGACTTGCCACGCATCCGGGGATACGCCTCGACGATCTGGTGCTCGGTGGGCAATTGCAGGTCGGGCTGTTCGCTCGCGATCTGGGCGAACATCGACTTGATCGCGGCGGGGGTGATCGGCATCAGCGGCGAGCGCATCAACCGAAACAGCGCCGCCTCATGCCGATTGGTGCCGATGATCAACGGCACCGGATGTGAGCGGCCCTCCTGCGCCGCCTTGACGGGGTAGTCCCGAAGCACGTCGCCGTCGACGATGGGGACGAACGCCAGCGTGCCCGGGTTGCGCGCCGGCACCTCGTTGAACACTTCGTTCGTCACCGACACCAATGCCGCGGCCGGCACGTCGCGCAACCGCCCCACCTCGGAGCCGGTGATTCCCAGCTTCTCCAGCACGACCTCCGCCAGCTGGCGGGCCCTGCCGCTGTCGTATACCGATGTGGCCGGCGAACTTTGGGCGATCGCGGCGGAGAACAGACCGGCGGCCGCCGGGACGGCGAGCAGCGTGGTGACGATCCCCGCCCCGGCGGACTCGCCGAACAGCGTCACCCGCCCGGGATCGCCGCCGAACGCCGCGATGTTGTCACGCACCCAACCCAACGCCGCCAACACATCACGCAGCCCGATGTTGGAATCGAAGCCGGAGCCGAACGACGACAGGTCGAGAAACCCGAACGCACCGATGCGGTAGTTGATCGTCACCACGACGACGCCGTCGCGCGCCAACCTGCGGCCGTCGTAAAGCGGCTGACTGCCGGACCCCAGCACATACGCTCCGCCGTGCAGCCACACCAGCACCGGTTTGCGATCACCGGGCCGGGTATCCGAGGATGCCCAGACGTTCAGGCTCAAGCAGTCTTCGTCCTGCGGCGCGCCCAGATCCAGCTGAACGTTGGGGATCGCGGGCTGCGGGCAGGCGGGCCCGAAGGCGGTGGCGTCGAGCACCCCGGTCCAGCGCTGCGGGGGCTCCGGCGCCCGGAAACGCAGCTCGCCCACGGGCGCGGCGGCGTAGCGGATGCCCCGCCACACCGAGACGGGGCCTTGATCGGCGCCCCGGACCGGGCCCTGACTCGTTTCAGCGATCGCCAAGCTACGTCAGCCTCTCGGTGAGAAACTCGACCACCCGCTTGCGGGCCTCGTAGGCCGGCTGGCCGTCGATTTCGCGGACCTCGTCGGTCAGCACCGAATGCGCCATCTTGCCGAAACCGTGTTCGTTGCCTGGGCGCGAATCGATCTCGATCACCTCGAACGCGTCGCCCAGCCGCTGCTTGAGTGTGGTGAAGCGATCACGCGGGGACATCCCGTCCTCGCTGAACCGCAGACCGATGGCGCACAGGCCCTCGTTGGCGCAGCGCCCGGCGACCGTTGCCAGCTCGGATTCGCTCATCCCAGGATCGCGGCGCTGCGCCCCGGTCAACGGAAACGGCGTCGACGGCTGGCTGAGCACCGGCGCGAGCACGCTGTCGTCGACCGCGGCGGCCAGCGCGAAGCCCCCGGTGAAGCACTGGCCGATCACGCCGACGCCCTTGCCCGGCGTCGACGCGTTGAGGTCACGCGCCAGCGCGCGCAGGAACAACGCCACCGGCCGCTCCTTGTTGGTCGCGAGGGCGGCGAATTCCCTTGCCACGCAAACCCGGGCGAGGACGTCGACGGTGTAGCCGACCGTCTTCGGCTTGCCCGGCTTGCCGAACAGCGACGGCATGGCGACGGTGAAGCCGTTGTCCACCAGGTGATTGCCCAGCCCGAGCACGCCGGGGTGGATCCCGGGTATCTCGGGGATCAGCACCACCCCGGGACCGGCGCCCTTGCGGTAGACGTCGTGCGTATAGCCGGCACCGGTGAACGGCGTCGCCGTCCAGCCGGAAAGGTCCGCTTCGGGTGCGGTCACTGCGATGTCCCTTCGCGCTATCTACTCGGTAGTGGCGGCTGCGATTGGGTCGCCGCCGCCAGCGTACGAAACTGATCGGTGCTTCCGGCACCGGTGACGGCGATCTGGGTGGGGCCGACCGGGCTGGCGAGCCTGGTGGTCCACACCGGCTCGCCGGCTGTCCCGCCCTGATAGACGACCCAGTTGGTGCCGGCGACGTCGACGGTGCCGGTCGGGACCATCGAAGGATGGATCGAGGCGACCAGCTTGTCCTCGTCCGCGTTGCTCTGCGTCAGGCTCAGATACATCCCGGTCGGGGTGATGTAGCCCACGGTCGACGTGGTCGCGTTGAGGTGCTGGCCGGTGGATAGGTCCGTCCGCCCGTTTTGTATGCCGCCGCGACTACCGGAGTTGGGCTGCCAGCCCGCCGGCAGCCGGGGCAGCCGGATCGGGAAGCCCAGCGTGGTGGCGTCCGCGTGCAGCGCCGCGGACACGTCGTAGGACGGAATCGTGCCCTTGGTCGTCCCTCCCGGTTGAAAGGAGCACATGCCGACCAGGCCCGCCAACACGATGCACCCCACCACCAGCGGCCCCAGCGACCAGAACATGTCGCGGCCGTCCTGCAGCAACCGAGGTTTCGCCGGCCGGGGCCCGGGCCCGGGCAGCGGCCCCGGGTCGCGGAAGCCCTCGGAATTCGGCGGCTGCACGGTCACTCCCCGAGTATCCCAGCTCCAGCTCACCGTTTCGCTTCTGGGACAATCAGCAACCATGACAAGTCAAGGCACCGTCGCGGGCCGCGACCCGTCGCAGCCGCGGCCTCGTGAAGCCCCGGACCGCAACCTCGCCCTGGAACTGGTGCGCGTCACCGAGGCCGGCGCCATGGCCGCCGGGCGCTGGGTGGGGCGCGGCGACAAGGAGGGTGGCGACGGCGCCGCCGTCGACGCGATCCGTGAACTGGTGAACACCGTCTCGATGCGCGGCGTGGTGGTCATCGGCGAGGGCGAAAAAGACGAAGCGCCGATGCTCTACAACGGCGAGGAGGTCGGCAACGGCGACGGCCCGGACTGCGACTTCGCCGTCGACCCCATCGACGGCACCACGCTGATGAGCAAGGGCATGCCCAACGCCATCTCGGTGCTGGCGGTGGCCGATCGCGGCGCGATGTTCGACCCGTCGGCGGTGTTCTACATGAACAAGATCGCCGTCGGGCCCGACGCGGCGCACGTGCTGGACATCACCGCGCCCATCGCGGACAACATCAGGGCGGTCGCCAAGGTCAAGGAGTTGTCGGTGCGCGACATGACGGTGTGCATCCTGGACCGGCCGCGGCATAAGCAGCTGATCCAAGACGTGCGCGACACCGGGGCACGGATCCGGCTGATCACCGACGGCGACGTGGCCGGTGCGATCTCGGCGTGCCGGCCGGACTCGGGCACCGACATGCTGGCCGGTATCGGGGGCACCCCGGAGGGCATCATCACCGCCGCCGCGATCCGCTGCATGGGTGGGGAGATCCAGGCCCAGCTGGCCCCCACGGACGAGGCCGAACGCCGCAAGGCACTCGATGCCGGCCACGACGTCGAGCGGGTGCTCACCACCACGGACCTGGTGTCCGGCGACAACGTGTTCTTCTGCGCCACCGGCGTCACCGACGGCGACCTGCTCAAGGGCGTGCGCTACTACCCCGGCGGCTGCACCACCCAGTCGATCGTGATGCGGTCGAAATCGGGCACGGTCCGCATGATCGAGGCCTACCACCGGCTGTCGAAGCTCAACGAGTACTCCGCCATCGACTTCACCGGCGACCGAAAAGCCCCCTACCCCCTGCCCTAGACGTTTCCAGCGGAAGAGGAACACGATTCATGGCCGATAGCGCCGAATACCGTATCGAGCACGACACCATGGGCGAGGTCCGGGTGCCGGCAAAAGCGTTGTGGCGCGCCCAAACTCAGCGCGCGGTGGAGAACTTCCCGATCTCCGGCCGCGGCCTGGAGCGCACCCAGATCCGAGCGCTGGGCCTGCTGAAGGGCGCGTGCGCGCGAGTCAACAAGGACCTCGGCTTG
Organism: Mycobacterium conspicuum; assembly: GCF_010730195.1. Taxonomy (NCBI): domain Bacteria; kingdom Bacillati; phylum Actinomycetota; class Actinomycetes; order Mycobacteriales; family Mycobacteriaceae; genus Mycobacterium; species Mycobacterium conspicuum. The sequence goes on from NZ_AP022613.1 coordinate 4,595,442, forward strand.
CTGGCGCCGGAGAAGGCCGACGCCATCATCGCGGCCGCCGCCGAGATCGCCGACGGGAAACACGACGACCAGTTCCCCATCGACGTCTTCCAGACCGGCTCGGGCACCAGCTCCAACATGAACACCAACGAGGTGATCGCGTCCATCGCGGCCGCCAATGGCGTCACGGTGCACCCCAACGACGACGTCAACATGTCGCAGTCGTCCAACGACACCTTCCCGACCGCCACGCACATCGCGGCCACCGAAGCCGCGGTGCGTCACCTGATTCCGGCGCTGCAGGTGCTGCACGACGCGCTGGCGACCAAGGCCCGCGAGTGGCGCGCGGTGGTCAAGTCCGGCCGCACGCACCTGATGGACGCCGTGCCGGTGACGCTCGGCCAGGAGTTCGGCGGATACGCCCGTCAGATCGAGGCCGGCATCGAGCGGGTGCAGGCCAGCCTGCCCCGGCTGGGTGAGCTGGCGATCGGCGGAACCGCGGTGGGCACCGGCCTAAACGCCCCCGACGGCTTCGGCGCCAAGGTGGTGCAGACACTGGTCGCCGAGACGGGGCTCACCGAATTGCGCACGGCGGCAGATTCTTTCGAGGCGCAAGCCGCCCGCGACGGGCTGGTCGAGGCGTCCGGCGCGTTGCGCACCATCGCGGTATCGCTGACCAAGATCGCCAACGACATCCGCTGGATGGGCTCGGGCCCGCTGACCGGGCTGGCGGAAATCCATCTGCCGGACCTGCAGCCCGGCAGCTCGATCATGCCCGGCAAGGTGAATCCCGTTCTGTGCGAGGCGGTTACGCAGGTCGCCGCCCAGGTGATCGGCAACGACGCCGCGGTCGCCGTCGGCGGCCTGTCCGGCGCGTTCGAGCTCAACGTCTACATCCCGATGATGGCCCGCAACATCTTGGAGTCGTTCAAGCTGCTGACCAACGTGTCAAAGCTGTTCGCCGAGCGATGCATTGTCGGGTTGTCGGCCAACGTCGAGCACCTGCGCAAGTTGGCCGAGTCGTCGCCGTCGATCGTGACGCCGCTGAACTCGGCGATCGGCTACGAGGAGGCCGCCGCGGTGGCCAAGCAAGCCCTCAAGGAACACAAGACCATTCGTCAGACGGTGATCGACCGCGGCCTGATCGGGGACAAGCTCTCGGAGGAGGAGCTGGACCGCCGGCTCGACGTGCTGGCGATGGCGCGCGTAAAACCGGAGTGAAGGCGCACGGCTAGGCCCGACTAGGCCCGTCGCTTACGAATTTTTCAGGCACCACGCACATAATTGGTGACGCGGTAGCCAGTGAAAGTGAGGATGATTCGATGACGGTGCCTCCCGGCGGCCCCTACGGTCAGGATCCCTACGGAACGAACCCGTATGGTCAGGGCCCCTATTGGGGCGGCCAGCCGCAGGGCGGCCCGTACCAATACCCCCAGGGCGGCCAACCGCAAGGCGGTCCGCCCGGATATCCCCAGGGTGGCTCCTACCCCTACCCCCCGCCCGGGGGCGCCTACCCGCCGCCCCAATACACCCAGCCCGGCCAGCCCCCCGGCTGGGGGCCCGGGCCGTATCCGCCCGGACCACCGCCAGGCGGACCGCGGTCGAAGGCGCCGTGGCTGATCGTCGCCGGTATCGCCGTGCTCGGCGTGATCGTGCTGGTGGTCATCCTGGCGGTCACCCTGAACTCGAACAAGTCGACGACGGCCACCCCGGGCCGCACCTCGTCGGCCCCGTCGTCGCAAGGCGCCCCGACCTCGGAGCCGAACAACACCCAGCAGACCGCGACCGATTGCACCCCCAACGTGTCCGGCGGCGAAAAGCCGGTCGGCGGTTCCCCGATCAGCGCGGGCGCGCTGAGCTTCCCGACCACCGCGGCCCCCGGATGGATGCCCATCTCCGATGACCAGACGCCGAACCTCATCGGCGCGGTGGGCGTCGCCAAAGAGGTGCCCGGCGCCAACCAGTGGGTGATGCAGGCCGAGGTCGCCGTCACCAACTTCGTCTCCAGCATGGACGTCTCGGCGCAGGCATCGAAGTTGGTGCAATGCGTGGCCACCGGCCCCGGCTACGCCAACGCGTCGCCGACCCTGGGCATGACGAGGACGTCGACGCTCACGGTCGACGGGACCAAGGCCGCCCGGGTCGACGCCGACGTGACGATCGCCGACCCCGCGCGCAACGTGAAGGGCGACTCGCTGGTCATCGTCGCCGTCGCCACCAAGCCGGTCACGATTTTCTTGGGCGCCACACCGATTGGCGATGCGGCCTCCGCGGGCGTCATCAACCAGGTCATCGGCTCGCTCAAGGTCACGAAGTAAGCGGAGCCGAGATCTGCGTGGCCTCCGAGCGGCCGCGCAGCACCGTGGAATAACGCTCCGACCACCGCGCACGCTCGGCGTCGTCGGCGTGTTCGATGGCCGCCGCCGAGCACAAGATCCGTGAGTCCGCGGTCTTGGCGAGATCGGCCAAGCGTGCTGCCTCGTTGACGGCGTCGCCGATAACCGTGTATTCGTAACGGTTTTCGGCGCCGATGTTGCCGGCGAAGACTCGCCCGGCCGAGACGCCTATGCCGAAGTCTACCGGCAGCTTCCGCAGCTTGGTGCCGAGGGCACGCGCGGTCGCCAGCGCCGATGACGCGGGGTCGTCCATCCGCAGCGGCGCGCCGAAGACCGCCAGTGCCGCGTCGCCGGCGAACTTGTTGATCAGCCCCTGATGCTCGTCGACGGCGTCGACGACGATCCGGAAGAAGTCGTTGAGCACCTCGGCAACCTCTTGCGGCGGACGGCTTTCCGCCAGCTGCGTGGAGCCCACCAGGTCGATGTAGAGGACGGCCGCCTCGACCACGTCGCCGGACAGCTGCGCACCGCCCTCTTCGAGCGCGCGCCGGGCCACGTCGGCTCCGACGTAGCGTCCGAACAGATCGCGCAGCCGGTCGCGTTCGGCGAGCCCGGTGACCATTCGATTGAATCCCGTTTGCAGACGCCCGATTTGGGAGCGTTCGTAGGCGCCGACGTGAGTTTCCAAGTGGCCGTGCTCGATTTGGGCCATCGCCTCGACGATCTCGTCGAGCGGGTCGGATATGGAGCGTGACGTCAGCATCATCGTCGGCAGCCCGAGGATCAGCGCCGCCAGGGCCACCACCAAGATGGGCACGGTCAGCGTGGCGGACTTCGGGATGAGCCAGCCGTGGGACCGCAGCACGATGAACGTCGCAATCACCCCGACCGGCAACGCGCTGAACAGGAACCACATCAGGACCAGCCGGGCCAACACGCCGGGCACGGCGAGCCGCGGCGTGGCGTCGCGGGTGGCGGCGATCATGATCGGCCGCAGGCTGCGTTGCGCCAGCAGCATGCCGGTGCCGGCGGCCGCGGGGGCGCCGAGCAGCACACCGAGCAGCATGGGCAGCAGAACGGAGACCCCGGCGGTCCGATTGATCAGCATCAGGACCACGGCGCTGAACGCCCAGGCGACCAGGAGAATCACCGTCTGGCGGCCCGCGAGTCGCATTGCGGCCTCGCGCTGGTCCTTGGTCGGTATGTTGCCGGCGAGGAACCATCGCAGGGTGGGGGCCAGGCTGAACGCCCCCGCGACCATGACGGCGGCGGTGGCCAGCACCACCAGCACCGCGACGACGACCAGGTTGTGTTCCCCGAAGTACATCGCAGTGTGCCCGCGCAACGGCACGAGGATGGCGGCTACGTCGACGACGGCCAAAAAGTAGGCCGCGGCGAGGGCGATCCCGTATTCGATCGCATACCCGCGGACCGTTTTCGGATGTCTAGGCACCGTTGTTCGGCCCGCCCGAGTTCTGGCCTGCAATGTCGGTGATCGGGAAGTTGGGCATCGGCTTGGGCGACGGGGTGTTGGGCAGCGTCGGGATCTGGCCGGCCGGAATGTCGTGCAAATCGTTTGCGGGCGGACCGTTTTCGCGGCCGCCGTAGGTGCTTCCCGGCGCCCGCGCGCCAAGCAGTTCGCTGACCGTCACCAGCCGGTAGCCGTTCGCCTTGAGGACCGGGATGAACTGGTATACCAAATCGACGGTGCTCGAATAGGTGTCATGGAACAACACCACCGAGTTCGGCTTGATGTAGGTCATCAGCATGTAGCGGGTGGCCGCCGTGTTGGAGTCGTTGGCCCAGTCGAAAGGGATGACATCCCAAAGGATTTCGGCTAAGCCGAACTGGACGGCGGTTTGGCGGACCACGGGATTGGACAGCCCGCCCGCGGGGCGATACAGGCTCGGCGTCCGGCCGGTCGCGGCCCGGATCGCGTCGTTGGCCCTGGAGAATTGGGCGGCGATGTCCTCGGTTGGGATCGTCGTCATGTTGGGGTGTTCCCAGGTGTGGCTGCCGATCTCCATCCCGGCGTCGGCGATGCGCTGGGCGCCCGCCGGGTTGGCCGCCACCTTGTTGCCGATCAAAAAGAAGGTCGCCTTGGCGTCGTTGTCCTTCAGTATCTGCAACAGCCGCTCGTCAAAGGGGCTGGGTCCGTCGTCAAAGGTCAGCGCGACGCACTTGACGACCGCGCAGCTCGATGTTTCGGCGCGGGTCACGTGACCGGTGAGGCCGCCGATCAGCAACACCACCGCGGCCGCAACGACGCCGATGACGGTCCGCCAGTACCGCCATGCCTGGTTGTCGCGTCGCTTCGGCACTAAGGAAGTTTAACCGGCACCCGCGTGTGGGATTCGCGCGTTGACTGTGCGCCCAGGGCTTTCATTGTGTACGTAGGGCGGCTTCGAGGCCGATTTTCCCGCCACAGCCGCACACCCATTGCCCCGGAGTCAGTGCGGTCCGGCGATCTCCTCGAGCATCTCGGTGACCAGCGCGGCGATCGGCGATCGTTCGCTGCGCAGCAACGTGATGTGCGCGAACAAGGGGTGGCCCTTGAGTTTCTCGATCACGGCGGCGACCCCGTCGTGGCGGCCGACGCGCAGGTTGTCGCGCTGGGCGATGTCGTGGGTCAGCACCACCCGCGACCCCGCACCCAGCCGGGACAGCACGGTGAGCAGCACGTTGCGTTCGAGTGACTGCGCCTCGTCGACGATGACGAACGAGTCGTGCAGCGAGCGACCGCGGATGTGCGTCAGCGGCAGCACCTCGAGCATGCCCCGCGAGAGCACCTCCTCGAGCACCGCCGGGCTGGCCAGGCCCTCGAGGGTGTCGAACACCGCCTGCGCCCAGGGGCCCATCTTTTCGCTTTCGCTGCCGGGCAGGTAACCGAGTTCTTGGCCGCCGACCGCGTACAGCGGGCGGAACACCACCACCTTGCGCTGGGTGCGCCGCTCGAGCACCGCCTCCAGGCCGGCGCACAGGGCCAGCGCCGATTTGCCGGTGCCGGCCTTGCCGCCCAGCGACACGATGCCCACCGACTCGTCGAGCAGCAAGTCGAGCGCGACGCGCTGCTCGGCGGAGCGACCGCGCAACCCGAACACCTCGCGGTCGCCGCGTACCAGCTGGACGCGCTTGCCCGGGTTGACGCGCCCAAGCGCGTGAGAGCTGCCGCCCAGCAGCCGAATCCCGGTGTGGCACGGTAGATCTCGGGCTTCGGGCAGATCGATCTCACCGTCGGCGTAGAGCGCGTCGATGTCCTCGGCTGCGATCTCGATCTCCTGCATCCCCGACCAGCCGGAGACCACGACGTCCTGCGCGTGATATTCGTCGGCGGCCAGGCCCACCGCGGCGGCCTTGACCCGCAGCGGAATGTCCTTGCTGACCAACGTGACTCGCTTACCCTCGGCGGCCAGGTTGGCCGCGCAGCTCAGGATCCGGGAGTCGTTGCTGTCGGTGCGGAAGCCGGCGGGCAACACCGACGGGTCGGTGTGGTTCAGTTCAACGTGAAGCGAACCACCTTGTGTCCCAACGGGTATCGGCTGATCTAGCCGTCCATGTTCGAGTCGAAGATCGTCAAACAGACGCAACGCCTGGCGGGCAAACCAGCCCAGCTCATGATGGTGGCGTTTGGCCTCAAGTTCGCTGATCACCACCAGCGGAACCACGACCTCGTGTTCGGCGAACCGGCTGCACGCCCAGGGGTCGGACAGCAGCACGGAGGTGTCGAGCACGTACGTCCGGGTATCGGTCACCAAGCGCTCCTCGTGCTAAACCCGTGAGACCCCCCACGGGCGGGTCGAGGGAAATCGCGGCGCCAGGACCGGGGCCGGTCCTGCCTAGGTAGGAGGCGCCGCCCTGGCAGCAGATTACGTCGCTGACCATCAAAAGCGACGCTACTCTCGTGGCGGCGTAGCCGCCCGTCAGGCGCGCCGAGACCGCTAGCCCGTGACTAGCCCGATGGTCGCGATCCGCTGCGCCCGGCTCCGCCGCGCTTGCGATCGCTCCTACCCCGCGACTACCCCGCGACGAATCCGCGCAGCGCCGGCTCGGCGGCCACACCCCACGCGGTGATGCGATCGGAGATCGCCTGCCGCAGCTCCGCCGGCCCGAAAATGCCTGCGTCGGCGACGTTCTGCACCTTGTCCTGGTAGGCGTCGATGTCGGCCCCGACGACCTGAAGGTCGGCGGCGCGCGCGGCGATCGCGGCAATCGTCTCGTCGCGGGTGTACTCCAGGCAGTGCTCGACCAGGTTCGCCCAGAACAGCTCGTGGCGCTCCTCGTCGCGGCGGATCCGGTCGATCAGCCCGGCCAGGATGGGCTCCTCGATCTGCGCCGCCAGGTTGGCGCAGAAGACCGCGTGGGTGCGCTCGGTGAACGCCATGTACACCAGGGTCTCGACCTGTGAGTACATGTCGCCGCAGTAGCCCCTCATCACGTGCTGGACCCGGGCCTCCTCGTTGGCGGTCGGGTCGACCTCGCGGGTCACCACGAGGTATTCGCGCAGCGCGATGGCGTGCAGGTGCTCCTCGGCGGTCCACCGGCCCAGCCAGCGGCCCCACCACTCCTCGAGGATGAAGTGCTCGACCAGCTCGCGATGGTGGGCCGAGAGGTTGTCCTTGAGCAGCAGCAAGATCTCGCAGGCGTCGGTGATGGTCCTGGGCAGCGTCGCCTGGGACGGGTCCCAGTCGCGTCCGCCCAGGAAGGCGTAGTTCTCACCCCGCTCGAACGGCACGTAATCATGGGCGAACCAGATGTCCTCGGTGTTGAGGTGGCGGTCCATGTTGGCTTCGCACACCGGCTCGAGTTCCAGGGTCAGCGCATTAGCGACAGGTTTCTGTGCCATGCAGTTACTGTAACCCGCGGGTACAGGTTTTTAAAACGTGGCGCCCCGTGTCGCGCCTACAGCGTGAGACCCGGGTACAGCGGGTGCGCGTCCAGCAGCTCGGCGGCGGCGGCGTTGACCCGCTCGGCGGTGCCGTCGGCGAGCTTGTACTTGGCCTTGGAGGACCCCTCCGGGGCCGTGTTGGCCAGCACGTCGACCATCAACTCGGCCACCCGGTCGAACTCGTCGGCGCCGAAGCCCCGGGTGGTCAGCGCCGGCGTGCCCAACCGGATGCCGCTGGTGTACCACGCGCCGTTCGGGTCGGCCGGGATGGCGTTGCGGTTGGTCACCACGCCCGCGTCCAGCAACGCCGACTCGGCCTGCCGCCCGGTCAAGCCGAACGAGGTGACGTCGAGCAGCACGATGTGGTTGTCGGTGCCCCCGGTGATCAGCCGCGCATCGCGCTTGAGGAAGCCGTCGGCCAGCGCTTGGGCATTGTCGGCGATCCGCTGCGCATAGGCCTGGAACGAGGGCTGCCGTGCCTCGGCGAGCGCGACCGCCTTGGCCGCCATCACATGTGACAGCGGGCCGCCGAGCACCATCGGGCAGCCCTTGTCGACGGCGTCGGCGTACTCGGGTTGGCACAGCACGAGGCCGCCGCGCGGACCGCGCAGCGACTTGTGCGTCGTCGTCGTCGTGACGTGGGCGTGCGGGACCGGGTCCTCGTCGCCGGTGAACACCTTGCCCGCCACCAGGCCCGCGAAATGCGCCATGTCCACCATCAGGGTGGCGCCCACCTCGTCGGCGATTTCCCGCATCGTCGCGAAGTTGATGCGGCGCGGATACGCCGAGTAGCCGGCCACGATGATCAGCGGCTTGAACTCACGCGCGGCGGCCGCGACCGCGCCGTAGTCGACGAACCCGGTGTCCGGGTTGGTGCCGTAGCTGCGCTGGTGGAACATCTTGCCGGAGATGTTGGGCCGGAAGCCGTGGGTGAGGTGGCCGCCGGCGTCCAGCGACATGCCCAGCAGCCGCTGGTTGCCCAGGCTGGCGCGCAGCTTCTCCCAGTCCGCCTCGGACAAGTCGTTGACGTGCTTGGCGCCGGCGTCGGCCAGGCCCGGCGCCTCGACCCGCGTCGCCAGGATCGCCCAGTAGGCGACGAGGTTGGCGTCGATGCCGGAATGCGGCTGCACGTACGCGTGCGGCGCGCCGAACAGCTCGCGGGCATGCTCGGCCGCGACGCTTTCGACGGTGTCGACGTTCTGGCATCCGGCGTAGAACCGATGCCCGATGGTGCCCTCGGCGTACTTGTCCGACAGCCAGGTCCCCATGGTCAGCAGCACGGCCGGCGACGCGTAGTTCTCGCTGGCGATCAGCTTGAGCGAACCCCGTTGGTCGGCAAGCTCTTTGCGCGTCGCCGCGGCGATGCGAGGTTCGACGGACTCGATGACCTGCAGTGCCGCCCGGTAGGCGGCGCTCGCGGTATCCGCGTATTCGGCTGACATGGCAACGAGACTAGTCGGCGGGTAACCGGGGCGGGATCCTGGCCTTTGGCCAGCCCCGCCGTCGGGCAGGTACCCGGCCCTGCGACACTTGGCGCTATGCCCCGGCCTAGCGAGCCGAGCCCATATGTGGAGTTCGACCGAAAGCAGTGGCGTGCGCTGCGCATGTCGACACCTTTGGCCCTCACCGAAGAGGAACTGATCGGCCTGCGGGGTCTGGGCGAACAGATCGACCTGCTTGAGGTCGAAGAGGTCTACCTGCCGCTGGCCCGGCTGATTCACCTGCAGGTCGCCGCGCGCCAGCGGCTGTTCGCCGCCACCGCGGAATTCCTGGGCGAGCCGCAGCAAAACCCCGACCGGCCGGTGCCGTTCGTCATCGGCGTGGCGGGCAGCGTCGCGGTCGGCAAGTCCACCACCTCACGTGTGCTGCAGGCGCTGCTGGCCCGCTGGGATCACCATCCCCGGGTGGACCTGGTGACCACCGACGGCTTTTTGTACCCCAACTCCGAACTGGACCGGCGAAACCTGATGCACCGCAAGGGTTTTCCGGAGAGCTACAACCGTCGGGCGCTGCTGCGGTTCGTGACGTCGGTGAAGTCCGGTTCGGACTATGCCTGCGCCCCGGTGTATTCGCATTTGAAGTACGACATCATCCCCGGCGCCAAGCACGTGGTCCGCCATCCCGACATCCTGATCCTGGAGGGCCTCAACGTCCTGCAGACCGGCCCCACCCTGATGGTGTCGGACCTGTTCGACTTCTCCGTCTACGTGGACGCCCGGATCGAAGACATCGAGCAGTGGTATGTGTCGCGGTTCCTGTCGCTGCGGGGCACGGCGTTCGCCGACCCCGAATCACACTTCCACCACTACTCGGCCCTCAACGACACCAAGGCGGTCGCGGCCGCGCGCGAGATCTGGCGCTCGATCAACCGGCCCAACCTCGTCGAGAACATTCTGCCGACGCGGCCGCGCGCCACCCTGGTGCTGCGCAAGGACGCCGATCACGCCATCAACCGGCTGCGCCTGCGCAAGCTGTAGCGGACCGCTAGACCGGCAGGCGGCGCACACCCAGGTATTGCAGCCACGCGAAGAACGCGGTGTACACGCCGCTGGCCAGCGTGGCGGCGATCCCGGTCGCGGTCATCGGCACCAATCCGGCGGCCACGATCGCCGCCACCGTGTAAACGCTGTTGGCCACGACGACGCCGATCCCGGCCCGGCGCAGGTTCGGCGCGGCGGCGAGGACGAACACGACCAGCCCATAGAGCACGAAGAATGCCGCCATGGCGAATTCCTGCCCGGACGTCAGGCCGGTCAACGACGAAAGCGGGTCAGCGACGAAGGCGGCGGCCAGGCCGAACAATCCGGTCAGGGTCGCGTCAACGCGCATGGCGAAACGCAACAGCGAATCGGTCGAGTCGTAGAGTGGCCGGGCCGGAAGGACAGCGGTCATGTGGATTCACTCCTTGCTATGGCGGAATTCGAGGGGGGATTTCGAGGGGGGATGAGTGCGGACAGCTTCGATGTTGCTGCCCGGGCACTGCCAGATCGACGCATGGCACTGCCAACTTCTGCCATGGGTGAAATGACCAGCCAATTCGCCGGAGTATTCCCGTCCGGCCGGATTATTTACTCGCTGGAGACCGAAACGCGTCCGCGCAGATCGGCCGCGATGAGCCGCGCCGCCGCGTTCTGCCAGTTGTGCAGTGAGCGCTGGGGGACCTCGGTGACGAACCACTGCCAGGCCTGGCGGGCGGTCGGGTCCAAGCCGGACGCGGTGGCGTTCTGCGCGTACGCCCGCACGCCGACGACATAGGGGAAATACAGCGCGTTGTAGTGCCGCCACTGCTCGGTGGTGCCGAAGTCGCCGCCGTCGCGCGGCTTGAGCCGCGCAATGCCGTCGGCGAGCACGGCCTTGAGTTCGTTGGCCCGCTCCAGCGGGTGATCGGGTGCGCCGCGGGCGGCGAGCCGCTCGTCGATCACCGGCAGCGCGGTCAGCGGGCTGGCGACCAGTTTGGTCAGGTCGGCGTAGTGGCCCAGCGCGCGGCGGGTGAGCCGGGCGAAGGTTTCGTCGTCGACGTCGCCCAGCGGATCCTCGGAGCGCAGCGGCAACCCTGCCCCGGTGCGCCGCAGCGCCGCCCGGTCGGCGCGCAATCGGGGCGACTTCCAGAACGCCAGTCGGTCCAGCAGCCCGGCCAGCGGATCGGCCAGCACCTGCACCGTGATGGCGATCGCCAGGGTGGTGAACAGCAGGACCGTCAGCACCACCTGGGTGCCCGGCTGGTCGCGGGTGACGGTCAGCCCGATCAGCAGCTGGCCGCCGAGCAGCACCGTCACGGCCGTGCAGCCGGCGAACGAGCGCAGCATGTCGGCGCGCAGCGCCTGACCCTCGTCGAAGGCGTCCCACAGGGCCACCGCAACCCCGAGCGCCAGCACGTCGAAACCCGTCGACGCCAGCGCAAGCCAGCTGGGCACCAGGCCCAGCGGGATGATCAGGATCGCGTTGGCCAGCGCGAAGAACAACGTCGCCACCACGACGAGGCCGACGACCGGCACCGGTTGGTTCGGCCGCCGCAGCGCCGCGAACATCGCCCCCAGGGTGGAGGTCGAGATCACCGCCAACATCAGCCAATGCCCGGCCCGCAGCGGCCCGTGCACGCTGCCGGCCAGCGCGGCGCCGACCAGCGTCAGCGCGCCGACGCCGGCGACCAGCAGCACTTCAGCGGTGCGGGCCCGGGGCGCTTCCGACGGCCGGGACAGCTCGAGCAGCACCGCGAACCAGGCGATGCTGGGCACGGCGGCCAGGTAGATCTCCAGCTGGCCGAGCAGCGGCGCGTGCGTCGGGCTGGCCGTGCGGACCGCGTCCAGCGCCACCACGAGCGCAAAACCGCACAGCCCGATCGCCGCCAGGGCGAGCACGGGCTTGCGCGGATCACGGGCCAGCAGATACAGCCCAAGCCAACCGCTCAGCGTGAACACCACCGCCGACAGCGCAGCCATACCTACCTACCGTAGCGACGATGGCGCTGGCTGTAGTCACGCAGCGCGCGCAGGAAGTCGACGCGACGAAACGCGGGCCAGTGCGCCTCGGTGAACCACATCTCCGAGTAGGCGCTCTGCCACAGCAGAAACCCGGACAGCCGCTGCTCGCCGGAGGTGCGGATCACCAAGTCCGGGTCGGGTTGCCCTGAGGTGTAGAGGTTTTCGGAGATGGCCTCGACACTCACCGCCTCGACAAGCTCCTCGCCGGTCGCCCCGTTGGCGAGTTCCTTGCCGAGCAACGCGCGAACCGCGTCGACGATCTCCTGACGGCCGCCGTAGCCGACCGCGACGTTGACGTGGAACGGCGCGACGCCCGGGGTGGACTCCACCGCGCCGCGCAGCCGACGGGCCGGTTCCTCCCCGAGCAGTGACAGGTCCCCGACGGTGCGCACGCTCCAGCGTTTCGACGGCGCGCAGATCTCCTCGACGACGTCGGTGATGATTTCGATCAGCGCGGCCAGCTCGTCGGGATCGCGTTGCAAATTCTCGGTCGACAGCAGATAGACGGTGGCCATTTCGATGCCGGCCTCCTGGCACCAGCGCAGCATCTCGGCGATCTTGATGGCGCCCATCCGGTAGCCGTAGCTGACGTCGTCGTACCCCGCGTCGCGCGCCCAGCGCCGGTTTCCGTCACACAGGACCGCGATGTGGCGGGGCAGTTCGGATTTGGAGGCGGCCAGACCCTGCCGCAAGCGCAGCTCGTAGACGCGATACAACGGCTCTTTGAGCCGTGGCGGAATGATCTCCACGAGGATTCACACTACTGTGGTCTGGATACTGTGATCAGTAAGAGCCAGTGGCAATTTCAAACAGGGCACGGGAGAAATGAGCGGTCAGACCAGCACGGTCAACAGCCCCAACGACCAAGTTCAGACCGGCGCGGTGAGCAATGCCGCACACCAGATCGTCGACGGCGTCACCCGGGTTCTGACCAAGCCTCGTTTCCGCGGCTGGATCCACGTGTATTCCGCGGGCACCGCGGTCTTCGCCGGGGCGTCGCTGATCGCGGTGTCGTGGGCGGTGGGGTCCACTCGCGCCGGGCTCGCCACGTTTGCCTACACGGCCGCCACCATCCTGATGTTCACCGTCAGCGCCACCTATCACCGCGTGCCGTGGAAGTCGGCGACCGCGCAGAAATGGATGAAGCGCGCCGACCACTCGATGATCTTCGTGTTCATCGCGGGCAGCTACACCCCGTTCGCGCTGCTGGCCTTGTCGCCGCACGACGGGCATGTGGTGCTGGCGATCGTGTGGGGTGGCGCGCTGGCCGGGATTTTGCTGAAGATGCTCTGGCCGTCGGCGCCGCGCTGGGTGGGTGTGCCGCTGTACATCCTGCTGGGCTGGGTGGCGGTCTGGTACACCGGGGAAATCCTGCACAACGCCGGCGTGGCCGCGATGGTGTTGCTGTTCGTCGGCGGCGCCCTGTACAGCATCGGCGGGGTTCTGTACGCGGTGCGCTGGCCCGACCCGTGGCCGGCGACGTTCGGCTATCACGAGTTCTTCCACGCGTGCACGGCGGTGGCGGCGATCTGCCACTACATCGCCATGTGGTTCGTGGTGTTCTAACTCAGCGCTGCCTTCAGCTCCGACGCGTCGGTGACCGGCAGGTCGCAGACCCGGCCGCGACACACATAGGCCGCGTCGGCGCCATCCACCCGGCCGCGGCCGGCCAGCAGTGCCGACGAGTCCTTTTCGCCTCCCACGACGATCGCGCCGCCGGGCGCCAGCCGGCGCGCCTCGGCCAGCAGCGGCGCGCCGGGCCCGCACGCGACGGCGATCTGCAGCGGGCCGCGCACCGCGGCCTCGGCGACCGCCAGCCAATGGCCGGCCGCGCGCGGCGCGCGTTCCAGCAGCACCGAATGCGCGCTCAAAGCCTCACCGGCGGCCCGCAGATACCGCTCGGCGTGCCCGGCGTCGACCAGGTGCGCGGCGGTCAGCAGCGCCTCGGTGATCGCCGACGCTCCCGACGGCGTGGCCCCGTCCATCGGGTCGCCGGGCCGCAGCATCAGCGCCTCGGCGTCGTCGGCGGCGTCGAACCAATGGCCCGGCCGCTGCGGGTCGGCGAAGTGCTGCAGCGCCGTGTCCAGCAGCCCGGTGGCCGCCGTCAGCAACGCCTCGTCACCGCTCAGCTGGTAGACCGCCAGCAGCCCGGTGGCCAGCATCCCGTGGTCCTCCAGGATCGCGGCGCTGTCGCCGACCACCCCGCCCAGGCTGGCGCGCCGCAGCCGGCCGTCGACGACGTGGGTGTCCAGCAGCGTCGTCGCGCAGCGGTGGGCGGCTTCGACCAGCCCGGGATCTTGCAGCGCCACGCCAGCCTCGGCCAGCGCGGTGATCGCCAGCCCGTTCCACGCCGTGACGACCTTGTCGTCGCGGCCGGGCTGGGCCCGGGTCGCCCGCGCGGCCAGCAGCGCGCCGCGAACCCGGTCCAGCCTTTCGCGATCGTCCGGGTCGGACCGCAACTGCAGCACCGACGCGCCGTGTTCGAAGGTGCCGGCCTCGGTGACACCGAAAACGTTTGCCGCCCAACGTCCGTCGTCGTCGCCCAGCACCTCGACCAGTTGCGCCGGGGTCCACACATAGGTGGAACCCTCCTGCCCGGCGGCGTCGGCGTCCAACGACGAGACGAACATGTCGGCATCGGCCAGCTCGTCGAGCAGAAACCGCGCGGTCTGCGCGGTGACCCTGCCGGCCAACGGATCCGAAGTGCGCCGCGCCCAGTGCGCATACGCTCGCAGCAGCAGCGCGTTGTCGTACAGCATCTTCTCGAAATGCGGTACCACCCAAGCGTTGTCGACGCTGTACCGGGCGAAGCCGCCGGCGAGTTGGTCATAGATGCCGCCGCGGGCCATCGCGGCGCCGGTGTGCTCGACGGCATCCAGCGCCGCCGCCGACCCGGTGCGCTCGTGGTTGCGCAGCAGCGCCTCCAGCAGCGCCGACGGCGGGAACTTCGGCGCCGCACCGAAGCCGCCATAGGTTCTGTCCTGGTCGCGCAGCACCGCCGCGACGGCGTGGTCGCACAGCGCGGGCGTCACCTCGGGCCCGCCGGTGGGCAATGACGTTGCGGCCGAACGCAATTCACCCGCGATATGGTCGGAGGCGGTTTCGACCTCCCCGCGGCGCTCCCGCCAGGTCTGAGATACCGCCGAAAGAAGCTGCAGGAAAGCATCTTTCGGGTAGTACGTGCCGCAATAGAACGGCCGGCCGTCGGGCGTCAGGAAACACGTCATCGGCCAGCCGCCCTGCCCGGTGAGCGCGACGGTGGCGTTCATGTAGACCGCGTCGATGTCCGGGCGTTCCTCGCGGTCGACCTTGATGCAGACGAATCCCGCGTTCATCGCGGCGGCGACGGTGTCGTCCTCGAACGACTCGTGGGCCATGACGTGACACCAATGGCACGCGGCGTAGCCGATGGACAGCAGGATCGGCACGTCGCGCGCGGCCGCCGCGGCCAACGCCTGCGGCGTCCACTGCTGCCAGTGCACCGGGTTGTCGGCGTGCTGGCGCAGGTACGGGCTGGTGGCCCGGCCCAGCGTGTTCTCAGCCGGGCTCATCATCGGCGCCCGCTGCGCGCGGGTCGGTGCCCTCGTCGGCGGCCTGGTCGGGCTCGGGGTGGTCGCGGTCGAATGACTTGGGCACCTTTTTCAGCTGCCGATTCATCGAGCGCACCAAAAACACCGTGGCGATGATCAACAGCACGATGACCAGCAACCCCACCGGGCTGGCTTTGCCGAAGTCCGGCCCTTGGTTGTGCGGCGCCCCGTCAGCAATCACGGTGAGCAGAACGTGGTTCACCCGTCGTCCTCGATCCCGGCGAACAGATCGTCCTCGGGCAGGCGGACCCGAACCCGCGAGCGGGCCAACTCGAATTCCTCGGTCGGCCACAACCGCTGCTGCCAGGAGATCGGAACCGCGAAAAAGTCGTGGTTCGGGTCGATCTGGGTGGCGTGTGCGCGCAGCGCGTCGTCACGCTGGCTGAAGTATTCGGCGCATTCGACGCGCGTGGTCACGCGGGATTCGAACGGGTCGTGGGCGGGATCCCAGTGCTCGAGCCACTGCTTGAACGGGCCCTCCTGGCCGTGCTTGACGCACTCGTCGTGGAACAGCTGCATCCGCGCCCGCAGGAAGCCGTGGTTGTAGTACAGCTTCGACACGTTCCACGGCTCGCCGGCGTCGGGGAACCGCGCGTAGTCGCCGGCCGCCTCGTAGGCGCCGACCGACACCTGATGGCAGCGGATGTGATCGGGATGCGGATAGCCGCCGTTCTCGTCGTAGGTGGTCATCACGTGCGGCCGGAATTCGCGCACCACGCGGACCAGCGCCTCGACGGACACCTCCAGCGGCACCAGCGCGAAGCAGTCCTCGGGCAGCGGGGGCGGCGGGTCGCCCTTGGGCAGCCCGGAGTCGACGAAGCCGAGCCAAAGGTGCTCGACGCCGAGGATCTCGGCGGCCTTGGCCATCTCGTCGCGGCGGATCTCGTCGATGTGCTCATGGACGCCGGGCAGGTCCATCGCCGGATTGAGGATTTCGCCGCGCTCGCCGCCGGTCAACGTCACCACCAGTACGCGGTGCCCCTCGTCGGCGTAGCGGGCCAGGGTGGCCGCGCCCTTGCTGGACTCGTCGTCGGGGTGGGCGTGCACCGCCATCAACCGCAGTTCGCTCACGTGTCCCCTTGTCCGTCCTTGTCCGTCCTTGTCCAAAGGATTCGTGACCCCATACTTCCAGTTCCCCACCAGCCGACAACTCCCGAGGGCATGTGCGCTTGCCCAGCGCCGAATTGTCGCGGCGGGCGTCGTGCGTCGCGTTCGAGCGACAAACCCTCAACTGCGGATATACAGTCATCGTTTGTTCTCGCAGTGGTAACATGGATGAATGCACGGTTCCGGCTGGGACCGTGTATTGCTGCATTAATGCCCGTCAGCACACAGCGGAGCAGGCGGCACGGGGCGCGAACCGGGCACCCCCAAGCGGAGCCCGAAAGCTGGCGCGGATACGCGAAGCCGAGACACGAGGAGCACGACGAGATGACCGACACTCAGGTGACCTGGTTGACCCAGGAATCACATGACCGGCTCAAGGCCGAGCTCGATCAGCTGATCGCCAATCGTCCGGTCATCGCCGCGGAAATCAACGACCGCCGCGAGGAGGGCGACCTGCGCGAGAACGGCGGCTACCACGCCGCCCGCGAGGAGCAGGGCCAACAGGAGGCCCGCATTCGCCAGCTGCAGGACCTGCTCAACAACGCCAAGGTCGGCGAGGCGCCCAAGCAGTCCGGCGTGGCACTGCCAGGCTCGGTGGTCAAGGTCTACTACAACGACGACAAGTCCGACAGCGAGACGTTCCTCATCGCCACCCGGCAGGAGGGCGTCAAGAACGGCAAGCTCGAGGTGTACTCGCCGAACTCACCGCTGGGCAGCGCGCTGATCGACGCCAAGGTGGGCGAGACGCGCAGCTACCAAGTGCCCAACGGCAACACCGTCAAGGTCACCCTGCTGTCCGCGGAGCCCTACCACTCCTGATCGACCGCAAGACGGCGTCCTAACCGAGCGCCTGTTCCAGGTCGGCCAACAGGTCGGCGATGTCCTCGATGCCGACCGACAGCCGCACCAGGTCGTCGGGCACTTCCAATTGCGAACCGGCCGTGGACGCGTGGGTCATGGCGCTGGGGTGCTCGATCAGCGACTCCACCCCGCCCAACGACTCGGCCAGGATGAACACGCGGGTGCGGGCGCACAGCTTCTCCGCGGCCGCGCGGCCGCCGGCCATCCGCACCGACACCATGCCGCCGAACCCGCACATCTGCCGCGCGGCGACCTGGTGCCCGGGATGGCCGGCCAAACCCGGATACAGCACGGTGCTCACCGATGGCTGCCCGGCGAGGAATTCGGCTACGGCCAAAGCGTTTTCGCTGTGCCGCTGCATGCGCAGCACCAGGGTCTTCAGGCCGCGCATGGTCAGGTAGGCGTCGAACGGGCCGGGCACCCCGCCGGCCCCGTTCTGCAGGAAACCGAAGGCCTGGTCCAGCTCTTCGTCGTTGGTGACCAGCGCGCCGCCCACCACGTCGGAGTGCCCGCCGATGTATTTGGTGGTGGAGTGCAGCACCACATCGGCGCCCAACGTCAACGGCTGCTGCAACGCCGGCGAGGCGAAAGTGTTGTCCACCAACACCTTTGCCGAACTCTGGGCGCCGATTTCCGCGATGGCGGCGATGTCGGCGATGGACAGCAGCGGATTGGTCGGCGTCTCCACCCACACCAGCCGGGTGCGGGGCGTGACGGCGGCGCGGACCGCGTCCACGTCGGGCAGCGGCACCGGCGTGTAGTCGACGTTCCACTGGGTGAAGACCTTGTCGATCAGCCGGAAGGTGCCGCCGTAGGCGTCGTCGGGAATGACGACGTGGTCCCCGGGCCGCAGCATGGCCCGCAGCGCGCAGTCGGTGGCGGCCATCCCGGAGCTGAACGCCCGACCGAACGCGCCCCCTTCCACCGCGGCCAGCGAGGCCTCCAGCGCGGCCCGCGTCGGGTTGCCGGTGCGCGCGTATTCGAACCCGCCGCGCAGACCGCCGACGCCGTCCTGGGCGAACGTGCTGCTGGCATAGATCGGCGCGTTGACCGCCCCGGTGGCCGGGTCCGGACGGTAGCCGGCGTGGATGGCCTTGGTGGCCAGTCCGGAGTATGCGTCGTGTTGGCTCATCGACGATCAGCGTAGTGCGCTCAGCGGACCTTGATCACCACGTCGTCGGCCGCCCGGTCGTGCCAGCCCCGCAACCGACCGGAGCGGTCGAACAGCGGCGACACGTAGACGAGCAGCCCCAGCAGGCTGCAGAACACACTGGCGGCCAACGGAACAAGCGGGCGCACGAAGGCGGACCCGAAGCTCAGGATTTGGCCCGTACCCGAATTGACGACCTTGATGCCGACGGCCATCTTGCCGAGCGTCGCGCCCGTATACGCCAGCATGAGCCACTCGTAGACCAGGCCGCTCACCGCCGTGCCGGCAACCGCCACGAGCAACCCGGTGGTCTCCACGCCGAAATGCTGCAGCGTGGTGTGGCCGTGGAAATCAGTGACGCTGCCCGAGGACACCACGGTGGCGCCGAGCACCAAGAAAAGCGCGTAGAAGACGCCGTAGACCAGCGCATCGATCACGCGGGCCAGCAAACGCTGCCAAACCGTGGCGATGGCAGCGGTCGAGACCTCGGCGAACGGCAGTGGCTCAGCCACCGCCGCGGCACCGGGGTCCGCTCGGTGGCGTCAGAGCGGCAGGCACACCGTCGTCATGATCTTGTCGGCCAGCGTTTGCCGCTTGGCGTCCCACAGCGGGAACAGGTAACCGACGTAACAGATGATCCCGTCGACGATGTGCGCGAGTTGCCGGACCACCGACATCCCGAAACCGATGGGCTGGCCGGTGGTTTCGCTGACCACCTTGAACTTCATCACCGACTTGCCGACGCTCGAGCCGGTAGTGCCCTGGCGGTAGCCCCAGTTCCAGATCGAGTACGCGAACACCAGCAGCAACGACAACCAGTACGCCGCGTTGCCGATACCGCTGGGCTGGCTGACGCAGTACTGAGTGACGTCGTACTGGCTTGCGCCGCCGTAACAGGACTTGGTCTGGGTGAGGGCCTGAATCAGCGCGCCGATGCCGTAGACGACGGCGATCGGGATGCTGTCGATCAGGTAGGCCAGCACGCGCGTGAGCCACGGCGTGTAGGACTCCGTCGGCAGTGCCCGGACCGCCGGCCCGGGCGGGGGCGGCGCATACCCGCCCGCCGACGGGGGAGGCGGCGGATACGAGCCGCCGTCGGGCGGCGGGGGTGGTTGCTGTTGCCCGCCCGGTGACCCGGGCGGACCAGCAGGCGGTGGGTAGGACCCGGGGGGCGGTTGATCAGTCATTTGACACCTTCCAGCTGCTGGGATGTCGAACCAGGCCGCATTACACTACCTGAGCGCCCAGCTAACGTCGCCCTGTTCCGCGAGACCCGTCGGACAGAAAACCCAGCAGGTCATACCGGGTGATCACCCCGACGGGCTTGCCCTGCTCCACCACCATCAATGCGTCCCAGTCCCGCAACGCCTTGCCCGCCGCCGTGAGCAGTTCTCCGGCGCCGATCATCGGCAGCGGCGGGCTCATGTGCTGGGAGACGGCGTCGGCCAGGTTGGCGCGGCCCTCGAAGACCGCCGAGAGCAGCTCGCGTTCGGAGACACTGCCGGCCACCTCACCGGCCATCACCGGCGGCTCGGCGCCCACCACCGGCATCTGCGACACCCCGTACTCGCGCAGGATGCCGATCGCGTCGCGCACCGTCTCCGACGGGTGGGTGTGCACCAGGTCGGGCAGCTCACCGGACTTGCGGCGCAGCACGTCGCCGACGGTGGGCTCGTCGAGCGACCCGTCCAGGCGGCTGCGCAGGAACCCGTAGGACGACATCCAGCCGTCGTTGAAGATCTTCGACATGTAGCCCCGCCCGCCGTCCGGCAGCAGCACCACGACCAGCGAGTCCGGCCCGGCCTCCTCGGCGACCTTGACCGCCGCGACGACCGCCATCCCGCACGACCCGCCGACCAGCATCGCCTCTTCGCGGGCCAACCGCCTGGTCATGTTGAACGAGTCGGAGTCGGACACCGCGATGATCTGGTCCGGCACGGTCGGGTCGTAGGCCGCCGGCCAGAAGTCCTCACCGACGCCCTCGACGAGGTAGGGCCGGCCGCTGCCGCCGGAATACACCGAGCCCTCCGGGTCGGCGCCGATGATGCGCACCGCGCCGTTCGACACTTCCTTGAGGTAGCGGCCCGCGCCGCTGATCGTCCCGCCGGTGCCGATTCCGGCGACGAAGTGGGTGACCCGGCCGTCGGTGTCGGCCCACACCTCCGGGCCGGTGGTCTCGTAGTGGCTGGCCGGCCCCTGCGGGTTGGCGTACTGGTCGGGTTTCCAGGCGCCGTCGATCTCGGCGACGAGCCGGTCGGACACGCTGTAGTAGCTCTGCGGATCGTTGGGCGGCACCGCGGTCGGGCACACCACCACCTCGGCGCCGTAGGCGAGCAACACGTTGCGCTTGTCCTCGCTGACCTTGTCGGGGCAGACGAAGATGCACTTGTAACCGCGGTGCTGGGCCACCAGGGCCAAACCGACACCGGTGTTGCCCGAGGTGGGTTCGACGATGGTGCCGCCCGGCTTCAGCTGCCCGCTGGCCTCGGCCGCGTCGATCATCTTGGCCGCGATGCGGTCCTTGGAACTGCCGCCCGGGTTGAGGTATTCGACCTTGGCCACCACGGTGCCCGCGCCGTCGGGGACGACGGTGTTCAGCCGAACAAGGGGGGTACCGCCGATGAGCTCACTGATGTGCTGCGCGATCCGCATGCACCCATGGTGTCAGGCATCGTCGTCGGAGGCGCTGTCTACCCGGTGGCCTCGCGGATGTAGTCGCCGATCTGGCGCAACGAACGCAGCGCCTCCGGCACCATCGGCGCCGCCAATTGGAAGTCGTGAATCTGGCCGGGCCACACCCGGATCTCGACCGGCACTCCGGCGGCCGCCAACCGGGTGGCGGCCAACTGCGCGTCGCACAGCAAGACCTCGGATCCGGACACGTGGATGAGGGTCCGCGGCAGGCCGGGCTTGATGTGCTCCAACGGCTCGTAGATTTCTTCGGGTTTGCCGTCGACGATGTGCTTTGCCGCGGCGTTAGCAACCAATCCGGTGAGCGCGTCGAACGCGTTTGCCGAGAACATGGCGTCGGTTTTGATATTGGGGTGAGCCTGCTTCGATTCCTTTGCTAGTTGTAGCAGTGGCGAGATCACCACCAGCGCGGCAGGCTCCTCGCCCTGCTCTTGCAAACGTTGCGCCAGCGCAAGGGATAGGTATCCGCCCGCGGAATCACCGGCCAGCACGATCTGCTCCGGGTCGAACCCGAGCGAGCGCAGCCAGCGGTAGCCGTCGTGGCAGTCGTCGAGCGCCATGCCAATCGAATGCTTGGGCAGCAAGCGGTAGTTGACGATCAATACCGGCGCGTCAGCAAACGACGATAGGGTTTCGACGAGCCGGCCGTGCGAGTTGGCGCCACAGGTCAGGAAGGCTCCGCCGTGCAGGTAGAGAATCACCCGGCGGGTGCCGTCGGCGGGCAGCACACCGGGCGCGCGAACCAACTGAGCCGAGGCATTTGGCAAGGCCACATTGGCCCTTACGGTGGCGGACGCCGGCAGCAGCACCTTGGCGGTCATGTCGATGAGGGCCCACGGCCAGGGCGCGTTCGGTGCGTGGCTGCCGGCCGACAGAATCGGCCGGACGGTGGCGCGCGACGCCAGTGCAGCTAACCGTGCCGCGACGCTGGGACCGGACTCGAGAACCTCGACCGGCGCGCCGTCACTGACGGCGAACCGGCGTGCCTTGACTCTCCGGGCGCGCAGTACCTCGTGCGGGCGAACGGCCATCCGGGGCGAGCCGGATAGCTCGCTGGGTGCACTCATGCTCAACACTTCCTGACACTAACTACGTCTTTGTAGTCGGATACAGCATGTGACGAGACCGGCAGCCGTCCGGTTCATCCCGTTTGCCGAGGCAGCTAGCCAACCCGTTGGATTTAGCTTGACATCCGTTGCTAGGTACAACATTTGAAGAGGCTGATTTGATACCACAATTGGTCCGCTCCGTGATCGAGTTATTTCTCAGCTATCCGCCCGAGCGTTACCAAAGCCGCCGTAAAATGGTCGGGTGACTATCCGGGTGGGGCGTCGTTCGACGATCGCGCTGGCCACCGTGGGTGCACTCGCCTCGACGGGCACGGCCTATCTGGGCGCGCGCAACCTGCTGGTGGGCCAGGCGACGCAGGCGCGCACCATCATCCCGAAGTCCTGGGACGTCCCGCCCCGCGCCGACGGCGTCTACGGCCCCGGCGGCGGTCCGGTGGAGCGGTGGCAGCGCGGCATGCCCGTCGACTTGCACCTGATGATCTTCGGCGACTCGACGGCCACCGGTTATGGCTGCTTCACCGCCGACGAGGTGCCCGGCGTGCTGATCGCGCGCGGGTTGGCCGAGCGGACCGGCAAGCGCGTCCGGCTGAGCACCAAGGCCATCGTCGGCGCCACCTCGCGGGGGGTGTCCGGCCAGGTCGACGCGATGTTCGTGGCCGGCCCGCCGCCGGACGCCGCGGTGATGATGCTCGGCGCCAACGACGTCACGGCGCTCAACGGCATCAGCCAGTCGGCGCGGCGGCTCGGTGCGAGCGTGCGCAAGTTGCGCAACCGCGGTGCGGTGGTGGTCGTCGGCACCTGCCCGGATCTCGGTGTGGTCTCGGCCATCCCCCAGCCGCTGCGCTCGCTGGCGCATTCGCGGGGTGCACAGCTTGCCCGCGCCCAGGCCGCCGCGGTCAAGGCGGCGGGCGGCGTGCCGGTGCCGTTGGCAAGCCTGCTGGCGCGGCAATTCCGGGCCGCGCCGGAGCTGATGTTCTCCGCCGACGGTTTCCACCCCTCGCCAACGGCCTATGCGCTCGCGGCCGAGCAGCTGCTGCCGGTGCTGTGCGCGGCGTTGGGCGAAAAGGACGGCGTGCCGACGGTCGAAGTGCCTCCGGCGCAGGTACCCGCGTCGTCGCACGTTTCCGGCTAACGACTAGATTTGTCTGGTCGTATCCAGGCGCCATCGGAGGGAACCGTCATGCCGGAAGCCGTCATCGTCTCAGCTGTCCGTTCACCGATCGGCCGCGCCATGAAGGGCTCGCTGGTCAACATGCGCCCGGACGACCTGGCCGTCCAGATGGTGCGGGCCGCGCTGGACAAGGTGCCCGCGCTCAACCCGCACCAGATCGACGACCTCATCCTGGGCTGCGGCCTGCCGGGCGGCGAGCAGGGCTTCAACATGGCGCGCGTCGTCGCCGTCGCGCTGGGCTACGACTTCCTGCCGGGCACCACGGTCAACCGGTACTGCTCGTCGTCGCTGCAGACCACCCGGATGGCGTTCCACGCGATCAAGGCCGGCGAGGGCGACGCGTTCATCTCCGCGGGCGTGGAGACCGTGTCCCGGTTCGCCAAGGGCAACTCCGACTCCCTGCCGGACACCAAGAACCCGCTGTTCGACGCGGCGCAGGAGCGCTCCACCGCCGCGGCCGCCGGCGCCGACGAATGGCACGACCCGCGCGCCGACGGCAACATCCCCGACGTTTACATCGCGATGGGCCAAACCGCCGAAAATGTGGCCATCATGACCGGCATCAGCCGCGAGGACCAGGACCACTGGGGGGTGCGCAGCCAGAACCGGGCCGAGGAGGCGATCAACAGCGGGTTCTTCGACCGCGAGATCACCCCGGTCACGCTCCCCGACGGCAGCACGGTCAGCAAGGACGACGGGCCGCGCGCGGGAACCACCTACGAGAAGGTCAGCGAGCTCAAGCCGGTGTTCCGGCCCAACGGCACGATCACTGCGGGCAACGCCTGCCCGCTCAACGACGGCGCCGCCGCGCTGGTGATCACCAGCGACACCAAGGCCAAGGAGCTGGGCCTGACGCCGCTGGCGCGCATCGTGTCCACTGGGGTCAGCGGCCTGTCGCCGGAGATCATGGGCCTGGGCCCGATCGAGGCGTCCAAGCAGGCTTTGGCGCGCGCCGGCATGTCGATCAACGACATCGACCTGGTCGAGATCAACGAGGCGTTCGCGGTGCAGGTGCTGGGCTCGGCGCGCGAGCTGGGCATCGACGAGGACAAGCTGAACGTGTCCGGCGGGGCGATCGCCCTGGGCCACCCGTTCGGCATGACCGGCGCGCGCATCGCCACCACGCTGCTGAACAACCTGCAGACGCACGACAAGACCTTCGGCCTGGAAACCATGTGCGTCGGCGGCGGCCAGGGCATGGCGATGGTCTTGGAGCGGCTTTCCTGATTGCGTCGACTCTGCGTCCAGCGCGCAAAAGTGCGAGTGAAGCGCACGCTGGACGCAGACTCAACTCAGAAGCGGGCTACCTGTTCTGGAAGTAGCTGAGCAGGCGCAGGATCTCGAGGTACAGCCAGACCAGGGTCACGGTCAGGCCCAGCGCGATGCCCCACGCCGCCTTCTCGGGCGCACCGGCGCGGATCATCTGGTCGGCCGCGTCGAAGTCGATCAGGAAGCTGAACGCCGCGATGCCAATCATGACCAGCGAGAAGATGATCGCGATTGGCCCGCCGCTGCGCAGGCCCAGGCCGGTGCCGTGGGTGAACATCGCCAGCACCAGGTTGCCGAGCATCAGGAACACCGCGCCGAACAGGGCGGCGACCACCATGCGGGTGAATTTGGGGGTGACCCGGATGGCGCCGGTCTTGTAGACGACGAGCATGCCGAAGAACACGCCGAGGGTGCCCAGGACGGCCTCGCCGATCATCGCCCCGGCGTTGACCGAGCGCCCCTGGCCCACCGATACCTGGAACGTCAGCAGCAACGAAATGGCGCCGAGGGCCAGCCCTTCGAGCACGGCGTAGCTCAGCACGATCGCCGGGCTGTCCTGCTTGCGGCCGAAGGTGGCGATCAGCACCAGGATCAGGCCGCCGAAGGCGCCGATGAAGGTCAGCGGCGCCGCCAGCGCGAGGTTGTTCGACGCCAGGAAGAAGGACACGACGGCCGAGAGCGTCAACACCGCCAGCGTGATGCCGGTCTTGGTGACGACGTCGTCGATGGTCAGCGGGCGGGTTGCCTTGGCCTCCCGGTACGGGGCCGCCGCGTAGGGGTCCGCCTGGTAGTACCCCGGCTGCATCTGGGCCGCGCCAGTGCCGAATTGCGCATATCCGCCCTGCTGCTTGGGCAGCGACCGGAAAATCGGGTTGCTTGTCTCCCGCACCGTCGGATCCTCTCTTGTGACTGTGGTTCGAGCTGTGCGAACACCTGCTCAACGACCAGTGTCGCGCCCGGGTTCCCTGCTGACCGCCGGTTTCGCTCATTTTTGCGCAACCGTTACGGATCGGACCCTTTAAACCCTAGCCCCGCGGGTATCTGCGAGCGAGTCACGATCTAGATTGCTCGTCAAACTCTGGGACAACTTCCGGCGATGGGAGATTTTGCGTGACTGAGGCCGTGACCGGGGAATCCGACGAGGTCCTGACACGTGTCGACGGGGGCGTCGGCTTCATCACGCTCAACCGGCCCAAGGCGATCAACTCGCTCACCCAGACGATGGTCGAGCTGCTGAGCACCGTGCTGATCCGCTGGGAGCGCGACGAGTCGGTGCGCACTGTGGTGCTCGCCGGCGCCGGTGACCGCGGGTTGTGCGCCGGCGGCGACGTGGTGGCGGTCTACAACAGCGCCAAGGCCGACGGGGTCGAGACGCGGCGGTTCTGGCGCGACGAGTATCGCCTCGACGCCCAGATCGGCCGGTTCAAAAAGCCCTTCGTCTCGTTGATGGACGGCATCGTGATGGGTGGCGGCGTCGGCGTCAGCGCGCACGCGAACACCCGGGTGGTGACCGACCGGTCCAAGATCGCCATGCCCGAGGTCGGCATCGGCTTCATCCCCGACGTTGGCGGCGCGTATCTGCTGTCGCGGGCGCCCGGCGGGCTGGGCCTGTACGCCGCCCTGACCGGTGCGCCGTTTTCCGGCGCCGACGCCATCGCCATGGGATTCGCCGACCATTACGTGCCGCACGACGACCTCGACGCGTTCGTCGCGGCGATCGTCGCCGACGGCATCGCGGGGGCGCTGGCCCATCACGCCGTCGAACCTCCGCCGAGTGAACTTGTCGCCCAACGTGATTGGATCGACGAGTGCTTCGCCGGCGACACCGTCGAAGACATCGTGGCCGCGCTGCGCAGCCACGGCCCCGGACCGGCCGCCGACGCGGCCGACCTGATCGCCAGCCGCTCCCCCATCGCCGTGTCGGTGGCGCTGGCCGCGGTGCGTCGCGCCGCCAAGCTGGAAACGCTGGAAGATGTTCTGGTGCAAGACTATCGGGTGTCTTCCGCGTCGGCGCGCTCCCACGACCTGGTGGAGGGGATCCGCGCTCAGATCATCGATAAGGATCGCAATCCCAAGTGGTCACCACCGACGCTGGCCGCGGTCACCGCGGCCGACGTCGACGCGTATTTCGCCCCCGTCGACGACGACCTGAGTTTCTGAGAAAGGTACCTGCATGACCTACGAAACCATTCTCGTCGAACGCGAAGAGCGCGTCGGCATCATCACGCTGAACCGGCCCAAGGCGCTCAACGCGCTGAACAGTCAGCTGATGAACGAAGTGACCAGCGCGGCAACCGAACTGGACAACGATCCCGGCATCGGGGCGATCATCATCACGGGTTCGGCACGGGCCTTCGCCGCCGGCGCCGACATCAAGGAGATGTCCGAGCTGAGCTTCGCCGACGCCTTCGACGCGGACTTCTTCGCCTTGTGGGGCAAGCTGGCCGCCGTGCGCACCCCGACGATCGCCGCGGTGGCCGGGCACGCGCTGGGCGGCGGCTGCGAGCTGGCGATGATGTGTGATGTGTTGATCGCGGCGGACACGGCGAAGTTCGGCCAGCCCGAGATCAAGCTCGGCGTGCTGCCCGGCATGGGCGGCTCGCAGCGCCTGACCCGGGCCATCGGCAAGGCCAAGGCGATGGATCTGATCCTGACCGGACGCACCATCGACGCCGCCGAAGCCGAACGCAGCGGCCTGGTTTCGCGGGTGGTGCCCGCCGACGACCTGCTGACCGAGGCCAAGGCCGTCGCCACCACCATCTCGCAGATGTCGCGGTCGGCGGCCCGGATGGCCAAGGAAGCCGTCAACCGGGCCTTCGAATCGACGCTGTCCGAGGGGCTGCTCTACGAACGCCGACTTTTCCACTCCACCTTCGCCACCCACGATCAGTCCGAGGGAATGGCCGCGTTCATCGAGAAACGTCCCCCCAATTTCACCCACCGGTAAGCAACCCCGGTGAGCTCGACAACCGACACCGAAGAGGACGTCCCGGAAGCAACCCCTGCCCTGGAGCCGCGAAAAGCCACGCGCCCCTGGTGGATTCGGCATTACACGTTCACCGGCACCGCCATTGGCCTGATCTTCATCTGGTTTTCCATGACTCCGTCGCTGCTGCCGCGCGGCGCGTTGTTCCAGGGCATCGTCAGCGGCATCTCCGGTGCCATCGGGTATGGGCTGGGCGTCTTTTCGGTCTGGCTGGTCCGCTACATGCGTTCCAAAAATTCCAGCCCGCCACCGCCGAGTTGGGCGTGGAAGGTGCTGATTCCGGTCGGGGTGATCGGCCAGGCCGTCATGGCCGTGCGATTCCACGTCTGGCAGGACCGCGTGCGCGACCTGATGGGGGTCGAGCACCTGAAGTGGTACGACTACCCGGAGGCCGCGATCCTCGGGGTGATCGTGCTGTTCACCTTCGTCGAAATCGGCCAGTTGATCCGACGACTGATCATCTTTCTGGTCGGACAGGTCGACCGGATCGCGCCGTTTCGCGTGTCAGCCACGATCGTCGTGGTGCTGCTCGTAACGCTGACGGTCATGCTGCTCAACGGGGTCGTGATCAAGTTTGCCATGCGGGAACTGAACGGCACCTTCGCCTCGGTCAACGACGAGATGAATGCCAGTATCGCGCAACCGCATTCGCGGCTGCGATCGGGCGGCCCGGAGTCGCTGGTGTCGTGGAATTCGCTGGGCCATCAAGGCCGGATCTTCGTCCAGGCCGGTCCCACCGTGCAGCAGCTGACGGCGTTCAACGGGGCCGACGCGCTAGAGCCGATCCGGGCATACGCCGGGCTGGACTCCGCCGACGGCATCGAAGCGACCGCGGAGCTGGCCGCGCGGGAACTCGAGCGCACCGGCGGGCTGAGCCGCGCCGTCGTCGCGGTCGCCACCACCACCGGCACCGGCTGGATCAATGAGGCCGAAGCCGACGCGCTGGAGTACATGTACAACGGCAACACCGCGATCGTGAGCATGCAGTATTCGTACCTGCCGAGCTGGCTGTCGTTTCTGGTGGACAAGGAGAACGCGCGCCGCGCGGGGCAGGCCTTGTTCGAGGCGGTCGACAAGCTGGTCCGCCAGATGCCGGAATCCATGCGCCCCAAGGTCGTCGTGTTCGGCGAGAGTCTGGGGTCCTTCGGCGGCGAGGCCTCGTTCATGAGCCTGAACAATGTCCTCGCCCGCACCGACGGTGCCTTGTTCAGCGGTCCGACGTTCAACAACACCATCTGGACGCAGCTGACCGCGACTCGCGACCCCGGTTCGCCGGAGTGGCTGCCCATCTACGATCACGGCCGGCACGTCCGATTCATTGCTCGCCCAAGCGATTTGGCACGCCCGCCTTCGGACTGGGGCCGGCCGCGGGCGGTCTATCTGCAGCACGCCTCGGATCCGATCGCGTGGTGGACTCCGGATCTGCTGTTCAGCAGGCCGGACTGGCTGGCCGAAAAACGGGGCTACGACGTGCTTCCCGAGACGCGCTGGATCCCGGTGGTGACGTTCCTGCAGGTTTCGGCCGACATGGCGGTCGCGGTCGACGTGCCGGACGGGCACGGGCACCACTATGTCGCCGACGTCGCCGACGGCTGGGCCGAGGTGCTGTCGCCGCCCGGCTGGACGCCGGCCAAGACCGCCAAGCTGCGGCCGCTGCTGCACAGCAACGCCTCTGGCGGCTCGAGCGGGTAAGTCCCGCAGTCGATGTGCGCTAGTCGATGTGTGCTAGTCGATATGGAAGTGCGGGCCGACGTTTGCGGGAGGCCAGGGCAGACTCGGGTCCACCAGGAAGCATTCCTCTATCGGCGGGAGTTCACCCACGACACGGCCGTCCATGACCGGCCCGCCGGGCGCCTCATGACAGCGCTGCCAGGTTCCGTTGGGCCGGACGGGGAAGTCGCAGAACGACTCCAGCGGGTCGCCGGGCTGACATCCCGCCGATGCCGGAGGCGCCAGCGCGACGCCCACACCTATCAGTCCACCGACCAATGCCGACGCCGCAAGTCCCGAGATTGCGTTTTTCATTGGTGGAGATTACGACAGGAGGTTCTTGGCGTGCCACTTTTACGGTGAGCTAGATCCAGCGTCGAACGGGCGTACCGACATTCGCGAGCACTTCCAGCCGGGCACGGCCCGAGCCACCGCCGAGCCGCGCCAGCACGCCGGCGTCGGCCAGCGCGTGGTAGCCGCCGACGACGTCGGTGGCGCGGTGCAGGCCCAGATCCAGTAGCGCCGCCGCCGCCAGGCTGGACGTGTAGCCCTCCGAGCACACGATGACCCACTCGACGTCGTCGTCAACGGCTTGCGGCAGCCGGGCGTCGCTGGTCGGGTCGACACGCCATTCCAGCACGTTGCGCTCGATGACCAGCGCGCCGGGCACCTCGCCTTCGCGGGCGCGCTGCGACTGGGGCCGGATGTCGACGAGCACGGCGCCGCGCCGCAGCGCGGCGGGCACCTCGTCGGCGGATAGCCGCCGATAACGGCCGCGGGCCCGGTCCAGCACCCGATCGATTCGGCTCATCACTGCCCCTCGGGTTGGTCGGTCAGTTCAGTGCGCTGGCGGCGCAAGGTATTACGGTCGGTGATCTCGTAGTAGGACATCGCGGTCAGCGGCGGCGAGTAGGCGTGCACGCTCAGCGTCGGCTGCACGGGGACCGGAACCGGCCGCGGCGCCCACACCACGTCGTGCACCCAGCCCAACGGGAAGCCGGCCTGATCGCCGGCGTCGAGCCGGCGGCGTCGCAATCGCGTTCCATCCCAACGGAATTCGTTGAGCGAGCCGGACAGTACGGTCAGCGCGCCCAACGAGCCGCCGTGATCGTGCAACTCGGTCGCGTGCCCGGGAACCCAGCTGATCAACCAGACATCCAGCTCGTCGTCGCCGTGGATGCGGGTAAACCATCGCTCTCCGTCGGGCACACCGCCGGCCGGCAGCAGGTGGTCGCACCGACCGCTGAGCACATCGTCGGCGGCTTGGTCGGTGGCGTGCAGGAGATCGGGCACCCGCAGCCGGGTCGGTCCCGGCGACGGGGCGGCGCTCACGGACGGCACAACAACGGACAGAGACATGAACGAGCTCCAGGGTGAACGGATGGGGCAAGCGGCGGCGCGTTAGGGCCGACAACACTCACAAAATCCGAACCACTCGATCACGCCGACAGTCTTGCATAGATTGAACGGATGCGCCGCCGCCCCCTGCGTTGGGACACCCTCGTTCTCACGGCCGGTCTGCTCGCGGTCGCGGGTTGCTCGCACGGCGCCGTCGGCGGCAAGGCCGTCCAGCCGTCGGCGCCACCGGCACGGACGTCGGTGGCCTCGGCGACGCCGCCCCCGGGCGCCGTCGGCCTCTCCCCGGCCGGCATCACCACGCGCGTCGACGTCCCGGCCGATTCGACCGAGGAGGAGTACTTCCAGGCCTGTCACGCGGCAAAACTGTGGATGGCCGCCCAGCCCAAGACCGGCGAGTCGCTCTTCGAGCCCTACCTGGCGATGGTGCAGACGGCGACGTCGCCCACCGCCGGCAGCTGGAACACGCTGTGGGCCGACCTGACCCCGGCGCGCCAGGCGGCGGTCATCACCGCGGCGCACGCGGCGGCCAACGACGAATGCGGATGACGGGCCCGATCCGGCCCGCTCGGTAATTGCGATCACGCGTGCACGAAAGTGCAGAATGATCCAATGTCGGGGACTCGTGTCGCGCTGGCCCTCGGGAGCGGCAGCGCCCGCGGGTACGCCCACATCGGGGTGATCGAGGCGCTGCGCGAGCGCGACTACGAGATCGTCGGGATCGCCGGCTCGTCGATGGGTGCTCTGGTCGGCGGCGTGCAGGCCGCCGGACGCCTCGACGAACTGGCCGCCTGGGCGAAATCGCTGACGCAGCGCACCATTCTGCGGCTGCTGGACCCGTCGATCAGCGCGGCCGGGGTGCTGCGGGCCGAAAAGATTCTGGACGAGGTGCGCGACATTCTGGGCCCGGTCGCCATCGAGGAACTGCCCATCCCCTACACCGCGGTGGCGACCGACCTGCTGGCGGGCAAGTCGGTGTGGTTTCAGCGCGGGCCCGTCGACGCCGCCATCCGGGCGTCCATCGCGATTCCCGGGCTGATCGCCCCGCACGAAATCGGCGGGCGCCTGCTGGCCGACGGCGGCATCCTGGACCCGCTGCCGATGGCGCCGATCGCCGCGGTCAACGCCGATCTGACCGTCGCGGTGAGCCTGAACGGCAGCGAACCCGGCGCCACGCGCGACGCGGAGCCGGGCATCACCACCGAGTGGTTGACCCGAATGGTCCGCAGCACCACCGCGCTGTTCGACATCAATGCGGCCAAGGCGTTGCTCGACCGGCCGACGGCGCGGGCGGTGCTGGGCAGGTTCGGCGCGAGCGTGCCCGAGTCGGACGGCTTGTCGGACGCGCCACCCCCGGACGGTCTGGACGCCGCGCCGGATATGCCGAAGCTGGGCAGCTTCGACGTGATGAATCGGACGATCGATATCGCGCAATCCGCGCTGGCGCGCCACACCCTGGCGGCCTATCCGCCCGACCTGCTGATCGAGGTGCCCCGAACGACGTGTCGCAGCCTGGAATTTCACCGTGCGGTGGAGGTGATCGCGGTGGGCCGCGAGCTGACCATGCGGGCGCTGGACGCGTTCGAGAACGCGGGCTCAGACCCCTAGAAAGCGCGCGACGGCCGGCGCCTCGCGGCGGCCTTGCTCGCGTCCGGCCTTGGCCGAAACGATGCGGCAGCGCGGATCCAGTGGGTTGGGCCCGAACGCGGCCAGCGCGGCGTCGTCGGCGAACACGCTGCACACCGAAAACCTGGCTCCGGCGATCTCGGCGGCCGGCCCGGGACCGAACGCCGACGGCGCGTCGGCCCCGGACGGGACCAGGATCACCGCCGCGTCGCAATCGCCGGCGACGTCGAGGTTGACCGAGCTGCCAACGCCGCCGTCCATGTAGCGCCGCCCCGCGATCGTCACCGGCGGCCACGCGCCGGGCACCGCGCAACTGGCCGCGACCGCGTCGACGAGGCCCACGCCCCACTCACGATCGAAGACGACGAGCTCGCCGGTCGCCGTGTCAATCGCGGTGAGACGCAACTCCCGATCCGGCCAGTCGTGCGACGGCAGGCGCTGGGCGATCACGTCACGGCGGACGGGCTCGGGCACGGTCTCGGTCGTCAATGCCACCGCCCCGATCCGCTGCATCTGCTGAATCCTCTTGTTTCCCAGGGTATTTGAGTCACTCAGGGCGGTGAGAAACAGCGCGGTGATGGCCTCGATGTCGACGCCGGGATCCATCTCGGCGGACGTCTCGGCGACCTGACGCGCGTACAACTCCTCGAGCGAACGGCCGCTGCTGATTTGCGCCGCGACCGCCGAACCGGCCGACGTGCCGATCAGCACGTCCGAGTCCAGCAGCAGCCGGGCCGCCGTCGGTGACTCGTCGGCGATGCCACACAAAATGCCTGTCTCCCAAGCGATTCCCGCCAGCCCGCCGCCCGCGAGCACCAGCGCGCGTCGGGTCATGCCGATCTACCGGTGTGTTGTGCCCGCTGCACCGATGCGCTGAGATCGTCGCGATGGAGCTGGTGTCTGGGCGGGTCGGGCAGCACCACGTCTCGGGTGACCCGCAGCCCGGCGTCGACGTGGACCAGCTCCCCCGGCGCGATCAGGCTCCAGCGTGGATCGTCGTCCATCCGCTCGGTGGCGAACACCACCGACGACCGGGCACACAGCGGCTCGGACCAGGCGCGAATTCGCTTGGTATGCATGTCGAATTCCGGTGCACCGTCCAGGCGGCGGTCCAACACATAGAGCTCGTTGGGCTCCGGGTAACGCAACGCCCACATGTCGGTGCCCGTGCAGAGCAGCACGTTGACCGCATAGATCGGCACGTTCGCGGCGAGCCAACCCATGGCGTCCACCAGGCCCGCGGTGACGTCACCGTCCCGCGCACGGACCGCTGCGGTGATCAACGCGAACACCCGCTCGGAATCGGTCTGGCCCAGCACCAGGTCGGCGGTGCCCACCTCGCGCAGCCGTTCGTCGAGCGCGTCCAGCCCCTCGAGCACGCCGTTGTGCGCGAAGATCCGGTCGTCCTGCAGAAACGGGTGGGTGTTGTGGACGTCGAGCGAGCCGGTGGTCGCATAGCGGACGTGGGCGATGAAGGTGCTGCCGGTCAGTCGATGGGCCTCGGTGGCGAAATCGATGTCCTGCCAAGCCGCTATGGGCTGCTTGTACACCTGCGGGCGGCCCTGTTCGTCGAAGACGCCCAGGCCCGTGCCGTCCGGATTTCTCCTGCTCTGTTCCGACAGGCTGTCCGGCGCGTCCAGCAACCAAAACGTCGCGGCGCAAACGTCTTTGCCGGCGTGCAAGCCAAACAGTCGGCACATCTGGTTCAGCTCGCCAACAGTTCGGACAGGGTCGCGAGGGCTCGGCGCGCGTAGCCCTGCCATATCCTGCCGAGCAGCGGCAGCGCCGGTGCGGTGAGGGCCGATTTCGGATGCAGGATCCACTGCCAGGTCACCGTGGTCCCGGTGCCGGCAACGGTGAAGCTCCAGGTGCCGTCGATCGAGCCGACCAGCGCGGCCAGCGGCCCCTTGATGGACGAGAGTGTGTAGCCGAACGACCGTGGCGGGTCCACGCTGGTCAATTCCTCGCGCATGCAGCCACCGCCGACCATTGTCACGGTGCGGGTCTGGCCGGCGCGGTCCCACTCACCCGTCTGATCCCGGACCGCCTTGATCGGTGCGATCGGCCCATACCAGTGCGAGAAAAGCACCGGAAGCGGCAGGGGCAGCGTGCGATTGAACGCATCCTCAACCGCGACGGGTATGGCCCGCGATTGCTCGACGGTGACAGACCGTGCCATGTCAGCGCCCCAGGTGCGGGGCCGCACGGGCGGTGATCGGCGGCAGGTCGAAGAAGCTTTGAATGCCCGCGGGTGCGGCGCAGGTCGCGGGCACCGCGTTCACGCAATGTGCCGCGGTCGCAACGATTCCCGGGTTGCTTTGCAATCCCGCCTCAACGCTTTCCGGCTGCCATCCCTTGATCGTCACGAAGGTGTCCGGGTTGCCGCGCACCTCGATCTCGTAGCGTTCCCCTTCGGGGCCGAAAGACCATGCCGGATCGAGGTTTTCGGAACCCATCAGCCAATTCACCGTGATCCGAACCACCACCGTGTCGCCGACCAACGCTTCCCAGTGAAAGCGACGCCCGGCGACCTGGCCCGGCTCGATCGTTCCGATCGGCGAGTCGATCGGCGCCGTGGCGACGGCCACCTCCTGTGCCGTACGGATCCGTGGATCGGCGGCAAAGCCCAGCCGATCGACACAAAGCCGGACCGACTGGGCGAAGCCGCCGTCGAGCAGCTTTTGCATCGGGCCGGTCAGCGCGCTGTCGGGTGTCCCGCCGAAACCCATCACGTAGCGCAGCACATCGGGGGCGCCGTAGGTGCGAAGGTCGGAAAACTCTTCGGCCCGAACAAAAGTCACGCCGGTGGACATTACCGACAACAGCAGCGGGAACAGTTCGGTGGCCGCGCCGGGCCCGATGCCGGCGCCGTGCAGCGTCGCATTGCCGGCCTGCGCGGCGACTTCCAGCGGCGCGGCTTCCCTTTCGCTCGGATAGAACCAGCCGAGCGGCGTCACGACGTTCTTGCCCGAGCGCAGCAGCGCGGCGACCTCGTCAACGCTGGGCAGCAACGGTGCATAGATCACCGCGTCGGCGTCCAGCGCGAGGATGTCGTCGACGCTATTGGTCGCGGTCACTCCCAACGGTGCTGTGCCGATGAGGTCGCCGACGTCTTTCTTGTCCTTGGCCCCGGAATGCACCCAGCAGCCGACGAGTTCGAGTTCCGGATGGTCAAGCACACCTTTGATGGCCGCTACCCCGACCGATCCGGTTGCCCATTGAACCACCCGCAGGCCCATGAACACGTTCTACACCATCGGCGCGGTCCAAAAGCCCACGGACCCGGACCGCACCCGACTACGATCGGTTCGGCTGAATCGCCGTCTTTCGGGAGACCGCGTTGGCGCACAGTCGTTCGTGGCGGTGCTATCCGTAGCCGTTGGCTGCGCGGGAGGTGCGAGATGTCGTTCGTCATCGCAGCACCCGACCTGATCGCGTCGGCGGCCTCGGATCTGGCCGGGGTGCGTTCCCTCATCGGCGAGGCCAACGCGGCCGCGGCCGCCTCGACGACCGCGGTGGCGACGGCCGCCGGCGACGAGGTGTCGGCGGCGATCGCGTCGCTGTTTTCCGCTCACGGGCAACAGTTTCAGGCGCTCAGCGCCCAGGCGGCCGCGTTTCATGCCGAGTTCGTGCGGGCGCTGAGCGGGGCGGGAAACGCGTACGCGGTTATCGAGGCCGGCAACGTTTCGCCGTTGCAGGCCGTGCAGCGAGACGCGCTGGCGGCGGTCAATTTACCGACCGAGGCGGTGTTGGGGCGCCCGCTGATCGGCAACGGCGCCAACGGCGCGGCGGGCACCGGGCAGGCCGGCGGGGCCGGCGGGATCTTGTGGGGCAACGGCGGTAACGGCGGTTCCGGGGCGCCCGGGCAGGCCGGTGGCAAGGGCGGCAGCGCCGGGCTGTTCGGCAACGGCGGCAACGGCGGGGCCGGCGGTGTCGGAACCAACGGCGGCACGGGCACTGCCGGCCTTGCCGGCGGCAACGGTGGTGCCGGCGGCGCCGGCGGTGCGGGTGGCAGCGGCGGGCTCTTGCACGGCAACGGCGGTTCGGGCGGCCAGGGTGGCGCCGGCGGCAACGGCG
Organism: Mycobacterium conspicuum; assembly: GCF_010730195.1. NCBI lineage: Bacteria > Bacillati > Actinomycetota > Actinomycetes > Mycobacteriales > Mycobacteriaceae > Mycobacterium > Mycobacterium conspicuum. The sequence continues at coordinate 4,631,787 of NZ_AP022613.1, forward strand.
GCCAAGGCGGTGCCGGCAGCGTCGGCGCACCGGGCGCCAACGGCGGCAACGGCGGCCAGGGCGGTGCCGGCGGTGCGGCCGGCCACGCCAACAACGGCACCGCCGGCCACCAAGGGGCCGGCGGCCAGGGCGGCAACGGCGGCGTGGGCGGCGCCGGCGGGCAAGGCATCGCGGGCACCGACAACAGCGCCAACCCCGGGGTGGCCGGCGGCGACGGCGGCGTCGGGGGCCAGGGCGGCACCGGCGGCAACGCCGGCCTCGGCGGGACCGGCCTGGGCGGCCACGCCGCCTCCGGCACCGCCGGCGACGGCGGTAACGGCGGTCAGGGCGGCAACGGCGGCCGGGGCGGGGTCGGCACCGCCGGGAACCAGGGCGCCGCCGGCGGCAACGGCGGCACCGGCGGGGCCGGCGGCCAAGCCGGCTCCGGCGGCGGCGGTCAGCAAGGCCTCGGCGGCCACGGCGGCAACGGCGGCAACGGCGGCGCCGGCGGGCAGGGCATCGCGGGCACCGACAACAGCGCCAACCCCGGAGTGGCCGGCGGCACCGGCGGCGTCGGGGGCCAGGGCGGCACCGGCGGCAACGCCGGCCTCGGCGGCAGCGGTTTCGGCGGTGTGGGTGCCTCAGGCATCGCCGGCAACGGTGGCACCGGCGGCCAGGGCGGCAACGGCGGCCAGGGCGGGGTCGGCACCGCCGGGAACCAGGGCGCCGCCGGCGGCAACGGCGGCCAAGGCGGGGCCGGCGGCCAAGCCGGCTTAGGCGGCGGCGGTCTGCAAGGCCTCGGCGGTCACGGCGGCAACGGCGGCAACGGCGGCACCGGCGGCCAAGGCATCGCGGGCACCGATAACAGCGCCAACCCCGGGGTGGCCGGCGGCAACGGCGGCACCGGGGGCCAGGGCGGCACCGGCGGCAACGCGGGCCTCGGCGGCAGCGGGTTCGGCGGCCAAGCCGCCTCCGGCATCGCCGGCAATGGCGGCGACGGCGGCCAGGGCGGCAACGGCGGCCAGGGCGGGGTCGGCTTCGCCGGCAACCAGGGCGCCGCCGGCGGCAACGGCGGCACCGGCGGGGCCGGCGGCCAAGCCGGCTCCGGCGGCGGCGGCCAGCAGGGCGCCGGCGGTCAGGGCGGCAACGGCGGGCAAGGCGGCACCGGCGGTCAGGGCACCGCGGGCACCGACAACAGCGCCAACCCCGGGGTGGCCGGCGGCAACGGCGGCGACGGGGGCCAGGGCGGCACCGGCGGCAACGCGGGCCTCGGCGGCAGCGGCAGAGGCGGCCAAGCCGCCTCCGGCATCGCCGGCAACGGCGGCACCGGCGGACAGGGCGGCAACGGCGGCCAGGGCGGGGTCGGCGCCACCGGCGACCAGGGCGCCGCCGGCGGCAACGGCGGCACCGGCGGGCCCGGCGGTCTGGCCGGCTCCGGCGGCGGCCAGCAGGGCGCCGGCGGCCAGGGCGGCAACGGCGGGCAGGGCGGCACCGGCGGCCAGGGCACCGCGGGCACCGACAACAGCAACACCCCCGGCGTGGCCGGCGGCAACGGCGGCACCGGGGGCCAGGGCGGCACCGGCGGCAACGCCGGCGCCGGCGGAACGGGCTCTACCCAGGGCGCCGCCGGCACCGCCGGCTCCGGCGGGCAGGGCGGTACCGGCGGCAACGGCGGCAACGGCGGGCGGGCAGCGGCACCGCCGGCCGGCAACGGCTCAGGGCACCGGTGGCACCGCCGCGGCCGGTGGCACCAACGGCAGCGGCGGCAGCGGCGGCAGCGGCGGCCAGGGCGGCGCGGGCGGCAATGGCAACGCCGGCAGCGCGGGCAACGTCGGGCGCGCGGGCGGCTCCGGTGGCCAGGGCGGTAACGGCGGGGCCGGCGGGCAGGCCGGCACCGGCGCGGGTTCCGTCGGGGCGGCCGGCAACGGCGGCCAGGGTGGCAACGGCGGGGCCGCCGGCAACGGCGGCAACGGCGGCAGCGCGGCCAACGGTGGCGCCGCGGGTAACGGCGGCAACGGCGGCAACGGCGGCGACGGCGCCGCGCCCACCGGCGCCGCAGCCGGTGGCAGCGGCGGCAACGGCGGCAACGGCGCCGTGGGCGGCACGGGCGGCGAGCCCGGTTCCGGCGGCACCGCCGGCGGCAGCGGCGGCAACGGCGGCAACGGCGGCGCGGGCGGCCGGGGCAGTAACGGAGGCGCGGGCGTCAACAGCGCCGGCGGCGGAGGCGGCAACGGCGGCAATGGCGGTAGCGGTGGTGCCGGCGGCAGCCCAGGCAACAGTGCCAGCAAACAAGTCGCCGCGGCTAACCATGTGTTCTACGGCAGCGGCGGCAACGGCGGGGCCGGCGGCGATGCCGGCAACGGCGGCACCGGCGACGACGGCGCGCCCGGTGACAACCCCGGCTATGCCGGCGGCACCGGCGGCACCGGCGGCCAGGGCGGCCAGGGCGGCGCCTCCAACCAGCCGGGCACGAACCACGGCCTGTTCGGATGGAACGGCAATGGCGGAGCGGGCGGCAACGGCGGCGACGGCGGTGGCGGCGGCACCGGCGGCACCGGCGTCGGCACCGTCGGCGGCACCGGCGGGAACGGCGGTGACGGCGGAGCGGCCGGCGCCGGTGGCGCGCCCGGCAACGGCGCCGACGCCGCGCCCGCAAGCGAAGCCCTGCCCGTCGGCACCGGCGGCAACGGCGGCAATGGCGGATCCGCCGGAACGGGCGGCAACGGCGGACAAGGCGCCCCCGGCTTCGACGGCGGGGCCGGCGGCAACGGCGGGCACGGCGCCAACGGCGGCTCCGGGGGCGACGGCGCCAGCGGCCAAAGCAGCTTCCTCGCCCAGGGCGACAACGGCGGCGACGGCGGCGCCGGCGGCACGGGCGGCAACGGCGGCGCCGGCGGCACGGGCGGAATCGGGGCCAACGGCGGCACCGGCGGCAACGCCGGCACCGGCGGCAACGGCGGTAACGCCGGCAACGGCGGCACCGCGGTAACCACCGGCCCCGGCGGCTACGGCGGCGCAGGCGGCGACGGCGGCAGCGGCGCGAACGCGGGCCAGGCCGGCTCGGGCGGCGCCGCCGCTGCCGGCGCCGGCGCGGGCGCCACCGGCGGCGGCGCCAACGGGGGCAATGGCGGCGCCGGCGGCAATAGCGGAAGCGGCGGCATCGATGGCACGTTCGGCACCAACGGCCTAGGCGGCGCCGGCGGCGCCGGCAGTTCCGTCGGCGGCAACACCGGAACCACCGGCGTCAACGGGGCCACCGGCGGCACGGGCTCCAGCACCCTGACGAACGCAAGCGTCCCGCTAACGATGAAGAGCACGACGAACCCGATCGTCTACATCTCGGTGAACGGCGGGCAGTCGGTGCCCGTCGAGGTTGACACCGGATCCACCGGTCTCGTCATCGAAAGTCAGTACGTCCCAACGGCAAACCTCGGCTCGTCGATCGGTTCGGGCACGGCCAGCTACGTCGGCGGCCTGACCTACAACTACACGACATATTCGACGACGGTGAATTTCGGCAACGGCATCGTCACCCAGCCGACCGGCGTGGATCTGGTCAGTGGGTCGGCGGTGAACAACTATTTCGGCCAGTTCGGAATCGTTGGCGTATTGGGTATCGGACCCAACAACGGGTTCCCGGGCACCAGCACGATAGTCACCGCGTTGCCGGGCGCCCTGAACAACGGCGTACTCATCAACGAACCGGCCGGTGTGCTGGAATTCGGCCCTAACCCGCTGCCCGCCGGAACCACGGTTACCGGCGCCCCCGTCTCCACCGTGAACGTCCAAATCGGCAGCGGGACACCGCAAACCGTGCCCGTGATGTTCGACAGCGGCGGCCTGCACGGGACGATCCCGGCAACGGTACTCGGGACCGGTCAGACCTCCGGACACGTGCCGGCGGGAACACTGATCTCGGTCTACACCACCGACGGGCACCTGCTGTACTCCTACACGACGACCTCCACCAACACCCTGGCGGTGACGGGCACCCAGATGGAGACCGGCTACGAGCCGTTCGCGCAGCAGCCGGTGTACATCGGGTACAGCCCCAGCGGCGTCGGAACGATGGTCTTCGACACCTGAGGCGTCAGTCGCGCGCCTCGATCACCGTGTAGGCATCCTCGGCGTAGCGCGCCCTGATCGCTTTCTTGTCGTACTTGCCCACGCTGGTCCGCGGGATCTCCTCGACAAACGTCCATCGCTCGGGCAGCCACCACCGAACGACCTTGTCCGCGAGGAACTTTCGAAGCTCAGCCGGTGTGATCGACGCGCCGTCGTTGACGACGACGACGGCCAGTGGCCGTTCCTGCCAGCGCTCGTCGGCGACACCGACCACCGCGGCCTCGCGCACGTCCGGGTGCCCGACGAGGCAGTTCTCCAGCTCGACGGAGGAAATCCATTCCCCGCCGGACTTGATGACATCTTTGGCGCGGTCGGTCAGCGTGATGAAGCCCTGTTCGTCGATGCGCCCGACGTCGCCCGTGCGCAGCCAGCCGGACTCGAACTTGCCGGGGTCGCGTCCGCGGTAATACGCCCCGGTGATCCAGGGGCCGCGCACCTCCACTTCACCAATCGCCTTGCCGTCGGTGGGCAGCGCGTGGCCGTCGTCGTCGACGATCCGAGCTTCTACGCCGCAGATCGGCCGTCCCGCGGTGCCGCGGAACGCCCACTGCTGGTCCTCCGGGGTTCCTCGCGGTGGCGACGCCATGGTGGCCACCGGCGACGTTTCCGTCATGCCCCACAGCTGCCGGATGTGGACGCCGTACCGCTCCTCGTATGCCCGCATCAGCGACACCGGAACGGCCGAGCCGCCGCAGACCACCAACCGCAGCGACGAGATGTCGTGCGCCGGGTCCTTCTCCAGGCGGTGCATGACGTCGTTCCAGATGGTCGGCACCGCGCCGGCGACCGTGGGCCGTTGCGTCTCGATCATGTCGATCACCGAGGCCGGGTCGAGATGGCAATCGGGTAACACCAAGTCCGCGCCCGCCATCAGCGCGGCATACGGCATCCCCCACGCGTTGGCGTGGAACATCGGCACGACCGGCAGCACGCTGTCGCTGGACCCCAGCGCCATCGCGTTGCCCCCGCAGGCCGCCATGGTGTGTATGTAACTCGAACGATGGCTGTAGACAACACCTTTCGGGTGTCCGGTGGTGCCGCTGGTGTAGCACATGGCGGCCGCGGAGCGCTCGTCGATGCGGGGCCAGTCGAACTCGGTGGGCTCGGCGGCGATCACGTCGGCGTAGCGCAGCACCGTCTTGCCCGAGTCTTGCAGCAGCGAAAGGTCGCCCTCCCCCACCGCGATCACGGTGTGCACGGTGTCCAGCTTCGGCAGGATCGGCCCGAGCAGTTCGGCCAGGGACACGTCGGCGACGACCACCCGATCCTCGGCCTCGTTGGCCGCGTAGGCGATCTGATCGGGGAAAAGCCGGATGTTGAGGGTATGCAGGACGGCGCCCATCGACGGCACCGTCACGTAGGCCGTCAGGTGCTCGGCGTTGTTCCACATGAACGTGGCGACTCGCTGATCCCCGGTAATGCCGATGCGGCGCAAGGCATTTGCCAACTGAGCCGCCTGCAGGCCGATTTCGCGGTAGCTGATCTGGCGGTAGCCGGCACCGGTCGCGGTGGTGACCGTGCGGGCGCCATGGATGCCGCAGGCGTGCCGCATGATCGCGTCGAGCGTCAACGGAAAGTCCTGCATTGTGCTGTCCATCGGGCGAATGCTATCGCCGCGCGGACCAACGGGGAACGGGTTCCCCCCAAGATCCGGAACTGCCGGGGCGAACTACTTGGCCAGGGCCGGCTCGTAGCGCAACACCTGGGGCATGAGCCAGTCGGCCGAGGCGTGACTGCGCGGCGGCGCGCCCTCGATCGCCAGGGGAGCGGCCGGGTCTGATGCGGTCAGCGCGGCCACGCTGACCGCGCCCGAGTAGTCGGCGACGTACAGACGCTTTCCGTCCGGGCTTTCGACCACGCACGACGGCTGCTGTGTGACCGCGATCGTGCCGATGATGTCCTCGGTGAGCGTGCACAGCACGGTGACGCCCTCGTCGCTGACCAAATAGGCGCGGTCGCCGTCCCGGCTGATCGTGCAGCCGGTGAGGTTGCCGCTGATCTCGCCGAGCTTGCAGGTGCTGGTGATCTTGTTGGTCCGGGTGTCGACGACGTCGACCACCGCTCCCACCTCGGGGCAGCAACTGGCGACGTAGGCGAGGGCGCCGTCGGGGCTGAGCGCGACGTCACGCACGGCCAGGCCGATCTCCACGACGCCGGTGACCGTCAAGCCGCCGTCGCGGGGCGGGGTGGGCGTTTTCCGGCGCCAGCGCGCACGTCCGGGGGAGCTCTCGCCCGACGGTGCGCCGAGCACGACGAGCTTCCCGCCGGCCGGGCCGTTGGTGCCGACATACACGGCCCCGTCGGCGCCGGTGCGGACGCACGCAGCGGTGGTGCCGGGTCCCGCGATGTCGATCACCTCGACGCGGCCCGTGGTGGTGTCCACGACGGCGACGTCGGCACCGCCGGTGCCGTTTCGGCCGGCGTAGACATACCGGCCGTCCGCGCTCACCGCCAAGTCGCTGACGCTGAGGGCCAGCGGATGCGTCGCCACGACCGCGCCCGTGGACGCGTCGATGACCTCGATCGAGTCATAGGCCGGGGACACGCTGCTGACATACACCCGGTCGGGCCCGGCCGCGGCGATCGCGAACGGTTCGCGCACGCCCGCAACCGTGTCGACGACCCGGCAGCTGTCGGTGTCGATGATCGAGACACTGTCGGCGCCGTAGTTGGTGACCATCAGCCGGCCGCCGTCGGGGCTAACCACGACGCCCGCGATCGGACCCTCATGCACGGCAATCTCGGTGACGATCGGATCCTTCTGCACGTCGTTGTCGCTGTCCGGACTCACTGGCACCGCCTTTGCTTGTTGTCGGACCCTCGTCGGGCCGCCCGGGACACGGCGAGTCGCGAGAACTCCGCGACACCGGCGCCCGGGGATTAACTAGATGCAGCACCAAAGGGAGCTGTCACGCCTGCTTGAATGAAAAGTTTACCGGCCAAATTCCGGCCAAAAGAATCCAAATTCGGCACTGTTGCCCAAGTCACGGCGGCTCTTAGATTTGCCCACGAGTTGCGTTTTTCAAAGCCGCACCGCAGCAAGCCTTAACGGGGCGTTGACCAGGCCTTGTGTCGGTGCCGCAACTGCACCGCCGCTGCGCCGAACAGGTGTCTAACTGAGAAAATATTAAAATTACCGGAAATTGGCGTGAGATATCACACTGCGCCGCGCCGTGCATAAGCGTTCCGACGTCACACAGCGCGTCGTGGCGCTCCCCCCGTTGCTTAGCTGAAGTGGGTCTGGGGTCGGGGCAGGACGGCGCCGTCGACGATGATGTCGACCTTTTCGTTGTAGAAAGCCACCAGGCCCGCGATCGGGGCGACGGCGGGCAGCGGGTAATGGTAGGTCCACGCGAGGTTGGGTTGCACGGTGTCGCCCGCTCGCACCGACCAATATCCCGACGTCGTGCCCTTGTACGGGCACAGCGTCTGCGTCGAGCTGGGCTCGAGGTGCTCGAAGGCGACATCGGTCGGGTCGATGTAATACCTTGTGGGTAAACCGGTTTCGAAAAGCAGGACGGCAGATCCGGTGTCCGCGAGGAGGACGCCGTCCAGTTCGACCCGAATGTTGCGATGCGAACGCAGCGCGTCGACGCGCACATACGGATTGCGTGGATGGCCGTAAATCGGCTCGTCCTCCTCGAACCAGCGCAACGCCTCCCAGTCGAACCGCACCAAGCCCGCCACCGGGCTGTCGGTGTCGGCGTCGAACACCCGCGCGGCGGAGGGATGGGTCTGCCCGGCGCCGACCAGCGAGTGCAGCCGCGACGGACCCAGCTGGACTTTCTGCGGGTGGTCGTCGTCGCGCAGGAACCCCGCGCCGACATCCCGCAGCGGAACGTAGTACTGCGGGTAGTACGGCACCTCCCAGACGTAGCGCGCCGCGGTGGTGTCGAAGACCAGCTGGTGGCCGAGATAGCCGCGGACCCGACGCGGCGCGGGCTCGATTCTCCCTCGCACGGCGGCCATTTGGGGATAGTCGGTGTCGCCGGTGGCGCTCACGGCTGGTCCTTCGACGCCAGGCCGGCCGGCGCATGGCCGATCGCCCGGTGAATGGCATCGGCCAGGGCCAGCGCGCTCTCCTCGGTGAGTTCCAGCGCGACCCTCGCCGACGGGCCCAGCCGCGGGTTGATCACGTCGATGTTGACCGTGTGGCCGTAGGGCGCGTGGACGGGATGGTCGACGTACACCGTGGCGCGGTCGGCGCCGAACCAGCCGGTCGCGCCCTTGCCGCTGCCGTCGATGGCGACGTGTTCGGTCAGATACGTGCACATGGCTTGGGACACCTAGCCTTTCAGGTGGGTGGCGAAGAACTCGTCGATGCGCTGCCAGCCTTCCACCGCCGCTTCCGGGCGGTACGCCGGCCGGTCGACGGAGAAGAAGCTGTGCCCCGCACCGTCGTAGGAGTGGAACTCGTGCGGCTTGCCCAGCCTGGTCAGCTCGGCGTCGAGCGTGGCCACCGCGGGCGGCGCCGGGAACCGGTCGTCGGCCCCGAACAGGCCCAGCAACGGGCAGCTCAGGTTGGGAGCCAGGTCCAGGATCGGCTTCATCACCTTGGGCATGCCTTCGGGTGGATCCTCGACGATGAAGGCGCCGTAACAATCGACCGCGGCATCGAACTGCAGCGAGCACGCCGCCAGAAACGCGTGCCGGCCACCCGAGCAGTGCCCGATGACGCCGAACTTCCCATTGGCTCCGGGCAATCCACGCAAATGCGCCACCGCGCCGGCGACATCGCCGACCAATCGTTCGTCGGGCACGCCGCCGGCCGCTCGCGCCGCCGCGGCGGCGTCATCGGGCGCCGCGCCCGGGGCCTCGCGCGAGTACAGGTTCGGCGCCACCGCGTAATACCCGCTGACGGCCAGCCGGCGGACGAACTCTTTGGTCTCCCGGTCATAGCCGGGCATGTGATGAATCCAGACGATTCCGCCCCGCGCGGCCTCGGCGAGCGGCATGGCCCGGTAGGCCTCGATTTCGTCGCCGTCGTGGCCAGTGATGGTGATCGTTTCGGCACGGATGGCATCCGGGCTGGGCGCGTTCATCGGCGCTCCTTTCGGGCTCCTACGGGCTTGATGGCGGGCTGCAACCAACCTATCCGAACTGCCCGACGGCGCCGCGGGCACTGTCGATCGCGCACCGGCCCCGCTCGAAATGCGCCGTGGCGCAATGCATGCTCGCCATGGAACTCCAAGGGCCTCTCGGGCTCAGCCAACCTTGATCGTCACCGTCACCGACTCGGTGTGCGCCGGCACCTGGGTCGTGTCGACCTTCAGGATCTCGCCGCTGTCCTGAGTGCCGTTGGGCAGGATCTTGGGCTTGAGCGCGAACGGCGGCGTGGCCGAGGACCCATCGGCCAATCCGGCCAGCCCGAAATCGCTGTCGTTGGCGATGATCAGCGTCTTGCCGCCGTCCGCGGTGAGCAGGCCTTCGACCTTGTCGTGTCCGAAGAAGTCGCCGTTGGGGGACAGCGAGCGCAGCAGGTCGCCGAGGTCGAGCTTGAGCGTTTTCGCGGCGACGGTGATCCCGGCGGCCTTGAGTTTGTTGATGGCCGCCGCGTCCGTGCTGACGCCGACAAAGCTCTCGATCGGAACACCGTTGACGAGCAGGCCGCCGGCGTCGGCCCGATAGACCGCCCCCGGCACCGCCGAGTGCGGGCCGACGTCGGTGGCCGCGCTGATGTCGGCCACGTAGATCTTCTTGTTGCCGTTGGGTTGTGGCTCGCCGTCATGCTCGTCGATCAGGAAGGTGGAGCCGCTCACCGCGGAGATTTCCGACACCCCCACCTTCGTCTGTTGGGGATTGGCCAGTGGAAACAGGTACTCGTGCACATCATTGCGGTTGGCAAGGTCGATCGTGACGATGCGGGTTATCGGCACGGACCGGGCCCGGCCGGTCAGGCCCGGCGTCTGCAGGGCCGACTGCATGATGCCCACCAACGTCGTGCCGTCGGGCGTGATCGTCAGCCCCTCCATGCCCTGATTCGGTTGGCGCATCGAAAGCTCCTTGGGCAGGCTCCCGCCGAACGGCGAAAGGCGTTCCAGTTCTTTGCCGTTGGCGTCGAAGTGGACAATGAACGGGCCGTACTCGTCGGACACCCAGAACGTGCCGTCGGCCATGGCGACCAGGCCTTCACCGTCCAGGCCGTGATCCGAGGGTGCCAGCGGCTTGCCGTCGAGATCCACCAGCGTCTCGCCGTTGTTCGCCTGCGGGTCGACGAGCCCGACTAGGGGTGCGCCGTCGCGCCCGGTCAAGGTGATGATCTGCTCCACCGACGCCACACCATCGGCGAGTTTGAGCCTGGCGATCTGCGGGTGGAAATCGGGTACGGGAAGCACCCTTTGGTTGCGGTTGGTCCCTTCGACATTCGGGCCTCGGTCGCTCAGGCCATAGATCTCGTCGGCCTGGCCCGGCACCTGAGCGATCGCGGACCCGTGCGCGTTGGGTTGGATGGCGACGTCGCCGATGATGATTCGCGGCGTCTCGTCCTCGGCATAGAGCCGCACCGCACGGCTAACGGTGACGGGTAGGCTGTCGGTCCCGCCGAAGCCGGCGTCGGGCGTGTAAATCATTGCGCCGTAAGCGCCGTACGCAATGCTGCCGTGCGCGGGCTTACCGAACGCGACCGGTGTCACGCCGTGGGTGGCGGCCAACAACTGGCCCGGGGGGATGGTCAGCGCCTTGCCCGGCGACGTGCTCAGGTTCCCGTCGACGGGCGTCGCGGGCTCGGTGGATGTGCCCGGCGAGGAGCACGCCGTCGATAACGTCAGTAATGCGGCCGCGGCCGCTAACCGGAACACCTTGCCGTACAATAGGTTTCGGATTGACAGAAATACCTGGTCGGCCATCCGGCCGCATGCTATCCGATCAGCCTGGTCAGCCAACCCGGATCCTGGTAGTTCACGGACTTGTTGCCATCCCAGACGAACGGCGTACCGCTGGCGTTGAACCCGGACAGCGTGGTGGCGGCGCTGGCGGCCTTGGCTTTGGCGGTGCCGACGTCGTCGCCGGACTTGATGCAGGCGATCGCGTTCGCGTCGACGCCAACGGTTTTGGCCAGTTGGGCCAGTTCGCTGTCGGTGCGGTCTTCGGCCGCGCCCTCCTGCGGCTGAAAGCTGCTGGCGAACAATCCCGAGTAGAACGCGGCGTAGACCTTCGGGTCGTTTTGCCCCGCCACACAGTAGGTGGCGGCCACCGCGCGGGTCGAGTAATTCTTGCTGTGCGACTTGTCGTCGAGGAAGTTGAGCAGGTGATAGCGCACCGCAAGCTTTTTGTTGTTCACCGCGGCGTCGATATCGCTGGCGAACGACCTGATGAAACTGCCGCACGGCGGGCACATCGGTTCGTTGAACACGTCGATGGTGATCGGCGCCGCCTCGCTGCCGATGGACACACCGTCGTCGAGGACGCGCAGCTCGACCGCATCCGGCGGTGGCGCCGTCGTTGTGGTCGCCGCGGTCGGGGTCGAGCGCTCCCACGGATGGACAAAACCCAGGACCGCCCCCACGACGGCCACCACCACGACGGCGGCCGCGGCCAGCCACAACCAGGGCTTCCGGCTGCCGCGGGGGACCGGCTGACCCCACGGCGGTGCGCCCGGACCGGTCGCCACGCCGGTGCTCCACACCGGGGCACCGGTCCACGGTGTTGGTTGTGGCGCCGCCGGTGCGGGCCAAGCCGTACCCGGTTGTGACGCGTGGGTGATCGGCGCGGACGGGAATCCGCCGGGCGGCGGGCCCGCGAACGCGGCCGGCGCGTTGGCGAGCTGGCTGCGCTGCAAGATGTCGGTGGCCCGGTCCTTGTCGGGTGATGCCAGCGCCGCGTAGGCCGCCGCCCCCAGATCGCCGCAGGTGGCGTAGCGGTCCGCGGGGTTCTTGGCCATGCCGCAGGCGATCACGTGGTCGAAGGCGACCGGAATGCCGGGCCGCGCGACGCTGGGCCGCGGGATCGCCTGGTTGACGTGCGCGCCCATCACGCTGATCTGGTCACCCTGGTACGGCGGCTTTCCGGTCAAGCACTCGTAGAGCACGCACGCCAACGCATAGATGTCGGCTCGGTAGGTGACTTCGCCCTCGGCAAAGCGCTCCGGGGCCATGTATTTGAAGGTGCCGACCGTGGTGCCGATTTGCGTCAGCTTGTCGTCGGAGGTGGCGCTGGCGATCCCAAAGTCGACGAGATAGGCGAAGTCGTCCGCGCTGACCAGGATGTTCTCCGGTTTCACGTCGCGATGCAACACCCCGGCCGCATGCGCGGCGTCGAGCGCCGAGGCGATCTGGCGCACGATCGCGACCGCCCGCGCCGGTGACAACGGCCCGTAACGGCTCAAGATGCTGGCCACGTCCACGCCGTCGATGAGGCGCATGTCGACGTAGAGCTGCCCGTCGATCTCTCCGAAGTCGTGAATCGGCACCACGTGGGGTTCCTGCAGCCGTCCCGCGGTGCGGGCCTCGCGCTGCATGCGCGAACGGAACACCGGGTCGTTGGACAGCGTCTCCGACATCAGTTTCAGTGCGACGATCCGCTCGCGCACGGTGTCTTCGGCCTCGTAGACGTCGCCCATGCCGCCGCGACCGACCAGGCGCCGCAGCCGATAGGGTCCGAACTCCGAACCCTCCCGCGAACCCGCGGTCGTGTCACTCATTCCGACTCCTCACCGGCGGTCAGGGTCCCGCTTTGCTGGCGGTGGCGTGCCAGGCATAAGGCTAATGGCTTCGGCAACCGCGGGAGCTACGATCCGCCGTGATGAGTGGCCGATCCGGCCCAGAACCCGCCTAGAATCCGCCCAGGCCGCAGGCAAACATGAAGACGCCGAACAAGCTGAGGAAGACCAGCAGAATCGGCCGGTGGTGGGCGCGCAGCCAACCCTGCAGGCGCAGCACGGCGGCTTGCGTCCGCGCCGGTGAAAACACATAGAGCACCAGCGGGATCTCGACGATTGCGGACGCGACGAGCATGAACACTACGGCCGCGCTCAGTTGGACACCAGCTGCGGCGCCCGAAGCCAAGATGGCCAGCATGGCGCCCAGGAACTCAAGCGGTGGCGTCGAGGTGGCCAACCCAGCGACGAAGGTGATGGCGAGCGACCCGCCTTCGACGCGGCGGTGCCACGAAATCCGCGGCAGCGCCGCGAACCCGGTCGGCTTCTCCGACGCCACCTGGGCGGGCCCGCCGACCGGCACCGGCACCGCTTGGCGTACCCGACAGCGGACGACGAGCATGGTGACGAGCGAGAGGGTGACGAGACCGACGGCGATCTTGATCGGCGGGACAGCGGGGCTCGCCATGGCGGATTTCATGACGATGACGGCAGGGGCTATGTAGTCGCGCAACACGAACAGGCCGGCCAGGTAAAAGGCAATGCCCGCCGCGAAAACACCGATCCAATAAGCGAATAGGTTGCGAATCGGGCGCGGCAGCGCGACGACCAGAGCTGCGATTCCCATTCGCGTCGGCTCGAGCGCGGACGCGAACGCGAACATCAACACCATCCCCCACATGACCCCAAATGCTACTGAGTCCGGGTCAGCTTGGATGCGGTAGCACCGAATTCCGCCCTGTCGGGTGGTGAATAGTTGGCCAGATACGACTTGGGCTGCAAGAACGCCGGCCGCGGCAATCTCAAGTCCGGGCGCAATGCGGGGAGGCCGTAAGACGCCCACAGGGTTGACCGCGGCGTCCTCGAGGGGTTGATCGCGAAGTCGTCGTGCAGCCGGGCGTGGTAGGGCCGGGCAAATCCGAAAAGACCGTTGTCACAGTGGTTTTCGCCATGGCCGACGTGATAGACCGCAGCGGCGAAGGGTAGCGGCTCCATGACCAGCCCGTGGTTCTGCCACCAAGCCAGGGCCCACCCATGTTCCAGGATGTGCTCGAATCGCTCGCCGAAGGCTTCGAAAATCTCGCGCTGCGTCGACGAGATGGTCAGGTCGGGCGGAACATCGAACGCGTCGTAACGGACGATGAGCGAGGTCCCGCACTGGTGGTGGAACTTGCGCTGTAGCCGGCAAGCATTCCTGCGGCGCGAGTACATCCACCCCTGCTCGACCCACCATCCGTCGCGGCCGGGGCGCGCGTTGACGAACGCCGCGACGTCGCGGTGCACGAAATCGTCGGCGTCGACTGCCATCACGTAGTCCGGCGCGAACTCGCGCGCGGCGATCAGACCGATGGCGGTCTTGGTGCCCTTGTCCCAGATCACTGCCGCCGGACCCGTTCGCGGACCGTGGCGCGTGGACGGCGGCGGGAAATCGACCTCGACGAAAACGCAGCGCTCCGGTAGCCGAAACGCGGGTCGGCGATTGCCGACGACAATCACGATGTAGTCATCGGAGGATTGCTGGACGAGCGACGCCAACGTGTCCTGCAGCAAAGATTCAACGTGACCGTAGTCGGCCGAATTGTGCGGATGGCGCAGCGTGGTAATGAACGCAAGCATCTACGAGACCCCCCTCGAGCACCGACACCCCCATGTGCCAGTGGCGAGTTAGTTTAATTGACCGCCACGTCAGAAGGCGCCCTTTTGCCCGAGCGAATCATTCCCAGATCAAGACGTTGGGCAGCGAGGGCTCGATGCGCCGCAACGCCGTATAGCCGACGCCCGCGACGCCGCGGAAAAGGCCAAGGTTGAAGCTGCTGGTGGTCCCGCCGGTCCACCGGTAGTCCCCGCTCGACCGGGCGGTTTCGATGACCGATAGCAGCCGCCGCGAGGCCCGCTCGCGCAGATCGTCGCGGCCGAGGACGCCGGCGGCCTCGCACAGGAACTCGATGCTGCCGAGGGTGCCGCGGCACAGCGCGTCGGTGGCGCCCGGCCACCCGTGCTCGGCGGCCGCGACGGCGTTCTCGATGTCGGTGCGGACGACGCCGCCCGACGGCACCGGGTGCCTCGTCAGGGCGGCCCAGGCCAACCCGAGGTCGGACCAATCGCGGTCGGGGGCGTCCAGCGAGGCCTTCTCGAGGGCAATGTATTCGGTTGCGGCGCTGGCGAACTCGTCATCTCCGGAGGCGGAGGCCAACGACGCCAAGGCGTACGCGCAGCCCGCCGCGCCGTGCGACATGCCGTTGCGCGGGCCACTGGGAGGCCCGCCGGAAGCGGGCGGCGGCCAACTGCCCCGTTGGGCAAGCAGATGCCGCCCGCACATGGTCGCCCGCTCGAGTGCGTCGCCGGACCCGGTCTGGCGATACAGCCGAAGCAGACCCAGGATGGCGCCCGCACCGCCGCCCAGGACGTCGAGGCGGCGATCCGCCGAAACGACGTCCGCGGTGATCAGTGCCGCGGCCGCCGCGGCGTCCGCGAGCACCTCGTCGTCGCGAAGCAGCGCACCGATCACCGCGAGGCCGTACACGATCGATCCGAGACCGAAACCACCGCCAAGACCGATCTGGAACGCGACGCGTCGCGCGTTGGGGCCGCGCACGAATCCCTGCAGCCGGGACAGCGCGGCGCGCGCAAGGGTCTGCGAGGAGGCGGAGTCGCTGACGGCGGCATGAGCGGCAAGGAACAGCGCGATGCCGCACGCGCCTTTATAGAGGTCGGGACCGAGCACGACAAGTTGTGACAGCTCGGACCCGCCCAGCCAGTCGAGGCCGATCCAGGCCGCACTCGAGCCCTTGCGCACCGCACACTGCGACAGCGTGCGGGCGACCGCGTCGGCTTCCGCGGTGAAGACGTCGCGCCCGGGCAGCCCGTCCGCGGGGACAAGCAGGGTGGGCCCGGTGCCACGGTTTGCCGAGGGGCCGACTCGCCCGAGCGTGGCGGTGCTCTGCCGGATGAGCTCGGTCTGCCAGGCGATTTCCTCGTCGTCGAGGCTGCGCACCCGCGCGCGCGCCCGATCGAGGCCCGACGTTGTCGCGTTCGGGCCGTGACCGTCGCTGGCCATCACGAAATGCGGAACGTTCAGGTCCACCAGGGTCGCGCGCTCGGCGCGCAGCAACGGCCATGCGGGGTCGATGTCGTGCTCCCAGTCCGCTAGTTGAGCCGCGAAGTCCGCCTGAGCCGACCAGCCGACACCGTCGTCCATGGCGCGGTGATCTCGCAGATGTTGCAGCAGCATGCCGTAGAACCTCGTGGGCCGGACCACCTTTCGGATCGGCAGGCCGGCGAAGCCGGCCAACAGGTCGTCCGGGTGTTGCCGCTGCAGAAACGCCGCGTAGTCACCGAATCCCGACGTGAAATCGTCGA
Source organism: Mycobacterium conspicuum (assembly GCF_010730195.1). Taxonomy (NCBI): domain Bacteria; kingdom Bacillati; phylum Actinomycetota; class Actinomycetes; order Mycobacteriales; family Mycobacteriaceae; genus Mycobacterium; species Mycobacterium conspicuum. The sequence continues at coordinate 4,648,063 of NZ_AP022613.1, forward strand.
CGTAACCGTCCAGCCGGGCGTGACACCCGTCGATATGGGGCAGGTTGGGGATGGTCGCATCGGTCTGGACGACTTGCGCGGGCCGCATCGCGTCGGAGTTGAGATCGTTCCAGGTGAGCGTGGTTCGCGGAGCGGAATTCGAGATCACCGCGCCCATCGAGAAGGTCTCGTTGGAATCCCAGCTGTAGGTGGGAAGGACGCCGACCATGACCACCGAATTCATGATCTTGACCATCGCCGCCTGGAACGCGTCCCCGTCGTTCGCGGTGTCCGCGTCGCCCCACGGCTCGGCCGCTTGCAGGATCATCTCCAGATCGATCGGGACCGGATGCTCACCGCAGGCGATGATGTTCTCTTGATGCATGTCGACGCCGACGAAGCAGTGGAACAGCGCCAACCATGCTCCGGCACGCCGGAAGTATTGCTGAAAGCCTTGTGGGTCAACGCAACTCGTGTGGTCGATGAACTCCGTCCAGCCGTAGCCGTCTCGCGCCAGAACGCGCACGGCCCGCAGCTCGACGGGAGCGTGGCGGTTCAGCCTTTCGACCAGCCCATGCCAGGCCGCGTCCACCCGCAGATCCTTAGGCTTGTACACCACCCGAGAGCCGTCCCGAAAGCCGATGATCGTCACGGTGCGGCCGAAGTGGTGCCGGTCGGAAAGGTCGCCGTCGATGCTGGTCACCTGGCAGGACGGGCCCGACGTGCCCGCCGCAAGCAGGTCGCGGCGAATCGCCGGCAGGTCGGCATCCAGCCGGGCGATCAGTTCGGTTGACGCCTCGATCCACTGCCGGGTGAGCGAGGCCATCAGCCGCAACAGGACCGGCTTGTCGTCGAACAGCTGGCGCCATCCGGCCGCCCTCATGGTCTCGACGAAGCGGTTATAGCACCCGCCCGGCCCGCCGTCGTCGCGGACCTTGGCGAAGCGCTCGTACAGCGCGGACGCGGCGAGGTCGGACAGCAACGTCGTCAGCGAACGGCGCAGGCACGCGCGGGCACCGTCGCCGAGCATGTCGGCGACGCGGTCGTCCACGCCCGACCACAGCAGGTTTTCCGCCCCTCGGACCACCGGCTCCAGCAAGTCCTCGAAGGCGCACGGCCCGGCCGTGTTCGCCACCGTTTCGCCCGGCGACGCCTGCAATGCCTGGCCGATCCAGTCCGCGTCCTCAACCCACCCCGGCGCGGGCACGCCGGGATTGCGGCAAACCGTCGCGAACCTTGCCCGCACGTCCTCGATCGACAATCCGTCGCGGCGAAGCCGCCTGCGGAACAACGCCCAGTCGCCCCCGGCCGACGATCGGCACCAGGCGGCGAGGCGGCGCTCGGCCAGGTCGTTGTCAGCCTGCTGAGCGGGCAATCGGTCGAACGCCTCGGAAAGCACCTCGTCGACGGTGGCGGCCCGGGCCAGCAGCCGCTCATCGAGGGTCATCGACAGCCGCCGTTCCTTGAACTCCCGCTTGCGCGCATGTGACCTGGGAAGATCCAACGCGAGTCCCCAATAGTAATTGGGCGGGCATCGTCGTGCTGACCCGTTGTTGTCGGTGCCCCCAGTCGGACTCGAACCGACACTTGACGGATTTTAAGTCCGCTGCCTCTGCCAATTGGGCTATGGGGGCCCGGCGGCAATGTAGCGCGGGTGAACCCGCTCTCGGCCCACCGGTCCCGGCACGATTTTGCCTCGTGTCCGGAAGTGCAATCGTGCCGCCCCTGACGTAGGATCGCGCGCCCCGCGCCCGCAACCGGGGGTCGGCGCCTCCTATCACGTGACGCCGCTATGTCGCCCGATAGGGCCTTGTTAAAACTACTCGCGCTGGCGTTAAGAAGCCGTAAACGGCCGTCACCCTAGCCTTTTCGATCGGGAATGTGGAGCCGGGCATCACTACATTTACGCCAATACACAGGGGCCCATACGGCAACGCACAGGAGCCGACCCAAGCAGTCGGGGCGGCAGTCCCACACACCATAGGAGTATTAGATGTCGTTTCTGACAACAATTCCTGAAGAGTTGCTAGCCGCGGCGGCTCAGCTGCAAGCGATCGGCAGCAGCCTGGCCGCGCAGAATGCGGGTGCGGCGGCGCCGACAACCTCCATCGCCCCCGCAGCCGCCGACCCGGTATCGCAGCTGCAGGCGGGCGTCTTTGGCACCTATGGCACCCTCTACCAGCAGCTCGCGGCCGAGGCTCAGTCGATCCACGAGCAGTTCGTGCAGACGCTCAACCAGAGTTCGGCTACCTACGCGGCCACCGAGGCCGCCAACGCGGCGGCGGGCACCCCCGCCGACGGTCTCGCCAACTTCGAGAAGCAACTCGCCACGTTCCTCGGCGGCCCGTTGTACAGCTCCGGCGGACAGCCGCTGAGCCCCTCGGGTAACCCTGCCAACTTCATCAGCTTCGAGTCCGGCAACTGGGCCTCGGCCATGTCCACCTGCCTCGGCATGGCCGGTGGCGGCCTGGTGCCCTCCGACTGGTGGCCCACCGCCGCGGGCGACGCGGCCGCCGCGGCCACGGCCGGGAACGTCACCCCGCTGCCCGCCGGTGGCATGGGCGCGGCGGGCATGGCCGGAGGCATGGGCATGGGCAACGCGACGCTGGTCGGCAAGTTGTCGGTGCCGCCGAGCTGGGCGGGTTCGTTCGCGCCCACGGCAAGCCCCGTCACCGCGATGCAGACCGTGGGCTTGACCGGCGCCGCACCGCAGGCAGCGCCGGGAGCGTTCGTGCCGGGCGTGCCCGGACTCGCCGGGGCCGGGCGCAGCGCCGCCGGTTTCGGTGCGCCGCGCTACGGCGTCAAGCCCATCGTCATGCCCAAGCTGTCGGCCGTTTAGCACGCGCGGTTCGCGCCCACCGAACAACAACCGAAACTCTGACCAAAGAAACGGACACACAATATGGTTCTCGATTTTGCCGCCCTGCCCCCCGAGATCAACTCCGCGCTGATGTACACGGGCGCCGGCTCGGGGCCGCTGATGGCCGCCGCGACAGCGTGGAGCAACCTGGCCGCCGAGTTGAGCAGCACGGCGACCCAGCACGAGTCGATCATCACGAACCTGACCACCGAGCAGTGGACCGGTGCGGGGTCGGCCGCGGCCGCGGCCGCGGCCCAGCCGTACATCGAATGGCTGACCACCACGGCGGCCGCGGCCGAGCAGGCGGCGGCGCAGGCGACGGCGGCGGCGGCCGGCTATGAGGCGGCCTTCGCCGCGACGGTGCCGCCACCGGTGATCGCCGCCAACCGGGCCCAGCTGGCGGCGCTGGTGGCGACGAACTTTCTGGGTATCAACACCCCGGCGATCCTCGCCACCGAGGCCCAGTACGCCGAGATGTGGGTCCAGGACGCCATCACGATGTACACCTATGCGGCGGCCGCGACGGCTTCCTCCGTCCTGCAGCCGCTGCTGCCGGCGTCCCCGACCACCAATCCCGCCGGGTCGGCGACCCAGGCGGCCGCGGTGTCCGCGGCGGTGGCGAACGGCCAGGGCAGCAGCGTGGCGAACAGCCTCGCGTCTGTCCTGAGTTCGGCGCCGGCGGCCTTCGGAACGGAGTCCTTCGGCACCGAAATATGGAACGCCTTCGCGTCGGCTTTCCCCGGGGCGGCGAACGTGCTGAACGAGGCGGACGGCCTCTTCGGCACCCTGTTCGACTTCAACTTCGTCCAGCAGATCGGTGTCACGGCGGCCTGGTTCGTCGGTACCGCCATCCCGACCGCGGTGTCCTACGTCCACACTGCGGCGACCGCCTATGCCGCGGCTCCCGCGGCCGCCGCCGCCAGTGACGTGGCCGGGGCGGCCGCGGGCGCGGAATCGCTGGCGGGCGCGACGATGCCGGCGGGCCTGGGTGGCGCGATGACGGCCGGTCTGGGCGAGGCGTCGGCCGTGGGCGGTCTGTCGGTGCCGGCCGGCTGGTCGTCGGCCGCGCCGGCGACGCTGGCGTCGTCCACCGCTCCGCTCGAGGGCAGCGGCTGGACCGCCGCCACCGACGAGGCCGGCGGGCCGATCAGCGGGATGATGCCCGGGATGGCGGCGGCCGGCAAGGGCGCGGGTGCGATGGCCGGGCCGCGGTACGGGTTCAAGCCCATCGTCATGCCCAAGCAAGTCGTCGTGTAAGACGCACGTGTACACACCGATGATTCCGAGATAAGGAGACGAAGACATGGCACGTTTTATGACCGACCCGCACGCTATGCGGGCGATGGCTGGCCGTTTCGAGATGCACGCTCAGACGGTGTCTGACGAGGCTCGCAAGATGTGGGCGTCCTCGCAGAACATCGCCGGGGCTTCCTGGAGCGGTACGGCTCAGGCGACCTCTTACGACACGATGGGCCAGATGAACCAGGCCTTCAACAACATCGTGAACATGCTGCACGGCGTGCGTGACGGTCTGGTCCGCGACGCGAACAACTACGAGACCCAAGAGCAGGCCTCGCAGCAGATCCTCAGCAGCTAGTCATCCAAAACTGCTGCCTTTCAACAACATTCGACTTAGGAGGACGTAAGAATGAGCATCAATTACCAGTTCGGCGATGTTGACGCCCACGGCGCGCTGATCCGCGCGCAGGCTGCCTCGTTGGAGGCCGAGCACCAGGCCATCGTTCGCGATGTGCTGGCTGCCGGTGACTTCTGGGGCGGCGCCGGTTCGGTGGCTTGCCAGGAGTTCATCACCCAGTTGGGTCGCAACTTCCAGGTGATCTACGAGCAGGCCAACCAGCACGGCGCCAAGGTGCAGTCGGCCAGCAGCAACATGGCCAGCACGGACAGCGCCGTCGGGTCCAGCTGGGCCTGACGCCCGCGCACAGGCAAAAAGGGGCCCGCGCACCTTCGGGTTTGCGGGCCCCTTTTCCCGTGCGGGGCACTACCCCGCCACCGGCGAATGCGGAATCAGCGAGGGACGGAACCCAATTCGCTGAACCGCACCCCCGGACTCGCGCCCGACCATGGCACCCAACGGCAGCTTGGAAACGGGGGCGGTTGCGGCCGACGGCGCCGCACCATAGCCACCCGGCATGGCGTTGGCATCCAAAGCGGGCAGCGGTGTGACATTTGATACCGCCTCGGCCCAGCTCGGCGGCACCGACAACGTGCCCAGCGAATTCGCTTGGGAGAGCCCGGCCGTCGCGCCCTGGCCCAGGCCACCCAGATTGCCGATATTGCCCAGGGGCAGGTTTCCGCCCAATTGCCCCGGGGTTTCGAAGCCGGGAACGCCCTCGGCTCCCAAGATCGAACCGGCGCCCTCAAAGTCGAGCGACAGCCCGTACCCGTCCATACCGAGTCCCCCGCCATCGCTGCCGAAGCCCGCCCCATCGGAGCCCAGGCCAATCACATCGGTGCCCAGGCCGACAACGTCGGTGAACGCATCGGCGCTCAATGACGATGCCAGGTTGGTGGCCAGGCCAGGCAACGTCCCCAGCCCCGCGCTGGCGCCCTTGGTGGCGGTCTTGCCGGACGCGCCGGTCAGACTCGACAGGGCACTAAGCGGGGACGACGCCGCCGACGTGCCCAGTGACGTCGACAACGCGCCAGGGGTCGCCAGACTTTGCAGGGTTTGGGGCACCGACGAAATCAACTGGGCCGACGCGGCCTGCACCTTGCCGGCCGTCTCGGCGCCGGCCTGCGCGACGAGCCCGCTCGTCGTCTGCGGCGGCGAGGTGAAGACCTTGAAGGCCGAGGCGGCAGACGAACTCGCGGCGTAGGTGTACATCGCGGTGGCATCCTGAGCCCACATTTCGCTGTACTCCGCCTCGGTGGCCGCGATCGCCGGCGTGTTCTGGCCCAGCAGGTTGGTCGCGACCAGCGTCGCCAGTTGGACCCGGTTGGCCGCGATCGCCGGCGGCGGCACCGTCATCGCAAAGGCCGTCTCGTAGGCGGCCGCGGCGGCGGTGGCCTGGGAGGCGGCCTCCTCGCACTGAGTGGCGGCGGTCCTCATCCACTGCAGATAGGGCGCGACCGCGCCCACCATCGACGCCGACGACGGACCGGTCCACGATTCGTCGGTCAGTCCCGTGATCACTGTTTGGTAGCCGGCGGCGGCGCTGTGTAGTTCGGCCGCCAGTGCATCCCATCCCGCGGAGGCGGCCAGCAGCGTGCCGGGCCCCGGTCCCACATACATCCGGCCCGAGTTGACCTCTGGCGGCAATGCTCCAAAATCCATCGTGCGTCCCTATCTCATCGTGTGTTTGCTGAGTCCGTGGCATCGCAATCGCGGCGGCGGCCTGGGCTGCCGAGGGCCGGTGCCGGGGTCGGAACCGCCCGTCAGAACGCGTGCGGTTGCGCGCCGCGCCGCGTTCCCGGGTCGCATGGCCGCAACAGACCACGTGGCTGAACTCACCGAAAGCTCATAGACGCCTGCCACGGGCGACCTCTCCGAGTACATGAAAAGGACGTGAAATCGCACACATTTGGTGGCGATGCGCGCCGCGCCGTCCCGCAACGCCGCCAGCTGGGGCGTCATCCGCGACGCTGGCGGCCGCGGCGGCGCACAGGCGGGCCATGTTACGAAAACCATTGGACCGCTGAGCAATTCATAGTCTCAAGCAACATCACATCAACGAAGGGCGGGGCAGGGCTCCCCGCAACCGTCGGGCATCGCTTTCGACCACCGGATGGCGACCGCCGAACCGCGGTCCGTGGTACTCAATGAAATCCGTTCTCATACTGTCGATTAAATTCGTTGCGCTGAGGGCCAGATCGGCTCAGCCGCATCAAATTTGCTGTCTTCCAGTCTCTTTAGTTCTGAGGTTCCATCTCAACCTCGCAGATGAAACACATATGATACGCATATATGTTGACCCCACCGGCCGGGCCGCGCCGAGCCGATAGATTTGAGATTTATATGAAGTCTGTGACAAGCTGATGTGCGGTTGAAAGAATCGGGCACATGACCGCAACGACGGGATACGCGGGCAGCCAGCGGCCCCGCCAAGCCATTCTTGGGCAGCTGCCCCGGATTTACCGCGCCGACGGTTCTCCGATCCGAGTTTTGCTGGTCGATGACGAGCCGGCGTTGACCAACCTGGTCAAGATGGCGCTGCACTACGAGGGCTGGGCCGTCGAAGTTGCCAACAACGGGCGCGAGGCCATCGCCAAGTTCGAAAAAGTCAACCCCGACGTGCTGGTCCTCGACATCATGCTGCCCGACGTGGACGGACTGCGAATCCTGGAGCGGGTCCGCGAGTCCGACACCTATACCCCCACCCTGTTCCTCACCGCGCGGGATTCCGTGATGGACCGGGTCACCGGCCTGACCGCCGGGGCCGACGACTACATGACCAAGCCGTTCAGCCTGGAGGAACTGGTCGCGCGTCTGCGCGGGCTGCTGCGCCGCTCGACCCAGCTCAGCCCGCCCGCCGCCGAGGCCCTCAGCATCGGCGATCTCAAAGTCGACAGCGCCAGCCGCGAGGTCACCCGCGCGGGTGAGCCGATTTCGCTGTCCGCCACCGAGTTCGAACTGCTTCGGTTCCTCATGCGCAACCCCCGTCGCGCGCTGAGCCGCACCGAGATCCTGGATCGGGTCTGGAATTATGACTTCTCGGGGCGCACGAGCATCGTCGACCTGTACATCTCATATCTGAGGAAGAAGATCGACTCCGGTAGGGAGCCGATGATCCATACGGTCCGCGGCGTTGGGTATATGCTTCGAGAACCCTAAGGCCCCCGGAATGAGCCGCCAGAAACCCACCGAGTCCAGGAACATTCCCTGGTGGCTGCCCCGCTCATTACGCCACCAGTTGCTGTTGGGTGTGCTTGTCGTCGTCAGCGTGGTGCTGACGGCCGTCGGCATCGTCTCCGTGCTGAGCCTGCGCGGCTATGTCGCCGCGATGAACGACGCGGAGGTCGCCAAATCCCTGCACGCGTTCAGCCATTCCTACGACCGCTACCGCAACACCGCGACGCACCCGGGGGCTCCGCCGGTGTCCCAAGCCCTGCTGGAGTTCACCGGGCAAACGCCGGGAAACCTGATCGCGGTGCTGCGCAACGGGCAGGTGATCGGTTCGGCGGTCTTCTCCGAGGACGAGCCCCGGTCCGCGCCGCCGGACGTGGTGCACGCCATCGAGGCGCGGTCATGGCCCGACGGCCCGGCACGCACCGAAAAAATGGGCAGCCTGGGCTCCTACCGGATGGATGTCGGCTTCGACGGGTCCGACACCCTGATCGTCGGGGTGTCGTTGAACCTGGCCAACCGGATCATCGCGCGGAAGAACTTGACCACCACGGCCCTGGTGACGAGCGCGCTGCTGGTGACCGCGGTGCTGACGGTGTGGGTGGTCGGCTACACGCTTCGGCCCCTGCGCCGGGTCGCCGCGACGGCCGCCGAGGTCGCCGCGATGCAGCTGACCGACGATGACCATCAGATCAGCGCCCGCGTGGCGGTCGCGGACACCGATCCCGACAACGAAGTCGGGATCGTCGGAAACACACTGAATCGGTTGCTGGACAACGTCGATAGCGCGCTGGCCCATCGCGCAGACTCCGATCAGCGCATGCGGCAATTCATCGCCGACGCCAGCCACGAGCTGCGCACCCCGCTGGCAGCAATCCAGGGTTACGCCGAACTCACCCGCCAAGACAGTGCCGCGCTGCCACCGACCACCGAGTACGCGCTGGCCCGTATCGAGTCCGAAGCACGTCGGATGACCTCGCTCGTCGACGAGCTGCTGTTGCTCTCCCGGCTGGGCGAGGGCGAAGACCTGCACACCGAAGATGTCGACCTGGCCGACGTCGTCATCAACGCGGTCAACGACGCCGCCGTCGCGGCGCCCACCCACCGCTGGATCAAGAACCTGCCCGACGAGCCGGTGTGGGTGCGTGGCGATCACGCCCGGCTGCACCAACTGGTCAGCAACCTGCTCAGCAACGCGCAGGTGCACACGCCGCCCGGCGTCACGGTGACGACGGGAATCGCCCGGCACCGCAGCGGCCCCGACGGGCCCTACGCCGAGGTGACCGTCGACGACGACGGCCCCGGCATCGACGCGGACATTCAGCCTCGGCTCTTCGAGCGGTTCGTCCGCGCGGACAAATCCCGCAGCAACGGGTCCGGCAACGGATTGGGCTTGGCGATCGTCAGTTCGATCGTCAAGGCGCATCACGGCTCGGTCAGTGCGGAATCCGGCGATGGCCGGACAATCTTTCGGGTGCGGATCCCGATGATCGAGAAATCCGACCTGACATAGCGCCGCAAAAGTGGCGAGCAGCACTGTTAAGAAAGCGTCAAGGTCGGCGTCGTTGGCTTGTGCACCGGCATAGCCTTTTGCTTGTCCTCCGCTGAATAGCGAAGGGAACTCGTCGCGACCGAAAGACAGATATGTCCGTAGTGATTTACCTCCTGCTGACCGTGGCGGTCTTCGTCGCGCTCGGCTCGACCCTGAGGTGGGGATCGTGAGTGTCGCCAACGTTGTCGGGCTGATACTGTCCGTCCTCATCGCACTGCTGCTCGGGGCGGCCCTGATGTTTCCGGAGCGGTTCTAATGAACAGCACCGCAGCGGGTTTGGTGTTCCTCGCGCTCCTCATTCTCGCGCTGGCGGCCGTGCACGTGCCGCTGGGCGACTACATGTTTCGCGTCTACAGTTCCCAAAAGCATTCGCGTGCAGAGAAATTCATCTATCGGCTGATCGGCGCCAGCCCGGACGCGGAGCAGACCTGGAAGACGTATGCCCGCAGCGTGTTGGCCTTTTCGGCGGTCAGTGTGGTGTTCCTCTTTGTGCTGCAACTGGTCCAGGGCAGGCTGCCGCTGCATCTGCACAACCCGGGGACGCCGATGACGCCTTCCTTGGCCTGGAACACCGCCATCAGTTTCGTCACCAATACCAACTGGCAAAACTATTCCGGCGAATCGACCATGGGCCACCTGGTGCAGATGGCCGGCCTCGCGGTGCAGAACTTCGTGTCCGCCGCGGTCGGCATGGCCGTCGCGGTAGCCCTGGTTCGCGGATTCGCCCGCCACCGCACCAACGAACTCGGCAACTTCTGGGTGGACCTGACCCGCGGCACGCTGCGCATCCTGCTGCCCATTTCCGTCCTCGCGGCGATCCTGCTCGTCGCCGGCGGCGCCGTGCAGAACTTCCACCTCAACGACCAGGTCGTCACGACGGTCGCCGGGGCGCAACAGACGATTCCGGGCGGCCCCGTCGCCAGCCAGGAGGTGATCAAGGAGCTGGGCACCAACGGTGGGGGCTTTTACAACGCCAACTCGTCGCACCCGTTCGAGAACCCGACCGCGTGGACGAACTGGGTCGAGATCTTCTTGCTGATGGTCATCAGCTTCTCGCTGCCGCGCACCTTCGGCCGCATGGTGAACAGCAAGAAGCAGGGCTACGCGATCGCCGCGGTGGTCGGCATCATGGCCGTTTTGAGTGTCTCCTTCATGATGCTGTTCCAGTTGCAGCACCACGGGACCGTCCCGACCGCGGCGGGCGCGGCGACCGAAGGAGTCGAACAGCGCTTCGGTGTCGCCGACTCCGCCGTCTTCGCCGATGCGACCACGCTGACGTCCACCGGCGCCATCGACTCGGCGCACGATTCCTACACCAGCCTGGGCGGCATGATGGAGATGTTCAACATGCAGCTCGGTGAGGTCGCCCCCGGCGGAACCGGCTCGGGTCTGTACGGCATCCTGATCCTCGCCGTCATCACGGTTTTCGTCGCCGGGTTGATGGTCGGGCGGACGCCGGAGTACCTCGGCAAGAAGATCAACCCGCGCGAAATGAAGTTGGCCGCAGGCTATTTCCTGATCACCCCACTCATCGTGCTGGTCGGTACCGCGCTGGCAATGGCACTGCCGGGCGAGCGCGCCGCGATGACCAACACCGGCCCGCATGGCCTGTCCGAGGTGCTCTACGCATTCACCTCCGCCGCCAACAACAACGGTTCCGCCTTCGCCGGTCTTTCGGCCAACACCGTCTGGTGGAACACCGCGCTGGGCCTGGCGATGGTATTCGGGCGGTTCCTGCCGATGATTCTCGTTCTGGCACTGGCGGGTTCGCTGGCACGTCAGGGCAGGACGCCCGAATCGAGCGGCACGCTGCCCACCCATAAGCCCCAGTTTGTGGGCCTGGTGGTGGGTGTGACGGTCATCCTGGTTGCCCTCACCTTCCTGCCCGCGCTGGCGCTCGGGCCGCTCGCCGAAGGGATTCACTGAAAACGTGAGCACCACAAGATATTCCGAGCACGCCGTGCGGGGCGGGTTACTCGATCCCGCGCTGCTGCTGAAGTCGCTGCCGGACGCGCTGCGCAAGCTCGATCCGCGCACGCTGTGGCGCAACCCGGTGATGTTCATCGTGGAAATCGGCGCCGTCTGGTCGACGATCCTGGCGATCGGTGACGACAGCTGGTTCAGCTGGCTGACCGTGTTCTGGCTGTGGCTGACAGTGGTTTTCGCCAACCTGGCCGAGGCCGTCGCCGAGGGCCGCGGCAAGGCGCAGGCCGACACGTTGCGCAAGTCGAAGGCCGACACCATCGCGCTACGACTCAAGGACTGGTCACCGGGCAGCACGACCGCCACACCCGAAGAGGTGGCGGCACCGCTTCTGCAACAGGGCGACATCGTGGTGGTCACCGCGGGCCAGGTGATCCCCGGCGACGGGGACGTCGTGGAAGGCATTGCCTCGGTTGACGAATCGGCGATCACCGGGGAATCGGCGCCGGTGATTCGGGAATCCGGCGGCGACCGCTCTGCGGTGACCGGCGGGACCACCGTGCTTTCGGACCGCATCGTCGTCAAGATCACCCAGAAGCCGGGCGAGAGCTTTGTCGACCGGATGATCGCACTCGTCGAGGGCGCCAATCGGCAGAAGACGCCGAACGAGATCGCACTCAACATTCTCCTTGCGGCGCTGACCATCATCTTCGTCTTCGCGGTCGCGACGCTGCAGCCCCTGGCGATCTACTCGAAGGTCAACAACCCCGGCGTGCCCGACACCTCGGCGCTCAACAGCAACGGCATCAGCGGCATCGTGCTGGTCGCGCTGCTGGTGTGCCTCATCCCCACCACCATCGGCGCGCTGCTGTCGGCGATCGGTATCGCCGGCATGGACCGGCTGGTGCAACGCAACGTGCTGGCCATGTCCGGCCGCGCGGTCGAAGCGGCCGGCGACGTCAACACCCTGTTGCTGGACAAGACCGGAACGATCACGCTGGGGAATCGCCAAGCCTCGGAGTTCATTCCGGTGACCGGCGTGACCCACGGCGATCTGGCCGACGCCGCCCAGCTGTCCAGCCTGGCCGACGAAACCCCCGAGGGCCGTTCCATCGTCGTCTACGCCAAAGAGGCGTACGGGCTGCGCGCGCGGACCCCGGGCGAGCTGGCCAACGCTACCTGGGTGGAATTCACTGCGACGACGCGGATGTCGGGTGTCGATGTGGACGGCCGTCAGCTGCGCAAGGGCGCGGCCAGCTCGGTATCGGACTGGATCCGCGGGCAGGGCGGCACCGTTCCGCCCGAACTGGGCGAGATCGTCGACGGCATCTCCGCCGCGGGCGGGACACCGCTGGTGGTCGGGCAGGTTGTCGGCGACAAGGCGTCCGTGCTCGGCGTCATCCATTTGAAGGATGTGGTGAAGCAGGGCATGCGCGCCCGGTTCGACGCGATGCGGCTGATGGGCATTCGCACGGTGATGATCACCGGCGATAATCCGTTAACCGCCAAGGCGATCGCCGATGAGGCGGGTGTCGACGACTTCCTCGCCGAGGCCACCCCCGAAGACAAGATGATGCTGATCAAGAGGGAGCAGCAGGGCGGCCGGTTGGTGGCGATGACCGGCGACGGCACCAACGACGCCCCGGCCCTGGCGCAGGCCGACGTGGGGGTGGCGATGAACACCGGCACGTCGGCGGCCAAAGAGGCCGGCAACATGGTGGACCTGGACTCCGACCCCACCAAGCTCATCGAGATCGTGGAGATCGGGAAGCAGCTGTTGATCACCCGCGGCGCGCTGACCACGTTCTCCATCGCCAATGACATCGCAAAGTATTTCGCGATCATCCCGGCGATGTTCGTGGCGATCTTCCCGGGCCTGGACATGATCAACGTCATGCGGCTGCACAGTCCGCAGTCGGCGATCCTGTCCGCGGTCATCTTCAACGCGATCGTCATCGTCGCCCTGATTCCGTTGGCGCTGCGCGGTGTTCGCTACACACCCAGCCGCGCGGCGAAACTGCTCAGCCGCAACCTCTACATCTATGGGCTGGGCGGCATCGTCGCGCCGTTCGTCGGGATCAAACTGATCGACTTGCTGGTTCAACTGCTTCCTGGGATGGGCTGAGATGAAGTCTTCCAACATCATTCGCCAGCACTGGGCGGCGCTGCGCGCGCTGCTGGTCTTCACGGTGATCCTCGGCTTCGGATACCCGCTGCTGATTTGGCTGGTGGCCATGCTTCCGGGGCTGCACGACAAGGCCGAGGGATCGATGCTCACCGCCGGCGGAAAACCGGTCGGCAGCAAGCTGATCGGCCAGTTGTTCACCGACGCGAACGGCAACCCGCTGTCAGAGTACTTCCAGAGCCGCCCGTCGGCGGCGGGTGCCAACGGGTATGACCCCACGGCGAGCGGCGGCAGCAACCTCGGACCCGAAAGTGTCGTCGACACCCCGGGGGATCCGCCGAAGCCCAGCCTGCTGTCGCAGGTCTGTGCGCGCAGCGCGGCCGTCGGCAAGCTCGAAGGCGTGGACGGGTCGCGCCCGTTCTGCACGGGTGGGGGCGTCGGCGCCGTGCTGTCGGTGATCGGCCCGCGGGACGCACGCGGGTACGTCAGCCATCCCACCAGGGTGGTCAGCGTCAACGAGCCGTGCGCGACGACCAAACAGCCCTTCGTTGACTTTTACGAGGGCGTGCACGTCGAGTGCGCCACGGTCGGCGACGACTACTCGGCCGGCCAGATCGTGCCGATTCGCGGAGCCGCCCCGGCCTCACCGCAGGTTCCGGCCGATGCCGTCACCGCCAGCGGCAGCGGCCTGGACCCCGATATCTCGCTCGCCTACGCCGATATTCAGATCGCCCGGGTGGCCAGGGCCCGCCACGTCAGCGCGGACCAGATTCGGGCGGTGGTGGCGCAGTGCACCACTGGCCGCCTACTCGGAATCTTTGGTGAACCCACCGTCAACGTGCTGCAGCTCAACCTGGCTCTCGACCATAGGTACCCGCTTACGATGGTTCAGTGAGCGTCTCCAAACGCGGCGAGCTGCGGATTTATCTCGGCGCCGCGCCCGGCGTGGGTAAGACCTACGCGATGCTCGGCGAGGCACACCGGCGTTTGGAGCGCGGCACCGACCTGGTGGCCGCCGTTGTCGAGACCCACGGCCGCAAGAAGACCGCGGAGATGCTTGAGGGCATCGAGATCGTCCCGCCCCGCTACATCGACTATCGGGGCGGCACCTTCGCCGAGCTGGACGTGCCCGCCGTCCTGGCCCGCCGTCCGCAGGTGGTGCTCGTCGACGAACTCGCGCACACCAACACCCCTGGCAGCAAAAACCAAAAGCGGTGGCAGGACGTCGAAGAGCTGCTCGACGCCGGGATCACGGTGATCTCCACGGTCAACATTCAGCACCTGGAGAGCCTCAACGACGTCGTCGCGCAGATCACCGGCATTGAACAAAAGGAGACGATTCCGGACTCCATCGTGCGCGGGGCCGCCCAGGTCGAACTCATCGACATCACTCCGGAGGCACTGCGCCGCAGGCTATCTCACGGCAACGTCTATGCGTCCGAACGAATCGACGCGGCGCTGTCCAACTACTTCCGTCGCGGAAATCTCACTGCCCTAAGGGAATTGGCGCTGCTATGGCTGGCCGACCAGGTCGACACCGCGCTGGCCAAGTACCGCGCCGAGAACAAAATCACCGACATGTGGGAGGCGCGGGAACGCGTCGTGGTGGCGATCACCGGCGGCCCGGAATCGGAGACGCTGGTGCGGCGGGCATCCCGGATCGCGTCGAAGTCCAGCGCCGAGCTGATGGTGGTGCATGTCATCCGGGGCGACGGCCTGGCCGGCCTGTCCGACGCGCGGTTGAACAAGGTTCGCGAGCTGGCCAGCAGCCTGGACGCGTCGGTGCATACCGTGGTCGGCGACGACATACCGGCGGCCCTACTCGATTTCGCCCGTGAGATGAATGCCACCCAGCTGGTGATCGGCACCTCCCGGCGGTCCCGGTGGGCGCGCGTGCTCAACGAGGGCATCGGTCCGGCGGTCGTGCAGCAGTCCGGCAAGATCGACGTGCACATGGTCACCCACGAGGAAGCCAAGCGCGGCTTTCGGTGGGCGTCGCTCGCGCCCCGCGAGCGACGCGTTGCCTCCTGGCTGGCCGCCGTCATCGTCCCGTCGGCCATCTGCGCCGTCACGGTGACGCTGCTGGACCCGTACCTGGACACCGGCGCCGAAAGCGCGCTGTTTTTCATCGGCGTGCTGCTGGTCGGTCTGCTGGGAGGCGTTGCCCCGGCTGCCCTTTCGGCCGTGCTGGCCGGGCTGCTGTTGAACTATTACCTGATCGCTCCGCGGCACAGCTTCACCATCGCCGAGCCCAGCAGCGCCGTCGTGGAATTGGTCCTGCTGCTGATCGCGGTCGCGGTCGCGGTGCTGGTCGACGGCGCGACCAAACGCACCCGGGAGGCCCGGCGCGCCTCCCAGGAGGCGGAGCTGCTGACCCTGTTCGCCGGATCGGTGCTGCGCGGCGCCGATCCCGAGGCTTTGTTGGAGCGGGTCCGCGAGACCTATTCACAACGCGCGGTCAGCATGTTGCGTGAGCCCAAGGAGATCGTGGCTTGCGTGGGCAAAGACCCTTGTGTGGCGGTCGATTCGGCGGACACCGCGATCGAGGTCGGCGACGACGAGTTTTGGATGCTGCTGGCCGGCCGCAAGCTCGACGCGCGGGACCGCCGGGTGCTCACCGCGGTGGCCAAGCAGGCGGCGGGCTTGATCAGGCAGCGCGAGCTGGCCGACGAGGCCAGCCGGACCGAGGCGATCGTGAAGGCCGACGAGCTGAGGCGGTCCCTGTTGTCGGCGGTGAGCCACGATCTGCGGACGCCGCTGGCCGCCGCGAAGGTCGCGGTGTCCAGCCTGCGTGCCGTGGACGTCGCCTTCTCCCCCGAGGACACGGCCGAACTGTTGGCCACCATCGAGGAGTCCATCGACCAGCTCACGGCGCTGGTCGGCAACCTGCTCGATTCGTCGCGACTGGCCGCCGGTGTGGTTCGCCCGGAGCTGCGCCGGGTGTATCTGGAGGAGTCGGTGCAACGCGCGCTCGTCAGTATCGGCAAGGGCGCCACCGGCTTCTACCGATCCGCCATCGACCGGGTCAAGGTCGACGTCGGTGATGCCGTGGTGCTGGCCGACGGCGGGCTGCTCGAACGGGTCTTCGCCAACCTGATCGACAACGCGCTGCGGTATGCGCCCAACAGCCCGGTCCGCGTCAACGCGGGGCAAGTGCGTGATCGTGTGCTGATCAACATCATCGACGAGGGCCCCGGGATCCCACACGGCACCGAGGATCAGCTCTTCGAGGCGTTTCAGCGCCTAGGCGATCACGACAACTCCACCGGTGTCGGGCTGGGCATGTCGGTGGCGCGTGGTTTCGTCGAGGCCATGGGCGGCACCATCGCGGCCGGCGATACACCGGGCGGTGGACTTACCGTGACCGTGGAACTGGCGGCACCGTGACCCGTGTGCTGGTGATCGACGACGAGCCGCAGATCCTGCGCGCGCTGCGCATCAATTTGTCCGTGCGAGGCTACGAGGTCGTCACCGCCTCGACGGGCGCGGGGGCGTTGCGTGCGGCGGCCGAGCACAAACCCGACGTCGTGATCCTCGACCTCGGCCTGCCCGACATCTCCGGCATCGACGTGCTCGGCGGGCTGCGCGGCTGGCTGACCGCGCCGGTGATCGTGTTGTCGGCGCGCACCGACTCGTCGGACAAGGTCGAGGCCTTGGACGCCGGAGCCGACGACTACGTCACGAAACCCTTTGGTATGGACGAGTTTTTGGCCCGGTTGCGGGCCGCGGTCCGTCGCAATGCCGCGGCGTCCGAGATGGACCAGCCGGTTATCGAGGCCGACGCGTTCACCGTCGACCTGGCGGCCAAGAGGGTCACCAAGGACGGCACCGAAGTGCACCTCACCCCGACGGAGTGGGGCATGCTCGAGGTGCTGGTCCGCAACCGCGGCAAATTGGTGGGCCGCGAAGAACTCCTCAAGGAGGTATGGGGTCCGGCGTATGCGACCGAAACGCATTACCTGCGTGTGTATTTGGCGCAGTTGCGGCGCAAACTCGAGGAGGACCCGTCGCATCCGAAGCATTTGTTGACCGAATCGGGCATGGGCTATCGCTTCGAGGCGTGAGTCACTTGCGCCACACCAGCCACCCCGCGGAAGACCATGTGCCTTTTGTCCACCTCACAGCGACAACAGGGCGGCCGCGCGCAAGGCGCGCCTGAATCGCTTGCGCCACACCAGCCACCTCGCGGAAGACCATGTGCCTTTTGTCCACCTCACAGCGACAACAGGGCGGCCGCGCGCAAGGCGCGCCTGAATCGCTTGCGCCACACCAGCCACCTCGCGGAAGACCATGTGCCTTTTGTCCACCTCACAGCGACAACAGGGCGGCCACGCGCAAGGCGCGCACCCGGTTGATGATCCGGTATTCGGTTGCGTGCGGGATGTATGCCCTTTTGTACAGTCCGCGGCGCAGCCGGTGCACCCTGCCGCGGGCAATCTCCCAGCGCAACGCATCCGACACCGCCTTCGAAGGCCTTCCGCGCACGGAAAAGCCGCGCCGGTCAAGCGCGTCGATCAGCTGGGCAACCGTCGCGGGGCCATTCGCGGACAGTTCCATGGTCAGTACATACCGCAGTTCGATTCCGTGCAGTTGCGTCATGACCGGACCCTCGCACACCGGTACGACACCCACCGAGTTGTCGCTATGAGGTGGACAAAAAGCACATCACTTCCCGGCCAGGGACTGGTGTGGCGGATGTGACTCGGTTGGTCCACCGGTGAACAACACATCCTTCCCGGCCAGGGACTGGTGTGGCGGATGTGATTCAACCGGCAATCGACAAAGCGATGCCGTCCAGGATGTCGTGTTCGCTGACGGTCAGCTCGTCGATGCCGGCCCGGCCGCGCAGCTCGCGGGCCAACTCCTGGACCACGATGGCCCCGCCGCCGATCACGTCGGCGCGGCCCTCGTGCATCGGCGCCAGCGCCGCACGCTGCGATCGCGTCATGCCGATCAACCGGTCGCACACGTCCCACAGATCAGACCCGCTGACCCGCGAAAGATGAATGGCCGCAGCGTCATACGTCGTCATGTTGTGGGCCAGCGCGGACAACGTCGTCATCGTTCCGGCCAGGCCCACCCAGGTCTGCGCCCCCTCAACCGGCACCACACTCAGGGCCGCGTCGAGCCGTTCGCGCACCACCCGGCGAGCCGCCGCCACCTCCTGCGGCGTCGGCGGATCCGAGTGCAGACACCGCTCGGTCAACCGCACGCAGCCGATGTCGGCCGAATAGCAGGCCGTCACGCTGTCACTGCCCAGCACGATCTCGGTCGAACCGCCACCGAGATCGACCACCACGAAAGGCGCTCCGGCACTGTCCAATTCACCGACCGCACCGCGGAACGACAGTGCGGCTTCCTCCTCACCGCTGATCACCTCCGCAACCGTGCCCAGCACGTCGGCCGTCATCGCAAAGAACACATCACGATTGGTGACATCGCGCGCCGCCGAGGTGGCAACCATGCGCACGCGTTCGGCGCCATGGGCTCGCATGAGGTCGGCGTAGTCGACCAGCGCCGCCTTGGTCCGCGAAACCGCTTCCGGTGCGAACTCACCCGTCGCGTCCACGCCCTGCCCCAGCCGCACGATTCGCGTCTCGCGATGCACATCGCGCAGCCCGCCATCGCTCACCTCGGCGATCAGCAGGCGAATCGAGTTGGTGCCGCAGTCGATTGCGGCAACACGGCTCACGGCCATCTCAGCACCGCCGCCGTCGACGGCTCCGCGGCCAAAAGCGCAAGCGCCTCGTCACCAAACGGATTGACCCCCGGACCCTTGGCCAGCGAATGCGCGATCAGCACGTGCAGGCACTTGACCCGGTCGGGCATGCCGCCGGCGGAGAACCGGGTGCCCAGCGGCTCGATGGCGTCACGCTCGGCCAGATACGACTCGTGCGCGCGCCGATACGCGGCAGCCAATTCGGGGTCGAGGGCTAACCTCGAAGTCATCTCGCGCATCAGACCGGTCGCCTCCAGCCGGCTCGCGGCGGCGGTGAGCGCCGGATGGGTCAGGTAGTACAGCGTCGGAAAAGGCGTGCCGTCGGGAAGTTTCGGCGCGGTCTTCACCACGCCGGGCTCACCGTCGGCGCACCGGTACGCGATCTCGAGCACACCTCGAGGCTCGCGGCCGAGCTGGCGCGCGATCGCCTCGAGGTCGGCATCATCAACCACCGGGCGGCGGCACGGGCGACGGGGTGGCGGCCGGCGGCAGGTGCGGGGCGTCGGCGATCGTGTGCCACAACGACGTGTACCAGGGGTTGTTGTTCGCCGGTTTGGCCGCATCGCCGCCGGGCGGCGCGGCCGTCGCCGCCCCCGGCGGAAGCTGGACCTGGAACGGGATGTCTCCGGGCTTCACGAAGCCGAGGCGCTGACGCGCCTGCGCCGCAATGTAAGCCGGGTCGTTGAGCCTGTCCTTCTGCTGCTGAAGGTCGGCGATCTGTCGGCGCAGCGCCGCCTCGGTCGCGGCCAACTGCGACATCTCGGTGCGCTGCGCGAAGTAGGTGCGCACCGGGCCGGCGATGGTGAGCGTCAGCACGCAGACCACCGCGGCCAGCACCGCCGCGCGCCGCGCGGTGAACCCCAGCCGCTGATCGGAGCGCTGCTCGACGGATTCGGCGATCGATCGCTTGATGGGTTCGACGACATGCTCGGCCAGCGTCTTGGTCGCGCCGCGGCTGGCGACGGTCTGCGGCGGCTTGGCCGGCTTGGCCGGCTTGCGTCCCCGGACCGAGGCGCCCGCCTTCCCCGGGCGCGATGCCGGGGAACGGCGCTTCGGATCGGGCTTGGCGGCCAAGCTATTTCAACCTATTTCGGGTCCGGCGCATATCGGGGGAAGGCCAGATCACCGGCATAGCGCGCGGCGTCGCCGAGCGCCTCTTCGATCCGCAGCAGCTGGTTGTATTTCGCGACCCGCTCGCTGCGGGCCGGGGCACCGGTCTTGATCTGGCCACTGCCGACCGCCACCGCCAGGTCGGCGATCGTGGTGTCCTCCGTCTCGCCGCTGCGGTGGCTCATCATGGTGCGATATCCGCTGTGATGCGCCAGGGCTACCGCATCGAGCGTCTCGGTCAGCGTGCCGATCTGATTCACCTTGACCAGCAACGCATTTGCCACACCCCGTTCGATGCCCTCCTCGAGCCGCTCGGGATTGGTGACGAAGATGTCATCGCCGACGATCTGCACCCGGTCGCCGATCGACGCGGTCAGGGCGGCCCAGCCGGCCCAATCATCTTCGGAGAGTGGGTCTTCGATCGATACCAGCGGGTAGGAACCCAGCAGGCCGGCGTAGAACTCGGCCATCTGCTCGGCGCTGCGGGTGTTGCCCTCGAAGGCATAACCGGTGCCGTCGGTGAAAAACTCGGTGGCCGCCGCGTCCAAAGCAAGCGCCACGTCGGCACCGGGCTTGAAGCCCGCCGACTCGATCGCCTGGCTGATCAGATCCAACGCCGCGGTGGTGCCGGGGACATCCGGGGCGAATCCGCCCTCGTCGCCCAGGCCGGTGCTCAGCCCGCGCTTCTTCAGGACCGCCTTGAGCGAGTGATAAACCTCGGCGCCCCAACGCAGCGCGTCGGCGAAGCTGGGGGCGCCGATCGGCGCCACCATGAACTCCTGGATGTCCACGGCGGTGTCGGCGTGTGCGCCGCCGTTGAGGATGTTCATCATCGGGACCGGCAGAATGTGCGCGTTGGGCCCGCCGATGTAACGGAAAAGTGGCAACTCGGCGGAATCGGCGGCCGCCTTGGCGACCGCCAATGAAACGCCCAGGATCGCGTTGCCGCCCAGTCGGGACTTGTCCGGGGTGCCGTCGAGGTCTACCAGCGCCTGATCGACCAACCGCTGGTCGTCGGCCGCCAGACCGATGACCGCCGGGGCGATCTCATCGAGGACGGCCTGGACCGCGTTTTTCACACCCTTGCCGCCGTAGCGCTCGCCGCCGTCGCGCAGCTCGACGGCCTCGTGCTCGCCGGTGGAAGCGCCGGACGGCACGGCCGCGCGGGCAAACGTCCCGTCGATCAACGCGACCTCGACCTCGACCGTCGGGTTGCCGCGGGAATCGAGGATCTCACGGGCTCCGACCTGCTCGATAATCGGCACTGCGTTCTCCTTGCCTAAACTCGCTTAGCGTAAAGCCTGGTTTCCGGTTCATCCTGCTATAAGGGCCGACCCTTCGCGTAAGCGGTCGCCCAGTCACGCACGGCGCGCGCATAGACTCCGGAGTTGTTGTAGGCCCGCAGCGCGGTGATCCACCCTCGCGGAGTGGCCAGATCCTTTCCGCGCCAGCACAGATAGCCCGCGGCCGACAGCGCGGCGTCGTCGATGTTGTCCGGGCTGACGATGCCGTCGTTGTTGGCGTCCACCCCGTACAACCGCCACGTTTCGGGGATGAACTGCATCGGGCCCATCGCGCGCGCCAGCCCGCCGTCGGCGTCGGTCCCGTCGTCATCGCCGACGATGCGCAGGTTATCGCCGCTGCCGTCGAGGCGAACACCGCGAATCGGCGGACTCACGTCTCCGTTGGGCGCCAGCGTCGCACCCCGGTAGGTGCCGTGATGACTCTCCACCTGTCCGATGCCGGCCAACGTGGTCCAGGCGATGTGACACTTCGGGTTCTCGACCTCGGCGACCCGGGCGGCGTAGGCGTAGGCCTCGAGCGCA
Organism: Mycobacterium conspicuum; assembly: GCF_010730195.1. Classification (NCBI taxonomy): domain Bacteria; kingdom Bacillati; phylum Actinomycetota; class Actinomycetes; order Mycobacteriales; family Mycobacteriaceae; genus Mycobacterium; species Mycobacterium conspicuum. Next base: position 4,669,964 of record NZ_AP022613.1, read on the forward strand.
ACGACCGGGATTTCCAAGACCTGGGAACGCTTTTCCGCCCACTCGCGCAGCTGATCCGCGGGCCGGCCGGCGGCATGGGTATCCACCGGCGGCACCGGATCCCCCGCGGGCGGCGGCACGCCTTCGGGGATGAAAAGGCTGAGTTGCCAGGTGCAACTGGACGCCAAGAGCATGGCGGTCGCGCCTATCACGGCGACGGCCCGCAACCAACGTCTCGGCGACACGACACTCCCCTATACCCAGTTCAGCCCCGTTCATCGTCCCATGGGGTTTGCCGCTCCCCCGGTATTCGGGCCTTATCTTCGGCCCTTGCGCTTCTTTGCGCCGCCTTTGAGGACCGGTTCGGCGGCCGGCCAGTGGGCGCGCCACTCCTCTTCGGTGATCTCACCCGGCGGCGTGACATCGAACTCGTCCGGGACGCTGCCCCCGCGGCGCGCCGCGGCAATCGCCTTCTCGGCACCGCGTACCGTGTCGACGAACCCCAAAACGGCGGTGCGCAGCGAGTTTTCGGTGTCGACATCAGCCGACACCGAGATCGAGGTGATCTCGGCGGGGATCAGGTCGGCGGGCAGCCCGGCCCTGTTGACCCGTTCAATCACCTTCTGCGCCAGCGCCAGAGCCGGCTGACCGGTATGGACGTCGTCCATCACCGAGTCCCGCGGCTTTTCGGCGGCCTTGCGCGCCTCCCACTGAGCCAGCTGATCCTCAAGCGAAATCGTCTTGCCCGCAAGCACTTCCGGCACCCGGTTGCCCAGCTTTCGCATCAGGGTCGCCGCGACGTCGTCGATGGTGAACGGAAGATGCGCCGCCTCCTCGGCGATGCGGGCGTGGAAGAGCACCTGCAGCAACAGGTCACCGAGTTCTTCGCGCAACTGGTCGGCGTTGCCGCCGCGAACCGCGTCCAGCAACTCGTAGGTCTCCTCCAGCAGGTACCTGCACAACGAGTCGTGAGTTTGCTCACCCTCCCACGGCCCCGCGCTGCGCAGCTTGTCCATCATCGCGACGGCGTCCACCAGGCGTTCGCCGCGCGACGATTCGGGCGCCGCAATGAGCCGCGCTCCGGCGGCCAATCGCGCGGTGACGGCGGGATGGTTGGGATCCGACGACAGCAGCACCGGTGCCTCTTTCCCGGTCTGCACCGGGCGCGCCCCGGGCAGCGACCAGGGCACCGCGACCGGCATCTCCTCGGTGTATTCCACCTCGCCGGTGAGGTGCTCGATGGCTTCGATGGGCACCAGCGACGGGCGGCGGGGGTCGAACAGGACGACGATCATATTTCCTGCTGCGCCTTGCCCTGCAGCGCCGTCACCAGGTCGACCACCATCTGGACCAGCTCGAGATCGCGCAGCCGCGGCGCACCGAGCCCGCCCGACCGCGGGATGGGCACCTGCACCGTCGACGTCGTCGCGCGGTAGTGCGCGGCGGGATACATCCGCTTCAGCCGCACCTGGGCGGAGTCGGGCAGCGTGATCGGCGCCAGCCGGATGCTCGCCTCGGACGGGGCGCTCACTTCGGTGATGCCGGCGTCGCGGCACAGCAACCGCAGCCGCGCCACCGCCACCAGTCGCTGGGCCGGTTCGGGCAGCGGGCCGTAGCGGTCGGTGAGCTCGTCAACGACGGAGCCGACGGCCGCGTCGTCGGACGCGGCCGCCAGCCGCCGGTAACCCTCCAGCCGGAGCCGGTCGCTGGCGATGTAGTCCGGCGGCAGGTGCGCGTCCACCGGCAGGTCGATCCGCACATCCTTGGGCTCCTCGGCGGTGGTCACGGTCTGGCCGTCGGCCGCCAGCCGGTACGCCTCGACGGCCTCGCCCACCAGCCGCACGTACAGGTCGAACCCCACGCCGGCGACGTGCCCGGACTGCTCGACGCCCAGGACGTTGCCGGCGCCGCGGATCTCCAGGTCCTTCAGGGCCACCGCCATGCCCGCACCCAGCTCGTTGTTCTGCGCGATGGTCGCCAACCGGTCGTAGGCCGTTTCGGTCAGCGGCGTGTGCGGCGGATAGAGGAAGTAGGCGTAGCCGCGTTCGCGGCTGCGGCCGACCCGGCCGCGCAGCTGATGCAGCTGCGACAACCCGAAGGTGTCGGCGCGCTCGACGATCAGCGTGTTGGCGTTGGAGATGTCCAGCCCGGTCTCCACGATCGTCGTGCACACCAGGATGTCGTGCTCGCGGTTCCAGAACCCCTGCACGGTGCGCTCCAGCCGGTCCTCGGGCATCTGCCCGTGCGCGACGACGATCTTCGCCTCGGGCACCAGCTCGCGCAGCCGGGCGGCGGCGCGGTCGATGGTGCTGACCCGGTTGTGCACGTAGAACGCCTGCCCGTCGCGCAGCAGCTCACGCCGTAAAGCGGCCGCCACCTGCTTGTCGTCGTGCGGACCGACGTAGGTCAACACCGGATAGCGCTCCTCGGGCGGGGTCAGGATCGTGGACATCTCACGGATGCCGGCCAGGCTCATCTCCAGCGTGCGCGGGATTGGGGTGGCGCTCATGGTCAGCACGTCCACATGCGTGCGCAGGCTCTTGATGTGCTCCTTGTGCTCGACGCCGAACCGCTGCTCCTCGTCGACCACGACCAGGCCCAGATCCTTCCAGCGCACCCCGGTCTGCAGCAGCCGGTGCGTGCCGATCACGATGTCGACCGACCCGTCGGCCATGCCCTCGATCACGGCGCGCGACTCGGCGCCGTCGGTGAACCGGGACAGGCCCTTGACGACCACCGGGAAACCGGCCATGCGTTCCCGGAAGGTCTCCAGATGCTGGTCGGCGAGCAGCGTGGTGGGCACCAGCACGGCAACCTGCTTGCCGTCCTGCACCGCCTTGAACGCCGCCCGCACCGCGATCTCGGTCTTGCCGTAGCCGACGTCGCCGCAGATCACCCGGTCCATCGGCACCGGCTTTTCCATGTCGGCCTTGACCTCGGTGATCGCGGTGAGCTGGTCGACGGTCTCGGTGAACCCGAACGCGTCTTCCATCTCGGCCTGCCACGGGGTGTCGGGCGCGAACGCGTGCCCGGGACTGGCCTGCCGTTTGGCGTACAGCGACACCAGCTCGCCGGCAATCTCGCGCACGGCGCGGCGCGCCTTGGTCTTGGTGTTGGCCCAGTCGCTGCCGCCCAGGCGGCTCAGCGCCGGCGCCTGCCCGCCGACGTACCGCGACAGCTGATCCAGCGAATCCATTGGCACATAAAGCTTGTCGGATCCACCGCCGCGCTTGGCGGACGCGTACTCCAGCACCAGGTATTCGCGGCGCGCCCCGCCGACGGTCCGTTCCACCATTTCCACGAACCGCCCGATGCCGTGCTGGTCGTGCACGACGAGATCGCCCGCGTTCAGCGCCAGCGGGTCGACGGTGTTGCGCCGCTTGGCCGCCAGCCGCTTGCCGTCGGCCGGCGTGCCCCGGTTGCCGGTCAGGTCGGTCTCGGTGATCACCACCAGGTTGGCGCCCTCGATGATCACGCCGTCGCACAGCGGGCCCTTGAGCACGCCGACCACCCCCGGTTTGGGTGGTGCACCGCACTCCAGCATCGCGGCGGGCGTTTCGGACTCGGCCAGCCGCTCCACCACGCGATGCGCGGTTCCGGTCCCGGGCGCGACCACCGCCGCATACCCGCCGGTGGTGACGTGCGCGCGCAGCATCGCGAAGATCTCGTCGACGTCGCGCTGCTGTCCCCGCGCCGACGGCGCCGCCCGAATGTCCAGTTCCATGGCCGATTCGTCGGACAGCTGGCTCAAGGTCCACCACGGGTGACCGGCCCGCACCGCCGCGGCGTGCACGTCGTCGAGTTCGACGAACCCCGACCCGCCCAGTTGCTCGATGTCGACCGGCGCGTCCGTGCCCAACGCCGCCACCGACCAGGACGCCTCGAGGAACTCGCGGCCGGTCTTGATCAGGTCGGCGGCCCGGGTGCGGACCTTCTCGGGGTCGCACAGCAGCACCGGCGTGCCGTCGGCCAGTTGATCGGTGAGCAGCACCGGCTGGCCGGGACGCAGGACCGGGAGCAGCGCCTCCATGCCGTCGACCGGGATGCCCTCGGCCAGCTTGGCCAGCATGTCGCTGACGCTGCCGGTGATCGCCCCCTCGTCGGTGGGGTGCGCCGCGGCCAGCTGGGCCGCGCGCGCCCGCACGTCGTCGGTCAGCAGCATCTCGCGGCACGGGACGGCGACCAGCGTGTCGACGGCGATCTCCGGGATGGAGCGCTGATCGGCAACAGAGAACATCCGCATCTCGGTGACCTCGTCGCCCCAGAACTCGACCCGCACCGGGTGCTCGGCGACCGGCGCGAAGATGTCGAGGATCCCGCCGCGCACGGCGAATTCACCGCGCCGACCGACCATGTCCACCCGGGTGTACGCCAGCTCGACGAGCCGGGCGACGGTGTCCTCGAAGTCGACTTCCTGCCCCACACTCAACGTGACCGGCTCCACCAGCCCCAACTGCGGCGACATCGGTTGCAGCAGCGAGCGCACCGCGGTGACCACGATCTGCAACGGCGGGCCGAGTCGCGCGTCGTCGGGATGCGCCAGCCGGCGCAGCAGCATCAGGCGGGTGCCGACGGTGTCCACCCCGGGTGACAGCCGCTCGTGCGGCAGGGTCTCCCAGGACGGGAACATCGCCGCCGCGTCGCCGAAGACGCCCTTCAGCTCGGCGGTCAGATCGTCGGCCTCGCGTCCGGTGGCGGTGACCACCAGCAACGGGCCCTGCCGGGTCAGCGCGCTCGCGGCGAACAAGCGCGCGCGGGCCGCCCCGACCAGGCTCAATTCGCCGGGCCGATCGGCCGTGTGCTCGATGAGCCGCTGGAAGGTGGGCGCGGTCAGCGCCAAGTCGACGAGCCCCGCGAGCGGCATGTCTGGGCCAGCAGCCCCCGGTGCGGTCATGATGCCGCCATTCTAGGTGCGCCGGAGGACGTCAATATTGGCCCCGGCACCGTCAAGGAGTCGTAAGGATCCCGGCAGCCACCCCGGTCCGGGCGCATTTTGAAGTCATGACATTGCTCGATATTTTGCCGTCGCTCGGAAGGGCGGCGCCGCCGCGGTTCGATTCCGCGATCTGGCCGGTCACCACGCGTTCCGACGAAGACGGCCGACTCAGCGTCGGGGGCGTACCGCTGGCCGACATCGCCGACGAGTTCGGCACCCCGACCTACGTGATCGACGAGACCGACTTCCGCCGCCGCGCCCGGCGTTACCGCAAGGCGCTGCGCAGCGTCGAGGTTGCCTACGCCGGCAAGTCGCTGCTGACCACCTCGGTCGCGCGCTGGGCCCGCGAAGAGGGGCTCGGTGTCGACGTCTGCTCCGCCGGCGAGCTGGCGACGGCCCAGGCCGGCGGGGTGGACCCGGCCCGGATCATCATGCACGGCAACGCGAAATCACCCGAGGAGTTGCGCGAGGCGACCAGGATCGGCGTCGGGCGCATCGTGCTGGATTCCGACATCGAGATCGCCTACCTCGCGGGCCTGGCGCGCAAGCGCCAGCGGGTGCTGATCCGGGTGACCCCCGATATCGACATCCACGGTCACCGCGCGCTCACCACCGGCATCAGCGACCAGAAGTTCGGCTTCCCGCTCGCCGGGGACCACGCCGCCGACGCGGTGCGCCGCGTGCTGGCGCATCCGATCCTCGACCTGGTCGGCCTGCACTGCCATATCGGCTCGCAGGTGACCGATGCGGCGCTGTATGGCGAGGCGATTCATCGGATGATTGCCGCCATGGCCGACATCCGCGCCGCACACGGCGTCATCCTGACCGAGCTGAACATCGGTGGGGGCCACGGCATCCCGTACGTGGCCGGCGAGTCCGAACTCGACGTCGACGAACTGGCCCGCACCATCGAGGACGCGCTCGACGAGGCCTGCGCCGCCGAGCATTTCCCGCGGCCGACCATCGTGGTGGAACCCGGCCGGGCCATCAGCGGCCGCGCCGGCGTCACGCTGTACCGGGTCTCCTCGGTCAAGACCCAACCGGGCGGGCGGACCTTCGTCGCGGTCGACGGCGGCATGAGCGATAACCCGCGGGTGTCGCTGTACGGCGCGCAATACACCGTCACGTTGGCCAATCGACACGCGTCCGGCGTCAGAGGGCTGGTCACCGTCGCGGGCCGGCATTGCGAGGCCGGCGACGAGATCGCCCGCGACGTCGAGCTGCCGGCCGACGTGCATCCCGGCGACCTGCTGGCCGTGGCCTGCACCGGCGCCTATCACCACAGCATGGCGTCGAACTACAACATGGTCGGCCGGCCGCCGCTGGTGGCGGTCAAGGACGGCAGGGCCCGCGAGCTGGTCCGCCGCGAGACGATCGCCGACCTGCTCTCGCGCGACTGCGGCTAGCCCACTACCAGCCCATGCCTCGCCAGGCGTAGAAGGCGCCGGTGCCGATGTCGTGGACGCCGTAGGAGTCCCAGTAATAGTCGTGGCAGACGCTGGTGTCCCAGGGGATGGGCCGGCCCGCCGGGTTCGGCTGGCCCGGGCACCAGGTGGTGCAGGCCTGCAAGCGGGGGCAGGGCGCCGCCTGGGCCGACGGCGCGGCCAGCTCGGCGCCGCCCCACAGCAACAGCGCGGCCGCTGCCCCCAACAAAGCGGGAACTCGGGTGGATCGTTTCATCGTGGCTCCTTCGTGCCGGTTAATCGCGAACGGGCTGCTGACCAGTGGATCTCGCCCGCACTGCTACCGATCCCAACACTTGGGCCTTGCGTATTCCTTGCGTTTTACTCGTCCTGCAGCCGAGGATCGGCTTCCAGGCCGATCAGGCCGTTCCACATCAGGTTGACCAGGTGCGCGGCGACCACTTCTTTCTTGGGCTCGCGCGTATCGAGCCACCACTGCGCCGTCATCGACACCGATCCCACCAGCGCCTGGGCGTACAGCGGGGCCAGGCCCGGGTCCAGGCCGCGACGGGCGAAGTCGCCGGCCAGGATGGAGCTGACCTGGCTCACGGCATCGTTGAGCAGGCTGGAATAGGTGCCCGAGCTGATCGAGGCGGGCGAGTCGCGGATCATGATCCGGAAGCCGTCGGTGCGCTCTTCGACGTAGGTGAGCAGCGCCAGCGCGACCCGCTCGACCCGCACCCGGGACCGGTTGTTGGTCAGCGACGAGGTGATGCCGTCCAGCAGCGCCGACATCTCCCGGTCGACGACGACGGCATAGAGGCCTTCCTTGCCGCCGAAATGCTCGTAGACCACCGGCTTGGACACGTTGGCCCGCTGCGCGATCTCTTCGATCGACGTCCCGTCGTAGCCGCGTTCGGCGAACAGCGAGCGCGCGATCCCGATGAGTTGGTGGCGGCGTTCGCTGCCCGTCATCCGGGCGCGCGGCGCCCGCACCTCTTTATCAGGCTTTTCGGGCTCGCGTTCCAGCACTGCCACGCTAGTCAGGGTACCGGCGTTGACTCTGCGGCTATGGCGGAAAAGTCCGAGAGACTCCCGCCCTACACGCAGAGTCAATGCGGCCAGACTAGAGTCGCATCGTGCGACTGCGGGCATCCCGCAACTGCAATCCGTCGTGGTGTAATCGGCAGCACATCAGATTTTGGTTCTGAGAGTTCAGGTTCGAGTCCTGGCGACGGAGCTGGTGAGACGCGGCGGAGGGAGAGTCGATGACGGATACCGCTGTCCTGGTTCTCGCCGCCGGGCCCGGGACCCGGATGCGGTCCGACACCCCGAAGGTGCTGCACCCGATCGCCGGTCGCAGCATGCTGTCGCATTCGCTGCACGCCATCGCCAAGCTGGCACCGCAGCACGTGGTCGCGGTCTTGGGCCACGAGCACCAGCGCATCGCCCCGATCGTCGCCGAGCTGGCGAACGCCCTCGGGCGCACGATCGACGTCGCGCTGCAGGATCGCCCCCTCGGCACGGGACACGCGGTGGCCTGCGGCCTGACGGCGCTGCCCGACGACTACTT